>JBASWU010000101.1:0-98752 GCA_049276635.1 Solirubrobacterales bacterium | reverse complement strand
AACACGCGGTCATTGCCGCAACGGTCCCTGTCACTGCAACGGAAGCCACGGCCGATACGCTGGCGGCTGTCTGAATGTCAGATGAGGACCGGTGGAATTGAAATTCCACGGGGTTCGGGACAATCTCCGCTGTTGGCCGTCGAGCACTTCAAGCTTTCCGCTCCCACCGCCCACGTTGAAGTAGATCAATCCCAGCGGGTAGCCCTTGAGCAGTGAGTCGATGACGGCTACGTCCCGTCTGCCATCGCCATAAATGTAGTGCCGCTGGTATTCCGGCTGGATCACCAACTCGCCGGCGAGCCCGTATAGCCCCTTGCCTTCGAGCTCGTTGAAAACAAAGCCTTCGACGACTTGCTTGACCGTGTAATGCTTGAGTTCTGTTTCCAACGGTCGGTCAACGCTTTCGATGGCGGACGAAGATTCGCTTGTACATGCGCTTGACCGGGTAGCCCACGTCAAAATAGGTGCCGGAACCGAACGATTCCACGCGGATGTAGCCTCCGCCAGATCCCGTATTCGATTTGACGGGGACGCCATCCACAACCTTGCGCTTGGACCGATATACCTTCGTGGGCTCGAGATCCGACTCGTCGGTTCCTAGGATCTCGAACTGGTCCGGGTTGTACTTAGCGAGCCACGTGATTGGAACGCCCATTACTCCTGGGTAGTCAGACGGAATTGCGTCAGTGCTCGGCACTTCGATCGCGTCAAAATTGTCGTAGTGCTGGTAACTCGAACCATCATCAAGCGAAGCGATCAGCCTCTTATTGAACCTTAGGTTGTCGGCCATCGTCATTAGCTGGAGGCGCTCGTGCCTTCGACCATGTTCGATATTCGTGAACCAGCAGGAGTTGCCTAGACGCGTGTAATCACGCTCATCATCCGATGGGTAGCCGAGCCTCTCGGCTTTCAGGCGATCGGCCTCCTTGACCGGCGTGCCCTTGGGAACGCCAAAAACCATGTCGGTGCTGTTCGCGGTTGCGCCCTTCCAGAGCTGATTCCCCTTGATCAATTGGAAGACGTTCTTGTAAGCAATAGCGTTCTCATTACCGATAATCGAGAACTTTTTATCGGCCGCCGTAACCCACGCTAGGAACTCGCGGAAGAGCGAGAACGGCGGGTTCGTAATGACGAAGTCGGCCTCGTCGCGCAACGCCGTGACCTCGGCACTGCGGAAATCGCCATCTCCCTTGAGGTACTCCCACTGGAGGTCTTCGATGTTGACCACGCCATCGCCGGTGAGGTCATCTGGCCCCAACATGAATTTCTTGCCGTTCACGCGTGTCTTGGTCGCGTCGAACTTCGGGTCCTCGGTCTCGAAGAGCGTCGGCTGGTAGTTGATCTTCGCTGGATTGCTGTCCGGAGCGTACGAGGTTGAGATGAGTCGCTTGAGCCCGAAGTCCGTGAAGTGCAGCGCGAAAAACTTCGCGAAGTTTGACCATTCTGGATCGTCGCACGGCAGCAGGATGACTTTGTCTCGAAACACATCGGGGTCGAACTCGAGGTAGGCATTCATCTCACGTTCGATGTCCGCCCATTGCGTATAGAACTCATCGTTCTTGGCAGCTTTAGCGGCAACGAGATTGGTGTTCTTGGTCCTGACCCTGGCGGACTTGGACGATGTGCTTGACCTAGTCGACACGGAGTTTGACGTTAGTACGGCGGTCGGCTGTAGCAATCGCGAAGCCAGCAACGGGGTGGTCAAGTCCGTCCGGAGTCTCTATCGAGGGCGCGGTAAAGGGTTGCCGCGACACGTTCATCATCGCAGCAACGCCGGTGACGGTATGAACTGCCCTGCCGTCCTCGGACTTCAACTCAAGTAACTGCTTCGCAGCTGATACCTGTGAGGTCGAAGGCGCGCGAGGTCTTCCGCCGAGCCGTCCTCGCGAGCGAGCCGCGGCAAGACCTGCGTGTGTGCGCTCCCGATTGAATTCACTTTCGAACTCGGCTAGAGAAGCGAAAACGTGGAAGATGAGACGACCGCCTGGACTCGATGTGTCGATCGACTCCTGCACCGAAACAAAGCTCACGCCGTCCTCTTCGAAGGACCCGACCAGGTCGATCAAGTCTCGCAATGAACGGCCGAGGCGATCTATGCGCCAGACGACAACTCGGTCGCCGGCTCGCAGCTGGTCGAGCATGCGCTCGAGTTCTGGGCGGTTGCGCGAAGATGCAGAGACCCGCTCGGAAAAGACCTTGTCGCAGCCCGCGAGCTCGCACAAGGCTGGCCGGCAGAAACGTTGCTGATTCGCACGAGACGTGACACAGGAATCACCGATGAGATTGTTGACCGCCTCGTGAAGTTCGCGACACAGAGCGGCGAATTCGCAGGTTCGTGAACTTCTGCGATCTCGCTTTCGTGGAATTCCTGTCTCAAAGTGATGAGTCCCGACAAGTGGCCCGTCACTTACATGGCTAACGCTGTACTAATCGCTATACATAACGTCAATTATCGTGCGTTAGGTGAAAATTCCGGCGCGGTGCCCTACGTCGCGTGTCGGGCGTCGCCTGCCTGCTGCGGAAAGTTCACGTCGTTGCGAACGACGGAGTTCACTTCGATGCGAACGGGTGGTGAGCGTCAGACTCGCAGGCTGGTGATGCGTGCAGAAATCTCTTGCGAGAATTTCGCGACTCGCTCTGCCATCTGCGGCACTTTGCTGACATGCGCAAGTCCAGACGAAATTTCCGGGCTGATGACGACGCGCCCTGCCGAAATCTGCATAGCGCCGCTCTTGAGCAGCTCTGAAATCTCTGGCCGTGGTGGCTCGGTGTTCGCCAGTTCCGACGAGTAACCGGTCTCGCGTTCGAAGTCGAAGGCCTCTGCAAGGACCGTCAGTGCTGTGTCCGATAGTTCCGAGAGCGCGTCGGCGCGCGATTCGCCGGCAAGGTTTGCGTCATCTTGAGCTGTCAAGACATCAAACAGGTTCATGTCGAGCGCAGCGCCGAGTCGTCTGATCTGCGCAATCGTGAAGTGCTCGAGTGTGTCTCGGCGTTCTGCGTTCTGAAGAACCCCTGGCAGGATCCTTGATCGCTTGCTGAGCTCACGTACACCCATTCGCAGCTCGATCCGTCGATGAAGTATTGGGGAAACCGTCATGCGGCGGCCTGCGTTCTGAGCTGTCGAAGTTCAGTAAGGAACGTGGTCTCTCTTGAGGCTTGCATCGCGATCATCCCGTTTGGTTGAGGCAGTGCGGTGCGCGAGCAGAATGCGCTGATTCGTTGGCGAACGCCTGCGGGCCGCATCGACTCGCCATTGCGAGATAGGAATAGTCGGCTGTCATCGGCACGCCCATCGACATATTCGATGAGGAATGCTCGCGCAACAGAGTGGATCTGCTGTGGGAGTTGGAGTTGTTCCCCACGCCGACTAAACCACCGTCCGTTGCTTGCAAGATCAGTGCAACGGAGTTCTGTCACCTCTGACGCAGACAGCCCGCCCACTCTCGACATGACATACATCAGCGCGAGGTAGGTGTCGTAGAGAGCCAGCAGGACACCTAGCTCCTCTCGCGAGAGTCTTTGGCTGGCGTCCGCATCCCATAACCCGAGGTCCAGGGTTAGTCGCCAGCCCTCGGTGAAGGCCCCCAATTGAGCGCCCCGCGCCATCGAGATGCATAGCCAATCAGTCGTTGCGAGAGTGCGAATTTGCCGCGTGATTTCGTCCGCTCCCCCACTCCGCGCAATTGCGGCTCTGGCGACAGAAGCGCCAATACGGAGAGCGTCGTCGACGTCGGGTCTCTGGATCAGGTGCCGTTCGGCCAACTCTTGCAAAGGCTCTCGATCACTTGCGCGCCGACGACGTTCTCGTCGTTTGGAAACTCGACAGACTCGGTCGTTCACTGCGGCACCTGGTCGACGTTGTCACGACACTTGAAGATCGCGGCGTCGGATTCATCTCCCTTCAGGAATCGATCGACACTACGTCTCCGGGCGGCCGCCTGACATTTCATCTGTTCGCTTCGCTTGCTGAGTTCGAACGCGATTTGATTTCGGAACGAACATCCGCCGGCCTCGCCGCCGCTCGCGCCAGAGGCAGGCACGGCGGACGTCCGACGGTGATGACAACTGGAAAGCTCGAAGCCGCTCGTGAAATGCTCGACGCCAGCGATGATTCCGGGACCAAAAAACACACCGTTTCTAGCGTGGCGGAAACGCTCGGAGTTTCGCGCGCCTCGATCTATCGAGCGCTTGAGCGCGAACACTCCGGCGGTGATTACCGCTCATTCGACGTTCGTCGGATGTCATAGAGAAGCGACTCCAACGTCACTCAGCTGCGACCGCGAACGTCATTTCGGCACCTCGCGCGGCCATGCCTTCACTGCCAGCGCGGCGAGCTCATTCTGCCGAGCGCCGATTTCCTTGCGGGTCCAATTTTTCTTTTTGCCCGCCATCCTGGTCAGCTTGAGGCTGGACGCCATAAGAATCGGCTTCTTGTCTGACCACGGCTTATTGCCGATCTGCGCATTCTCAGTCTTGCGTAGCAAGCAATGATTTCCGATCCTGTTTGCCCATGCAGAGATTTCCTCTGACTTGAACGACGGCCAGTCGGATTCTTTTGCGTTTCGCGGAAGGACATGCTCAAGATTCACTTCATCCTGGTTGCTGTTCGGCACGAGTTCTGGCTCACTGTCGCCGTCTTTCGCTCGTTCGAGCACTAGTAGGAGGTATCGAGACACACTGGCTTTCGTTTGCCGTGCTGTTGCAAAGGACGCGCGGAACGTGTCGTCGTCTGGCACGATGTACGACAATTGCTCTAGTAGCTGCGACGTTTTCTTGATCTTGCCGGCACGCACTGCCACGGCGGCTTCGCAGAAGGCTCGCTCGGTACGACCGCCACCGATCCCGCCGACGATGATCCCACGTACGGACCAGTTCACTAGGGCATGCATTGTCGTCTGAATCTCTCTGCGTTCAAAATGCCGCATCACGGCAAGCAAAAGCGGACGATTCTGTTCGAGTTCGAGCGTGAGAAGAGTTTCGACATTTGCTTTCGCAGTCGCACTGAATCCATTTTTTTGTGACCAGTAATCGTGAGACGCCGACAGCAGCGCGGCATAGTCACGAGCTGCGTCTACAAGCTCGTCGGCATACTCGACTGCCTGGGCGGGGTTCGTGATGTGTTGCTTGATGCTGGAATAGAGGTCTCGCTCTCGCACGGCGCCGTGTTTAGAACTCCAGTGGTGCCTCAAGAAGCTCACGAACAGTTCGTTCTCCGCGGAGACGTACAAAGCGGAAAGGGCTGACACCCAAGACGTTTGCACAGTATCCAGGCGGCTCCCTGATCGCATGAACAGGTAGTTCTTCAAAAGGTCGCCGATCGTAAGGTCCGCACCCCGGTCATTCAGCGTCTCGAAAATGACAAATGCATCGGCCTCGGTCGGCACTGTCACGGTGATGACTAGCGCTTGGTCGTCAAGAAAGTCGAGCCACCTGAGCAGCCGTTCGTCCGCCTGCTTGCCATGCTCGGAGAGGTCCAGGTCAATCTTGCCTTTGAGGTTTTCAAAAGCATTTTCCAGACGTTCATGGGATTCACGCTTCGCAGTAGGGCCTGTCGAATCAACCACAAGCGCACGGAAATATGGGTCGTCCTCTTCGTTCAAAACAAGTCGAGGTACATGTTCTCTCGCTCGTCGATCGAAAGTCGAAATGTATTTATCCTGGATGTCATTCGCCTGCGGCTCGTCGCCACGTTCTTTCCATGCGTCTCTAAGCGCCGCAATGAAAAGTGTTGTCGTCGCGAGTCGTTGCTGGCCATCGATGATCGTTATCCGCTTTTCATCGCCGTGCGGAGTGAGGACCAGCGTGCCGAGAAAATAGTCGGGCTCGTCTGCGTCAAGCGCACCCTTGATGTCTTCCCAAAATTCATCGACCTCCGATGTCTCCCATGCGTATGAGCGCTGGTAGATGGGCACCCGGTACTCACCCTTCTTAACCACAGAGGTGATTCCGGCCATTTCGTAGTCGATCCGTCCCCGAGCTGGCATTTCGGCGATCCTAGCGGCACTCTGCACGGCGCGGTCGCGACGATGGACCGAATCTAATCTTCAAACACCCTTGCCTCCGCGCCAGCGGAGGGCTCGTCGAAATCCAAGAGCCTCCGCCTCCTCGACAGCTTGAACCCATCGCTCGCCTCGGGCATGCTCGATGACAGTGGAGTCATACTGCTGATCGAACGGCAGGTGATAGATCTTCGATCCATCGACTTGTGAAATGTTGCATTTGATGCGCGGGTAGTCGTCCATCGGAACTTCCTCCTCCACCTCGATATCGAGCTCAGCCGCAAATGCCCGCGCGCGATCTGACAGTGAAGTCGTCGTCGTAAATGTGCCTGTGACGTCGCGCTCGGGGTTCTCAATCCGTGCCAGAACGACGGTGCCAAATAGCTGAAACACGTGCTTCTCGTGAATCGTCTTCTTGCTCGACCAACGCTTGCACTGAATAACCTCGATGTGGGTGTCGCGCTCGCAGATGAGATCCCGTCCAAGGTCGTCGTATCCGTCGACGATGCCTTGATATCGAACTAGAAATCCTTCGGATTCTCGGAGAAAACCGATGTAGCGTTCGTAGTCACGTCCGACCTGCCACCGGTTTTTTCGGGACGACAGGTAACGATCGAGTGCGAGTTGATTGCGGTCAACGGTCGATAGCTTCTCGTACTCGTCTGGCGCGAGCCAGGCGTGGACCGGGTCCCGCCTTGCGTCGCGTTGCTCTTGTGTTGAATCAGCGCCGACGTAGTCACGCTCTTCTTCGAGATCTCTGAGGTCAAGCAGCCATGGAAACTGTTCTTCATAGAACTTCACCACCCACTCCGCTTGCTTGGCTGTTCGTCTCGCAGATGCGAGCTCAGCGGACTTGCGTTGAATCTCAGTCGCAGCGACGTATGCAGGATGTTTCTTGGTCGCAAGCGCTTGGGACAATGTCAAACCACGGGCCTTTTCATATTCGGCCCAGGCTTCGCCTAAAAGTACGCCAAACTCGGGGAGGGCCTGTCTCTTCAACGCGCCAAACGCATTGCGATCGCGCTCGAGTTCCCTTCGGCTGTCCGCAATCAGACGTGCGTGACTTGCGCGCATGGCCTCAAGTTCCGCTTGTGCTTCTTCACGACTCGTTTCGACAGCTCGCTTGGCCCGCTCTGATTCATTCTGAATGCTGACCAGTTCACCGTCGAGAGCATTCTTCGCATCCAAGAGCTGTTGCCGTTCATTGGCAACGAGCTCCAGAAGCTCAGTCGCCTCAAGCGGTAGTTCGAAATCGTCACTCACAGTTCAATACCCGTGTCATAGGTGGGGTGGGCTTCCTGAACAGAATGGTCGCGTCCGCATTCCGGGCATGTCCATCCGCTCATCCACTTGCCGCGCTTGTATTGCGTCCTTTCGAGGCGGAGGAGTGCGCCGCACCTATTGCATCTCGGTGTGCTCCCCGGAATCGAGCCCAGATCGACGAGCCGCTCACGCATCGACGTGCGTTTGAAGGCCTTCACTTCATCGAGTGTCGACTGCAGCTCGGAGAGAGACATCGCGAGGGACGCACGGAACTTCTTTCGCTGAATCCGCTTGAATCTCCAGGCCGAAACTGGGTTACGCACAAGACGATGCTATTTCGATGCGCGGACTCATTGATCGTCGACCCAATGATGGGAGTTCCGTCGTTGGCTCGCGCGAACGCTCTTGCTACGTAGGCTTTAGTCCCATGTCGCAACGAGATATCGACGCAAACTGGCAGCGCGACCAAACCTTCGCGTTGCTAACTGAGCTCAGCGACGTTCACCGCCTGATCGAGCACGGGATTTGGTCGGTGCATCAATTGAGCGGCTCGAATGATTTCAATCACGGTGCGCTCCAGTTTCTGTCGCAGGGTTTCGAGCGTCTCTTGAAGTGCACGCTAATTGCCCTACTCGAAGCGCGTGACATGCCTGTCCCTACATCTCGCGAATTGAGAACCAAGTACGGACACGATGTAGTGAAGCTCCACAGCGACGTCGTGGCACTAGCTTCTGAAGTTCATGCGTACAGCGACCGTCCCGCTGTCCAGGAAGATCTCGAGTTCATGCGCGAGGACGCTGACCTCAGTCGTTTGCTGCAGCTATTCGCCGACTTTGGCGCCAAAGATCGCCACTACGGGATTGAGGCCATTTTGGATCCGGCGATGGCTGACGCCGAACTCGAACCCGCGCGCATTTGGTCGTCGATTGAAGTGGATTTCCTGGTGCGGCGCGATGACATCGTCGGCAACCCTGCGTTCTCACAAGACGAGATTCACGCGCAGATCAATGCCGGCATGACGATGGTGCTAGATCGCTATTTCCGGGCGCTCACCCGCATGTGGTCCCTCGGAGCCGCTGGACCCCAGGGACCGTATTTCGCATCCGGAGCGCTTGTTGGGATCACAAAGCTAACGGACGAACAGCTCGGCATAGAGCGACCTTTGACATCTTGATCTCTCTTCGTCCGAGCGCATTGCTGTTCAGTAGTGAAACCATCAGGATCGGCTTCTCTTCCTCATTCTCACTTTCGTGACGTTTCCGTCTCATTTTCGTGACGTTTCGGATTCTCAATCTCGTGACACCCGACAGCACGAGTCGGGCGTCGCGCCCGTAAAGGATGAACGTCAGGCGGAGTGGACTCGCTCGCGCCAGCGCGCGAGAAGCGAGACTGCCTCGGCAACGTTCACGCATCCAAGGCCGTCCAGGGCGACAAAAGCCGACAATGCGCTGTCCTCGCCGACCCCCTGAAGCCAGCTCGCGCCGTACGCGTCCAGGTAACTAATGGCGCGCGCTCTAGTGAGCTCGATGAGCTCGGGATTTTCGATAACGAACGACTTCCACTCCTCGCGCGGTATCCGGCCCGCTTCCACAGCGTCGCGAATGTCCCGGTTGATCTCCACAACGTATTCGCCGAGAAGTGGCAAGACGAAGCCCGGTGACCACGCGGACGGCCACGAGAGGAGTGAGTCAAGCGCGTTTTCACGAACGCGACCGTCTGTGCTTCTGGTGTACATCGCGGCAAGCACGGCTGCCATTGATTCGGAAAGGCCATTCAGCTCCTCCTGAGCGGGCAACTCGGAGTAGTGCCGATACGGGACATCCATAGTCTCGTCGCGTACGCGGTACGAATATGACTGCTCAGTTGGTGGGTACCTCGCAGGCGGCATTAGATCCACCACCTGTTCAACGTCGGGTGAGAGCTCTGAGGGAAACGCCCGGACCCAGATTTCGAATAGTGATGACACGTTGCCAGTGGATCGACGACCAGGTCGGCCACCTTGAGCGAGGCGACACACTCGCAATTCTCATCGAGATGACGTTCTCGTTCGCATCAACGTGAACTTTGGCCATTCTCATTCACGTGACGCCCGACATCGCGCTGAAACGCCGCGAGACACGAGCGATTGGGCCACTCGTTTGCAAACAGGCTGGTTCAATCGACGCGCGCCGCTCAAAACGCCACCGGTCCTCCCGCAATCGCAATCGTGGTGCCGACTACGGCCGCCGACAGCAAGGTCAAAACGATGCTCGCGCGCAGCACCAGCAAGGCGACCAGTCCGATCCCGAGCAGGACAAACTGCCAGCTCTCGCTGAGCGCCATCGCCAGCGGAACCGCCGCGCCGAGGATGGCGCCGATCGCGGCCGGCCCGGCCCCGTCGAGAAACGCGCGTATGTGTTCGTTTCGCCGTAGCCGGTCAAAGCTTCCGGCCAGCGACAGGACGAATAAAAACGAGGGCGCGAACGCGACGAATGCCGCCAGCGCCGCCCCGCCGACGCCGGCCGCCGCGTAGCCGACGGCGGCCACTGTGTGAACGACCGGTCCGGGGGTGATCTGACCGAGAGCCACGGCGTCGACGAACTGCGACTCTGTCATCCAGCCGTAACGATCGGTTGCGTCGGCCTGCATCAGCGGGACGATCACAAACCCTCCGCCATACGAGAGAGCACCGACCTTGAAGGCCGTCCAGGCCAGCGCGGCGAGTCCGCCGGCCGCCGATCCGGCCGCCGCGACGATCGGCCAGGCGTGCGCCGTAATCGACCGCGAACCCAAGGCGCCGCCGATCGGCCGCCATAAAGCCTCTATCACCCCACAGCCGATCAGCACGACGACGACCCACGGCACCGCCGGCACGGCGGCGGCGATGCCGAACCCGACATAGACGCACCACCGCCCGGCTCGCCGAAATCGAGCGCGTCGCCAGCTTGGGCCGACCAGGCCCCAGCCCGAGTGAATCGCGACGGCCGCCACCACCGACGCCGCTCCGGCTCCCGCGCCTCTAACCCAAAGAGGCGGCGACTCGGAGAGAAACAACAGCGAAAGCGCGACGATCAAGACCAGTCCCGGGAGGATGAAGGCGAGCCCGCCGAGCAGAGCTCCGGCCGCGCCCCGGGTCCTCCAGGCGCAGAGAATCGCCAGCTGAGTCGATCCCGGGCCGGGCAGCAGGTTCGTCGAAGCGACCGCGTCTTCGAACTCGGTCTCGGCGAGCCAGCGATTGCGCGTGACACAGGCCTCGCGCAGCATCGCGATGTGCGCCGGGGGACCGCCAAAGCCGAGACAGCCGATCCTCCCCCATTCGCACAAAATCGAGCCGATCGACGCATTTGCAACCGCGCCGGCCGAATCCGTCGAAACTGGCGGCTCTAGCTCGAGCATCGATCCAGACTAGCGCCGCCCGCTGAATATCGAACGCGAGCGGACACGTTGCGCGGCGCGGCCGTACGCAGGCGGGGTCAGACGCTTCTATCGCCCTGATGGGCGTACTGCGTCGACGGCTCGAGCCGCTTCCCGGTGACGTCGAGATCGGGTTCCGCGACCGTCATGCGACCGGGTTCGCGCCCGGGCGGCAGTTTCGGCCTTGGGCGCTCCTCGATCTGGTCGATCGGCCGCGACACCGGCTCGCCGGCGCGGATCGTCAGCTCCTCACCGTGATGCCAAATAGTCAGCTTCTCGCCCGATTCCAGCGCGTAGCTGGCGGCGTTGCGCGTGATGTCGACGACCAGGCGGTTGCCGCGAAACGTGATCCTAAAAAGCAGCCGATCGAGCGGCTTCGGCAGCCGCGGCGCGAACTTCATCTTGCCTTCGTTGTCGCGAAAACCGCCGAATCCCGCGACCAGGCCCAGCCATGCGCCGGCCAAGGACGCCATGTGCAGGCCGTCGCTGGTGTTCTTCGCCAAGTTATGCAGGTCGATCAGTGCGGCTTCATTTAGGTACTCGTACCCGAGTTCGAGATGCCCGGTCTCGGCGGCGACGATCGCCTGGGTGCAGGCCGACAAAGACGAATCGCGAACGGTGATCTCTTCGTAGTACTCGAAGTTGCGGATCTTCTCCTCGGGAGTGAAAAAGTCGCCGCAGAGGTGGAGTGCCAAGACCAAGTCAGACTGTTTTACGACTTGTTTGCGATAGATCTCGAAATAGGGGTAGTGCAGCAATAGCGGGTAGTCGTCGGGAGTCATCGCGTCGAAATCCCAGCGGGCATGGTGCGTGAAGCCGGCGGCCTGTGGATGCACGCGGTGGATCGGGTCGTAAGGAATGTGTACCGTATCGGCCGCGTGGTCCCACGACTCGGCCTCGCCGAGATCGGCGCCGAGCGTCGCGGCGTCCTTGGGATGCCGCTGAACGACGCGACTTGCGGCACGAAGATTGCGTGCTGCCATCAGATTGGTGTAGACGTTGTTATCGGCCAGGGCGCTGTATTCGTCGGGCCCGGTCACGCCGGCGATCCGGAACTCACCGTTGTCGTCGTGGCGGCCGAGCGACATCCAAAGTCGCGCGGTCTCGATCAGGATCGGAACCGCGACTTCGCGCTCGAAGTGTTCGTCTCCGGCGGCGTGCTGGTGGCGCTCGACCGCGTCGGCGATGTCCGCCGAGACGTGGAACGATGCGGTGCTCGCCGGCCAGTAACCCGAGCATTCGCGACCGGCGATCGTGCGCCAGGGGAAGGCCGCGCCGCCGAGTCCGAGCTGGGACGCGCGCTCACGCGCCAGGTCGAGCGTCGCGTAGCGCCAGTACAGCGCGTCGCGCGCGGCATCCGGGTGGGTGTATGTGAGCACGGGCAGCACGAAGGTCTCGGTATCCCAGAATGCGTGGCCGTCGTAGCCGTTGCCGGTAAGTCCCTTCGCCGGGAGCGACCGGCGTTCGGCGCGCGAGCTGGCCTGGAAGATGTGAAACAAACCGAAGCGAACGGCCTGTTGCAGCTGGTCGTCGCCTTCGATCGTCACGTCGGCGCTCTCCCAGAACTCGTCGAGGTGCTCCCGCTGCGATTTGAGCAGTCCCTCCCAGCCCGTGTGGCGTGCCTCGGAAAGGCTCCCCCGTACCTGGGCGCGCACCGAAGAGAGCGAACGCTGCGATGACCAGCCGTAGGCGAGGAACTTCAACACGCGAAGCTTTTCGCCGGGCTCGACCTTTGCCGTGACGGTCAGACGGCCGACGTCGGTACCGACCTCGCCCTCGATGTGCATCAGCCCGGGCCCCTCGATCTCGTGGTCCATCGCGGCGGCCAGGCGAATGCCGCTGTTTTCCGTTCGGTGAATCAGCATCGCCATCTCGTCGTGCAGAAAATGCTCCTCGCCGAGCAGCGGCGTGTTGAGCACCGCGGCGGCGCGGGGATCGCTGGTCGCGTGTTGAGGCTGACCGTCGGCGTTGGCGACGAGCTCGGACTGGATCACGAGATTCATCGCGCCGTCGACCGGTTCGACCTCGTAGAGAATCGCCGCGACGCCGCGCTGTGCGAGTGAGACCAGGCGGGTTGAGGTGAGGCGTACCTCCCTGCCGGTCGGCGAGCGCCAGACCACCTTGCGAACCAGCGTGCCGGCCCGGAAATCAAGCAGGCGTTCGTGGGCGATCAACTCGCCGTAACGTGTGTCAAAAAGCTCGTCGTCGACAAGCAGGCGGATCAGTTTGCCGTCGGTCACGTTGAGTACGGTCTCCCCCGCCTCGGGATTGCCGTAAGCGGTCTCGGCGTAAGGCAGCGGTCGGACCTCGTGAACGCCGTTGAGGTACGTCCCGGGGTGACCGAACGGCTCGCCCTCGTCGAGATTTCCGCGCATGCCGAGGTGGCCGTTGCTCAGCGCGAAGATCGATTCTGTCTGGGCGATCGCGCCCTGGCGCAACTCAACCTCGCGGATGCACCACGGTTCGATCTCAAATGCGGGTTGTTCGGTCACTTGTTCTCCATCAGTTCTGCGAGATCTCGCACGACGATGTCGGCTCCGCGCTGTTTCAATTGGGCGGCCTGGCCGACGCGGTCCACGCCGACGACGAACCCGAAATCGCCCGCGCGACCGGCTTCGACTCCGGCCAACGCGTCTTCGAACACCGCGGCATGCGCGGGATCGGTATCGAGAGCAAGAGCGGCGGCCTTGAACGTGTCGGGCGCCGGCTTGCCGGCGAGACCGTCGCGAGCGGCCACCTTGCCGTCGACGACGACCTCAAACAACTCGCGCAGGCCGGCGGCGCGCAGCACGTCTTCGCAGTTGGCGCTAGAGGAGACAACCGCGCAGCGCAGGCCGGCCGCGAGCGCAGCGCGAACGAAGCCGACCGACCCGGGATAGGCCTCCACGCCGTCTCGGTCGAGTAACTCGAGCACAAGCTGGTTCTTGCGGTTTCCGAGCGCGCGGATCGTCTCGGCGGATTCGGGATCGTCGTCAGAGCCCTCCGGCAGATCGATTCGGCGAGACGCAAGAAACGATCTGACGCCGTCAAATCGGGGTTTGCCGTCGACGTATCGCTCATAATCGCCGCGCGTGTCGAACTCGACGAACGGTTCGGCGAGCCGATCCGCGCGCTTGCGCAAGAAGTCGTCGAACATCTGCTTCCAGGCCGCCCCGTGGACGACCGCGGTTTTTGTGAGAACCCCGTCGAGATCAAAAAGGCAGGCGGTGATCCACGCGGGCAAGCCGACCGCCGCCGTGCTTTTCGCGTGCGGTTCGGGGGTCATCGTCGCGGAAGAGAGTCGATCCTCGGCAAGGCATGGATTATTGCGCACCCCCGTCCCCTCCGCCGAAGTTGCCGGCGGCCGATCGCGACCGCACGCGCTCGGCCGAAAGCGTCACGTGCCGCGATCGGGCGGCCATGGGGACCGGGCCGGTGACTCACCCGGTCGCGTTGACGACGCCGGTGCTCCCAAAACGCAACTTACGCTTGAGCGCGGGCGTCAAATCCCACGTGCGGCCGCGCGCGAACGGGCCGCGGTCGATCACACGGGCCGTGACGGTGCGGCCCTTGAGATGGAAGGTAACGCGAGTTCCGCAGGGAAGTGACCGATGCGCGACGCCGACCACCGTCGCCGTCAGGCGGCCGCCGCAAGCGGTCCGGTTGCCGTAAAAACCTGGTCCGTACCACGACGCGAAGCCACGGCGAAAGACAAACGCCGCGCCGAGGCGATCGCTGACGCGTTTACCGGCGACCACCGCGCTGATTTTCGTCAGATAACGGCCGGGAGTGGCCCGGCGCCAGACAATCGTAAATTTGTCGCCACCGGCGGCTCGAACGGCGGCGACCGTACGCCAGCGACGTTGACCGGGCCGGCGAACGGCGAGCGATACACGGATACGGGCCGCACCGGCCCCAGATACGCGGCCACGGGCCCTGATCGCGTCGCGGCCAAACGAGGTGCGATCACTGAGGCGACCGCCGATTCGCCGGTCCTCCGGCGTTCCCGGCGATGCCGGGGCCGCATGGCCGCCGGTTGGTGAAGCGGCTGGGCGGGTGTCGGCGAAAGCGATCTCCGCCGGCTGACTGCCGATCAGAGCCATCGACGTCAGGGCCAGCGCTCCCAGCGACGGCGAAATGCGAAAATGCGCGCGCGAGTTCTCCGCGCGCGCGCGGCGTTTGAAATTCATATGTTCGGATTTCTCCTTCCGGCGCCTGCGGAGTTAGCTGACGGGCTCGCGGAGACCCTCTCTGGATCCGCTACGACCGGAACACCGGTCGATTCGCCCCGGCCGGCGACAGAATGAGCTTCTGTTCTGCCGGCGTTGGTTCCCCCGTCTTCCCTTGCGCCCTAGTGAGGTCGCCGGGAAGTTCGGCGCGTCTGTGGTTCGATTGACGCGGAAGGTTACGCGGGCGTAGCATCGTCTATGTGTGATCCGTCACACAGCAACGGCGATACCCAAGTTCTAGACGTTTTCCCTGCAAAATAGGATAAACGCCGGGATTTTGGAAGTAGCTGCCGGCGGCGGCGAAACCAGTACCGGTCCGATGTCGCACCAGGACGGGCAATCAGGGCGGGTCGTCAATAACCGCTCGTTTCCGCCTGCCGACGCCGGGAGACCTCACGTCAGACCGCGACATGACTCGCGGCCGTCGGGCCCGGTGGCCTAGGCTTATGCTGAATGTCGCCTGCAGCGCCCGCCGAAGTCACGATCGAGCTGGCCCTCTGCCAGATCAATCCGGTGGTCGGCGATCTTGCCGGCAACGCTGAGCTTGCGATCGAGCGCATCGGCGCCGCCCGCGATCTGGGCGCGCAGCTGGTCGTGTTTCCTGAACTCGCGCTAAGCGGGTATCCGCCGGAGGATCTTGTTCTGCGCGAAGACTTCCTCGCGGCCGCACAGCGACAGCTAGAGCGGGTCGCCGCAGCGGCCAAGGGCGCCGTCGTATTGATCGGCTATCCGTCCGCCGGGCGTGACGGCGTCGCCAACAGTGTCGCGCTGCTTAGCGCGGGCCGGGTCGTCCTGCGCTACGACAAGCAACTACTGCCCAATTACGGCGTGTTCGACGAACGGCGGTATTTCATGCCCGGGTCCACCCTGGCGCTCGCCGACTGTGACGGAGTGGCCATCGGACTGAGCATCTGCGAGGACGCGTGGTTCGACGCGCCCGTAATAGACGGCTTGGCCGGCGCCGGCGCGCGAATGGTGATCAACTGCTCGGCATCCCCATATCACGCAGGCAAGACCGCAGAGCGCGAGAAAATGTTGTCCGCGCGAGCGTCTCGTCACACACTGCCGATCGCCTACTGCAACCTCGTCGGCGGCCAGGACGAACTCGTTTTCGACGGCGCCAGCGTCGTGATCGGCGCGGACGGCGGCGTGATCGCGCGCGGCCCGCAGTTTGAAACGGAGCTGCTGCGCTGCTCGCTGACGTTCCCGCCCCTCTCAGACGACAAAGCCGTTTCGAGCGCGCCGGCGGACCGCGTGTCTGTGGCGCTGCCCAAAGGCTCCGGCGCCGCCGGCCGCCCGATTGCGGTCGCTTTGCGTCCGCGCGAACGCGAGGTTTATCGCGCATTACAGCTGGGTACGGCCGACTATCTGCGCAAAAACGGGTTTCCCGATGCGCTGGTCGGGGTGTCGGGCGGTATCGACTCGGCGGTGGTGCTGGCGATCGCCTGCGACGCGATCGGCGCCGACAACGTCACCGGCGTGACGATGCCGTCGCCGTACACCAGCGACGCAACACTCGCCGACAGTCACTCCCTGATGCGCAACCTCGGCTGC
The DNA here is from genome assembly GCA_049276635.1 of Solirubrobacterales bacterium. Taxonomy (GTDB): domain Bacteria; phylum Actinomycetota; class Thermoleophilia; order Solirubrobacterales; family JACPNS01; genus JACPNS01. The sequence goes on along the minus strand of JBASWU010000101.1, from coordinate 82,335 downwards.
GCCGCCCTCGAGTACTCGATCGAGAGCGTTATGGACGAGTTCACGGCGATACTCGCACGCACCTTCGAAACTAGCGATTCCGACCACACCGAAGAGAACATCCAGGCCCGGATCCGCGGGACGCTGCTGATGGCGTTGTCCAACAAATTCGGATCGCTCGTGCTCACCACCGGCAACAAGAGCGAGATGGCCGTCGGCTACACGACGCTCTACGGCGACATGGCGGGCGGTTTCGCCGTCCTCAAGGACGTGCCCAAGAAGCTTGTATTCGCGCTGGCGCGCTGGCGCAACCAGTGCCTCCCCGACCCCGCCGCGACTCCGGAGCCGATCCCGCCGGCGATCCTCGATCGCCCGCCGTCGGCCGAACTTCGTGCCGGCCAGACCGACGAGGCTACGCTGGGCAGCTACGCGGTGCTGGACGAGATCATCGAGCGCTACATCGAACTCGACCAGAGCCTCGACGAGATCGTCGCCGCCGGCGCCGACCGCGAGTTCGCGAGCAAGATTCTGAGGATGATCGATCTCGCCGAATACAAGCGCCGTCAGGCGCCGCCGGGCATCAAGATCACTCCCCGGGCGTTCGGCCGCGACCGCCGGATGCCGATAACGGCCCGCCGGCGCTACGAGTAGTCCGGCGATCCGTCGGATCGCAGAGTTCTGTGCGGCCGCTCACGGATCGGCGGGATTGATATACCATTGCGCCCCAGCACTTCGAATTTCTCGGAGGACGCCGGAGCGCAACTTGCTCCGGTCGGAACGTGTTACATCAAGCAGACTCGCGGGTTTCCGCGGTCCGCCACCATCGACTAGATCTAACTTACGGGCAAGCTCTGCTCGCCGGCAAGACTGATAGGAGACTGCATGCGTATCAAGGTAATTTCAGCCGTCGCGATCATCGCGGCGCTCGCCATTGGGGTCACGGCGTCAAACGCCTCGCTGCGAAGCGAAGCAAGCGTCAAGGTGCAGGTGTCCAAGCCTGGCGCCCCGGGCAAGGCGACCATCACGATCGACAACAGTGATTCGGTCAACGTCCCGGCTCGAGTCAACTCGCTGGTGATCTCTTCGAAGGTCGCGAAGTTCAACGGCAAGGCCGTCACGCAGTGCAAGACCGCCGTGCCGACCAACGCACTGGGTAACAACAACGCCGCCGAAATCAACCCGCCGTGCCCGAAGAAGTCATTGGTAGGCAAGGGCACGTTCGTGATTAACACCGGAATCCCCGGTCAGCCGATCCCCGGCGACCTGGGCACTCTCGACGGCACGTTCAAGCTCTACAACTACAAGACCTCCGGGGGCGAGCAGGCGGCGGTTCTGGTTGAGGTGCTGAGCCAAGTCCCGGTGCCAAACGCGCACGTCTACATCCGCGCCGGCGTCAGCAAGTCGGGCGTGATCACGGCGGCGATCCCCAACACCGCGGACCTCCCGCCGACGATCTCCAACCTGCTGCGCAACCCCGACGCCTCATACCGTACGACGTCGCTGGCCAAGGCGAAGTTCACGATAACGTCGCCGCGTCCGGCGAGGGGCAAGAAGCCGTTTTTCACCCTGAAGAACAACAAGAACCTCGACTTCTCGATCGTTCTCAACCGCGACTAGAGATTCGGGAGAAGCCGTACCGCCCAAGTGGTGCGATCAGCAAAGAGGGGCCCGCGATCGCGGGCCCCTCTTTTTTATGCCTGCGGCCGGGCGGCGCGAGCGTCGCGAACGGCGATCGTCAGCCGTGAGACCGCCGCGACGCGGCCGTCATCACCGGTCATCGTGACATCCCAGACCCAGGTGCTCGAACCACGGTGAATCGCGATCGCCTCGCCGTGGACCGCGCCGGCCGAGACACTGCGCAGGAACTGGCAGTGATTGCTCATGCCGAGCGCGATCTTGCCGTCGTCGGCGACGGCGCGGTAGGTGCCCAGCGACGCCAGTGTTTCGGCGAACGCGGCGTATGCGCCGCCATGAACGATGCCGAACGGCTGGCGGACGCGATCCTCGACCGGCATGCGGCCGGTTACCCGGCCGGTCTCAACCTCCGAGACCTCAATGCCCAGCGTTGCGTTGAGGTCGTCTCCGCCGGACAACCGTGGTCCTCGTTGATCACTCATCGGCGCCCAACGGTATCCGATCGGGCCGGGCCGCCGGACCTAACCCATAGAGTTCCGGTCGTGACGGCAACCAACGGTAGGCGACAGGGCCGGGTTCGGCTCGGTGCGAGCGACGCGATGCGTCGCCGCAGGCGCTGGCTGTACGCGCTCTCGCTGTTGGCGCTGGCGACGGTGGTTACGGTGGCCGCGACGCGAATGCTTACCGCCGATGAGGATCCGATCGTCGCTCGCGAGCGGGCGGTCGAGGCACAGCGCTCGACCGTCGTCGAACGCGTCAAGCTGACGGCCGCCAAGGGCGAACGCGGCCGTGGCATCGGCGAACTCGTCCGAACCGGGCGCGGCGAGCAGCGTCTGAGGATTCTCGCGATCGGCCTGCGGCGCGCCCGCGGCGACGAGCTATACCAAGCATTACTCGCCGGCCGGACCGGCGAACCTAAACTGCTCGGCAGCGTCGTCGTCGGCGAGGACGAGACATTCGTCGGGCAGGCGAAGGTCAAGGCCGAAGAGTTTCACGGTTTCGGACGCATCGAAATTCGGCGCGTCGTCGAGGATGGCTCCGTCGACGAGCTTGTGTTGCGCGGCCGGATTCCGCGCTAACGGCGGTTGGCGACCAGCCGGCGCAGGTCGCGCACTAGCAATAGGTGTTTGAGATGCGACGTGACCGCTGTCAGATTTTCGAGCGACTCGATCGTCTCGTTGCGGCGTTCGGCGCTGCGCGACCGCAGCGAGGGGGCGAATATCTGTTCCAGCAATGATGCCTCACGATCGGCCGAGGTCTTGAAGACGCGCAGATTGCGACCGGTCACGCCGAAGCGCGCGAGTTCCGTGACCGCGCGGACGATCTCGCGCTCATTTTCGTCGAAGTAGGTCGCTCCGGCACGCTGCTGGCCGGTAATCAGGCCAAAGTCGATCAACTCTTTGACGAGCTCGGGACGCGCCCCGGTGTCGGCGAGCACGTCGTCGGCGGCATAGAGCGTCAGCGCCTGCTCATCGGTGAGGCTGAAGCGCCGCGAAGAGCGAGTCGCCGGCGTCGCGCCGGGGCTCGGCAGTTCGTCGTCGGCGCGTCCGGCAGACAGCTCCTGGCGGATCACGCGCAGCGGCAAATACTCGTCGCGCTGAAGGCGCAGGATCGTCCTCAGCCGGGCGACGTCGTTTTGGGTGTAGACGCGATAACCGCCCTCGGTACGCTTCGGTGTCAGCAGCTTCTGATCTTCCAAATAGCGGATTTTCGAGATCGAGATGTCGCCGAATTCCTTAGACAGCGTCTTGCGGACCGCCCCGATCGTCAGCGCCTTCTCGCGCGGCGCGATTAGCGGATCGTCGGATCCGGCGCCGTTGGATCGCGAGTCGAACGTGGTCGCATCAGCTTCGGTGTCGGGCCGCACTACCGCTCCAGGAATGACAGTTTGTACTTACCGACCTGAAGTTCGTCGGCGTCAACGAGCCGGTGCGACTCGATACGCCGCCGGTTGACGTAGGTGCCGTTTAGCGACCCGAGGTCGTCGATGTGCAGGCCGTCGCCTCGTCGCACGATCACCGCGTGGTTGCGTGAGACGGTGACGTCGTCGAGAAAGACATCGGAATCGGTGTCGCGGCCGATCGTGAAGCGCTCGCCGTCGAGCGTGAAGCTGTCGCCGGCGCGCCCGCCGGTGCGGATGACCAGGGTCGGCCCGTCGGCGGCCGGGGCATGACCGGGCTCGACCGCGTGGGCATCGTCTGTTTCGCTGAGGTCATATTGTGCGGTCGCCGAGCCGGGCGTAGAATCGTCGGCGAGGAACGCACCGCACTTCTGGCAGTAGTTGGCGCCAGGGGGATTGACGAAGCCACAGTCGGGACAGTGCAACGCCATCCGCGCGGTCCTACTCCGACTCCGCCTCGACGGGTTCGCTCTGGGCGCGGCCGGCGAGAATATCGGTCAGCTGCTCGATGTCCTCGCCGGTAATCGTCGCTTCGCCTTCCTGGCGCTGGGTTCGCATACGGTTGACAAGCTCGGCGCGCAGGATGTCGATTTTGCCATGCAGTATCCGGCGTTTGTAGGAGATCTCTCGTTCGTCATCGGTCAGCACGCGAATCAGTGCTTTGAGGTCTGGGTCCGACAGTGTCCCCAGGTCTGGAAATGAGTCCACCTGGACATCCTCCTTGCCGGCCGCCTCGCGGCCGTTTGGCGCGGGCTCGTCTTTGCTGCCGGCGGTCATCAGCTGGGTGAGTTTGTCGACGTCCGCGTCGGTGATTGCGTCGGTTCCGGCGACGTGGCGCTCGCGAAGCCGGTTGACGAGCTCGGCCCTCAGCAGGTCGATCTTGCCGTGAAGGATACGGCGGTTGTACGAGATCTCCTGCTCACCGCCGGCCAGTTCGCCGATCAAACCCTTCAACTCGGCGTCGCTCATCGATCCGATGTCTGAAACCCACTCGTCCACCTTGTCATCCTCTAATCGCTAGTCGGGATTTGACCCTACGTTCTTCTACCCGCATCCGGGCCTGCGCGGAGCGCCGATCGAGCCGGCCGCTGTCCGAGCACGGATTTCCGGTGGGCGTCGTCGCAGTATAACCCCCGGTCCGCCTAAGGCTCTACCAGCGGTTGAGGTCTTGCGATCATGCTGTCGTTCGACGCGCGCGGATCGCCGGCAACATAGAGCGAACATACAGGTAAGTGGCGGCATAGGCGCCGGCGACGCCGATCCAGACCAGCGCGTTGGCCACCCACGTGTCGGCGGATAAGGCAAGCAGGCCGCCGAGCATCAGCGGCCACACGCTTAGCCGCCCGATCCAATTGACCTTGATCTCAAGGCCGATCGCCAGCGCGGGAATCGAAAGCAGCAGCATCGCGGACTCTCGCGCAAACAGGAGAATCATGAGGAAAAGCGGAAGCAGCTCGAAGTGGTAGATCACGACGCCGGCGGCGATGATCAACAGTCGGTCGACAAACGGGTCCAACAGCGTGCCGAGCCGGCTGAACTGGCCGGTCAGGCGTGCCGCGAGCCCGTCTATGTAGTCGCTCGCCCCGGCGATCGCGATCACGACATTCGCGACCGTGTCGCGGCCGTCGGGCGATCGCATCGCCAGAACAAAAAATACCGGGATCAGGCAGGCTCGCGCATATCCGATCGCGTTGGGGATCGTCCACGGGCGCCACGGCCTGCCACGGCCCGTCAAGTCATGCGGAGTGCTCTGGCGATCGATGCCGGCGATCCGCTTGAAGCCGCGTTCACGCCCGGAGAGGTTCAGGTCAGTGCCTCCAGCTCGGTGATGATTCCGACTGCGCCGGCAGCGAGCGCGATCGATTTTGAAACGCGCCCGCGCCGAATCTGAAGCTCCAGTTCTCCGCTTTCGATCGCTCGCTTGCCGACGGTTACCCGCAGTGGGCAGCCGAGCAGTTCGGCGTCGGCAAACTTGGCGCCGGGCCCGCCGTCGCGGTCGTCGTAGACCACGTCGACCCCGGCCGCTTGAAGGTCGCCGTACAGCGCGTCCGCCGTCACACGCGCCGGGTCGTCACCGGCTTTCCCGAGACCGACGAGATGCACCGAAAACGGCGCCGTCGATTTTGGCCAGACGATTCCCGCCTCGTCGGCGAGCTGTTCGACCGTGGCCGCGGCCACGCGCGCCGGGCCGATTCCGTAGCTGCCCATCACGATCGCGCGTTCCGATCCCGACTCGTCGAGGTAGGTGGCGCCGAGCGCGTCGCTGTAGCGAGTTCCAAGCTTGAAGATGTTGCCGATCTCGATCGCCGGAACTATCTCGATCGCGTGACCGCTGGACGTGCTGTCACCGGCCTCGACGTGGCGGATGTCCTTGAACTCGGCATTGAAATCGCGCCCGATCTCGACCCCGCGCAGATGGGCGCCCGGCTTGTTCGCGCCGGCGACGTATCCGGCGGAAATGGCGCGTAGGGCGTTATCGGCGATGATCGGCAGATCGATTCCGACCGGACCGGTGAAGCCGACCGGAGACCGGAATCGCTGCTCGATCTCGTCGGCTCGCGCCTGGCGGTACGGCCGGCCGAGGGCGTTCTGGAGCTTGATCTCGTTGAGCCGGTGGTCGCCGCGCAGCAGCACGAGCACCGGTTGGCCGTCGTCTACGCAGATCATCGGTAACGCCTTCAGCAGCGCCGATGGATGTGACCCGGTCGCCGCAGCGACCGCATCGACCGAGCTGGCGGCCGGCGTGGCGACCTCGGCCGGGGCTCCGAGCGCTTCGCCGGGAGTCGGCGCGCTCGGCTCGGCACTAGCGACTTCGACGTTCGCCGCAAAACCCGGCGCGAGCGCGACTTCGTTCTCGCCGGCGGCGCAGGGAGCCATAAATTCGTGAGCTCCGGAGCCGCCCATCATCCCGCTGTCGCTCTGAACCATGTACCACTCGAGTCCGGCGCGGTCGAAGATTCGCTTGTACGCCTCGGCCTGCACCTCGTAGCTGCGATCGAGTCCGGCCTCGTCACGGTCAAAGCTGTAAGCGTCTTTCATCGTGAACTCGCGCGTGCGCAGCACCCCGGCCCGCGGCCTGGGCTCGTCGCGTGCCTTGGTCTGGAACTGATAGAGCGTGAACGGCAGATCGCGGTAGCTACGCACCTCATGGCCGACGTGATAGGTCATCGCCTCCTCGTGGGTCATCGCCAACACCAGTGGCGCCCCCCTGCGATCCTCCAGCCGAAACAGCTCGGTGATGGTGTCGCGTCCGGTCTTTTCCCACAGCTCGACCGGCTGGATGACCGGCATCAGCGTTTCCTGGGCGCCGACGGCGTCCATCTCGTCGCGGATGATCTGCTCGATGCGTCGCTGGACCCGCCAGCCGGCCGGGAGGTAGCTCCAGAGACCGGACCCGACCTGGCGAATCAAGCCGGCGCGGACCATGAGCTGGTGCGAGATCGCCTCGGCGTCGGCCGGCGGTTGTTTCAAGGTCGGCAACAGATATCGGGAAAGTCGCGTCATCGCGGCGAGATCCTACCGACCGGCGCGATCCGCCGGAATCGCGATTAGGATTCGCCGCTGACGATCTCACTGTGCGCGTCGCCACAACGACCGGCGAACGGCACCGGGGGTCGTGGCGCCGATAGTCGGCTCGTTCAGCCTCTTGAATTTCTCCTCAAACACCCAGGCCGGCGCCATCCGAGCGACCGCGTGCACCCTGCTTCTGGCCGTGACGATCGCCGGCGCTCTGGCGGTCAGCCCGGCGACACGTGCCTCGACGCGACAACTGTCGGTCCTCGAGGACAGCGCGCGTGTGCTGAGCATCGATCGAGCCGTGCAAAATATCTCGCTGGACGAGATCAAGGCGCTCGACGCCGACATCGTGAAGATTCCGGTCCTTTGGCGCACGATCGCGCCGAACGGAACCGGACGATCGAAGCCGAGGGTTGATCTATCCGACCCCGGCGCGTATCCGCCGGCGAACTGGGCGACGCTCGACGCCGCGATCCTCGGAGCGCAGATTCGCGGTTTGAGCGTCTGGCTGATGGTCACCGTTCCCGCCCCGCGCTGGGCGGTCGCCAAGGAGACAACTCCGGGCAACGGCGCATTCAACCCCGACGCCGGCGCCTACGCCGAGTTTGTCGAAGCGCTCGCCAAGCGCTACCAGTCGGTGAAGTACTGGTCATTGCTCAACGAACCGAACCTGTCGCTGTTTCTCCAGCCGCAGCACAAGAACGGCGTGGTGCTCTCGGCGATCCACTACCGCAAGCTCTACCGGGCCGGCCGCGCGGCGCTGGCGGCGAACGGCCACCGTCGCGACACGATCCTGTTCGGGGAGCTGCTACCGCGAGCGCCGGTTCCCAAGCGCATCAACGGAACGGTCCCTCCGGTCATGTGGCTGCGCGAGTTTTTCTGCCTCGACGCCGAACTGAAGCGCTTTTCCGGCTCCGAGGCGCGCAAGCGCGGATGCAACCGATTCCAGCCGATCGAGACATCGGGGTTCGCCTACCACCCCTACACTCCACCGGCCGGCCCGCTGTTCACCGACCCCCTGCCGCTAAACGCGACCGTTCATCATCTCGGAAGGATCTACACGGTGCTCGATGCCGCCTACCGGGAAGGTCGTCTGACGCGCCGCAAGCTCAAGGTATTCAGCAGCGAATTCGGCTTTCAGTCGCGTCCGCCCGACCGTAAGGCGGTGCCGCTGGCCAAGGTGCCCGGATTTCTCAACATCAGTGAGCTGCTGACGTTTAACGACCCAAGGGTCGCCACTTACTCGCAGTACCAGCTGGTCGACGATCTGCAGCTGTCGGGATTTCAGAGTGGGCTTCGTTTTCACAGCGGCCGCAAAAAACCCGGGGTTTACGCGGCATATAAGCTTCCACTCGTCGTTCTGCGCCGTACGGCGTCATCGGTGACGATCTGGGGCAAGCGTCGCGACGTCTCGGCCGGCCGCGAGCAGGTCGAAATTCAGACCCGCGTCGGCCGGTCCTTCAGGACGATCGCTACGGTCAAACCCGACCCGAAGTCCGGATATTTTCAGCGTCTCGTCGGCACCTCCGGCGCGGCGGCCAAGGTTTTCAGACTTAAGTCGGGCGACATCATCAGCCGAACCGCCACGCCGGTGGAGATGCCTGAGTACGCGCCTTGACAGCGCCCTCGGAACGACGCGATTGGCCTAGGACGTCGTTAGGTCTCGGCTTGAAAGAACACCGGCCACCGACGCCGGTCATCGATCGATCTCTCAATCTGGCCGCGCAACTTTTGCCCTCAACCTCGGTTCCGATAACCGAGCGCGGGACCGGGTCCCGTTTAACCCCCATTTCACGGTGATCGGAACCTACGCCTCGATCACCGCGTTTTACGATTCTCCGCAATCCCCACTCGCCCGGACGACATTCGTTCTCGGCTAACCAGGAGGCAACTACCGACATGCGCCAGACGACTCTTCGAACGACAATCACGCTTGCTCTCGCTCTGACTGCTGTGGTCATCTCGGCCCCCGGCGCTCAAGCGTCGCGGTCGCAACTGTCCGTACTCGAGGACCCGGCTCAGCTGTTGTCGGTCGATCCGGCGTTGCAGAACACCACGCTTGACGAGATTAAGTCTCTTGACGCCGACGTCGTGAAAATTCCGATCCTGTGGCGGTCGATCGCGCCCGAAACGCCCGGCGGCGACTTGACGAATCCCGGTGCGTACCCGCCCGGCGCTTGGTCGGTGACAGACACCGCGGTCAACGGAGCGCTGGCGCGCGGGATGAGGGTCTGGCTGATGATCAGCGTTCCAGCGCCACGCTGGGCCGTAGCCAAGGAAAGCAAACCCGGCCCCGGCGCCTACAAACCCGATCCCGAGGCCTACGGCGATTTCGCCGAGGCGGTCGGTCGCCGCTATCCCGGTGTCACGATGTTCTCCGGCGTCAACGAGCCCAACATCTCACGCTTTCTCCAGCCTCAGCTGAGGAAAGGCGTCGCCGTATCGGCGATCCACTACCGCGAGATGTACCGTGAGATGTATGACGGCTTGGTCGCGTCGGGCCACGCTAGGGACACGATCATGTTCGGCGAGCTGCTGCCCCGCGGCGGCGAGGTGACCCGGATAGCGCCGCTGATGTGGCTTCGCGATTTCTTCTGTATCAACAAAAAGGGCCGCAAGCTCAGCGGCCGGGCGGCCAGGCAGCGCTCATGCGCGGGGTTCAGGCCGATCAAGACCTCCGGGTTCGCATACCACCCGTACACCGTACCGATCGGCCCGATGGCGAGGGAGACGAAAGCCGACAACGCGACAATCTTCTATCTCAAACGGATCGAGCGTGTGCTCGACCAGGCCTCAAAGCAGCGGCGGCTCAACCGCAAGCGCATCAAGATCTACAGCAGCGAGTTCGGCTTCCAGTCCGACCCGCCGGACATCAATTTCACGAGAATCGCCAAGATTCCCGGCTTCCTAAATATCAGCGAATATCTGTCCTATAAGGACCCTCGTGTGGCGACCTACTCGCAATATCAAATCGTCGACGACCTCGGCCTCGCCGGCTTTCAGTCGGGGCTGCGTTTCGTCGACGGCACGATCAAACCAGGCGTGTACCAGGCATACCGCTTCCCGGTCAACGTGTTCAAAAGTCGCGGCAACCGCGTCGTGGTCTGGGGAGCGCTGCGCGCGTCTTCGAGCGGCTCGCGAACGATCAATATCCAGATCAAACAGGGCGGCTCTTACGTCACCGTTGCGACGGCGACGCTGTCCGGACCGTCGAGGTATTTCGAGAAGAGCATCTCACTGCCGGACGCGAACTCCAAGACCTTTCGACTCGAGTCCGATGGTTTGACCAGCCGTTCGTCGAAGCCGCGAGCACTTGTCCGGGCCGCCACAGACTGAGCGGCCCGCGGTCGGTCGGGGCGAGGCCGGTCGCTCAGTCGCGCGCGAAGCGGCGACCGGCGACCGGCGAGACGACCTCGTCAATCGTTAGCGGGTTGGTGTCGTCGAACTCACGGGCCTTTTCGGCCTCGAGCGCAGCGAGCTTTTCGGGCGTGAGCTCGCCGGCGTTTTCTTCTTCGATCCTGCGCAGCCATTCGGCGCCCTCGGCGGATTTGTCGGCGTCGATCTCGACCTTGCCGTCGCGCGCCAGCGACTTGTCGATCTCGACGAACAGCTCGTCGACGAGTTTCTCGGTCGGAACCTTGCGAATCGCCTGGCCGTTGGCGAAGATCAGACCCTCGTTCTTGGCGCCGGTGATGCCGAAATCGGCGTTTGACGCCTCGCCGATTCCGTTGACCGCGCAGCCGAGCACGGCGACCTCGATCGGCTCATCGTAAGCCTCAAGCCGGTGCTCGATCTCCTGGACGACGGTGTCCATGTCAAACTGAAGCCGGCCGCACGTCGGGCAGGCGATCAGCACCGGGCCCTTCTCGCGCAGTTGTAACGCCTTGAGGATCTCCCAGGCGACTTTGACCTCTTCTTCGGCGTGAAACGTCGACAGCGAAATGCGGATCGTGTCCCCGATCCCGTCGGCGAGCAGTGCGCCGAGACCTACCGACGACTTAAGCGACCCCGACCACTTGGTCCCCGATTCGGTTATTCCGAGGTGCAGCGGATAGTCGATCTTCTCGGCCAGCAGTCGGTTTGAAGCGATCGTGTTGGGGACGTTGGTCGACTTGATCGAGACCTTGAAGTCCTCGAACTCGAGGCGCTCCATCAGGTCGACAAACTCCGTGGCGGCGGTGACCAGCGCCTCGACGGGATTGACCTTCTCGAGTTCGTGGAGGTGCTTGGGAAGTGAACCGGAGTTGACGCCGATTCGCATCGGCACCTTCGCGGCGGTCGCCTTAGCCGCAACCTCGGCGACTTTGTCGGCGCCGCCGATATTTCCGGGATTGAGGCGAATCGCGTGCGCGCCGGCGTCGATCGCCTTAAGCGCAAGCGTGTGATTGAAGTGGATGTCGGCGATGATCGGCACCGGGGACCGCTCGACGATCGTCTTCAGCGCGATCGCGTCCTCGTCGCGTGGAACCGCGCAGCGGACGATTTCGCAGCCGGCCTCATGCATACGCTCGATCTGCGCGAGCGTGGCTTCGACGTTGGCGGTCTCGGTCTTGGTCATCGATTGGACGACGACCGGCGCGCCGCCGCCGACCGGAACGCTTCCGACCCAGATTTGGCGCTTTGAGGGCATCCAGCGAAAGGTTACGTGGTCCCCGGCGTGAGCCCACCGGCTACGGGCCGAAGCCGCCGTTACGGAAGCGATCGATGTCGTTTGTCAGACCAACCACGAAAAGCATCGCGATCAGCGCGATCCCGATCACGCTCGAGCGTTCGAGCACCGCCGTCGGGATTGGCCGCCCGCGAACCTTTTCGGCGAGCGCCCAGAAAATGTGTCCCCCGTCGAGCGGCAGAAAAGGAAAAAGATTGATGATCGCGAGACTCAGGGAGATCAGCGCGATCATCTGAATGACGAGCTCGGCGTCGGTCTGGAACGCCGCCCGCGTCCGCTCGTAACCACCGACCGCACTGGAAATCTCTTTGCGCTTCTCGGCGTCAAAGACTCGCGCCGGGAGCGCGAGCGTCATTTTGGTGACGTTCCAGATCCCGCTCAGCGTGTGCCCGGCCGCCTCGCCGACGGGCTCGGTCACGGCCGCACTGCCGAAGGTCAGGCCGATCCTCAGCCGATCGTTCTTGGCGTCGTAGCGCGGCCTTACCGCAAAAGAAAGCCGGCGCCCGCCGCGATCAATCTCGATCGTCGACCGTTTTTCCGCCAGGCAGCCGTCGATCTTCGCGCCCCCGGCGCAGCCGGTCGCGTTGAGCGCCGCGATCAGGTCGGCCGGCTCACCGCCGACGCCGTTGACGGAAATCAGTTTGTCACCGGCCCGAATCTGCTTCGCGGCGACGCCCGCTTTGTCGACGCCCTCGATCGTCGGAACCGCTCGCGTGACCCCAACGAAGGCGAACAGCACGAATATGAGCACGATCGCGATCAGCACGTTCATCGCCGGGCCGGCCGCGATTGTGACGACGCGTTTCCAGACGGGTTGCTTGAAATAGGCGCGCGGCAGCACGTCGGGTGCGATTTCCTCTTCGGGGTTCATCCCGGTGATCTTCACGAACCCGCCGAGTGGGATCGCGCCGACCTCGTAAGAGGTCTCGCCACGGCGTAGCTTGACGACCGCCGGCGGAAAGAAGAGCGAGAAGCGCTCGACGCGCATGCCGACAGCCTTGGCGGCGATGAAATGCCCGAACTCGTGCAGGATGATCAGCGCGGCAAACGCCACGAAAGCCCAGATGAAACTCATGCTTGATCGGGTCGCTTGCTCATACTGGTACTTCGGTAATAAGCGCTTGCGTCTTGACGCGCGCCTCGTCGTCAATCGCCGCCAACTGCGAGAAGTGGCCGATCTCGGTCAACGGAATCGATTCAAGGGCGCGCTCGATGACGTGTGCAATCGCCGTGAACGGGAGCGTTCCTTCGAGAAAGGCCTGCACGGCCAGTTCGTTGGCCGCGTTCATCACGCACGGGGCGCTGCCTCCGGCGCGACCGGCGGCCTCGGCAAGACCGAGACAGGGAAACGCCTCACGGTCGGGACGCTCGAAGGTCAGGCCTCCGAGTTCGGCGAGATCGAGCCGCCGAAGCGCGACGTCTTCGCGCGCCGGGTAGTTGAGCGCGTAGGAGATCGGTACGCGCATATCCGGGTAGCCAAGGTGAGCCAGGGCAGCCCCGTCGTTGAGCTGAACGAGAGCGTGGACGATCGACTGTGGATGCACGACGACGTCGATATCGTCGTAGGCGGTGCCGAAGAGGTGATGGGCCTCGATCACCTCGAGGCCTTTGTTCATCAGGGTCGCGGAGTCAACGGTGATCTTTCCGCCCATTTCCCAGGTGGGGTGCGCAAGAGCAGCCTCGACAGTGACCTCGGCCAGCTGATCGGTCGTGTGGCCGCGAAACGGCCCCCCTGAGGCGGTCAGCACCAGCTGATCGATTGTGCCGGGTCGCTCACTCGCTATCAGTTGAAATAGCGCCGAGTGCTCGGAGTCGACCGGTATCAGGCTCGCGCCGGTGGCTTCGGCGAGCTGCACGACCAGGTCACCGCCGACGACGAGCGATTCCTTGTTGGCCAGCGCGAGATCGATGCCCTCGCCCAGCGTCGCGATCGTCGGTCCGAGGCCGGCCGAACCAACCAGCGCATTAAGGACGATGTCGCATTCGGTCTCGGCGATCAGCCGAATCACACCATCGGACCCGCTCAGCACCTCACCACCGGTCCAGGACTCGGACGCCTTGGCGGCGCTGTACTCGTCGGCGAGCGCGATTTTGTCAACGCGATGATGCCCGGCGAGTTCAACGAGACGCTCCCAGTTTGTCGCCGCCGATAGTCCGGCGACGATCAGACCGTTGTTATTTTCGATCACGTCGAGGGCCTGACGGCCGATCGAGCCGGTGGCTCCGAGGATCAGAACTCTGCGCATGAAATTGAGGCTACCGCGCCGGACCGCGGAATTGGTCGAGCGCTTCGGCGATCAGATCGCCGCCATCGAGTACCAGACGTAGTACCCGGCGACGATCGTGAAAAGAGCGGCGTCGGCGCGGTCCATCGCCCCTCCGTGGGCGCCGAACGCCTTGCCGCTGTCCTTGACGCCGAAGTCGCGCTTGACGAATGACTCAAAGAGATCGCCAAGCGGCGCGGCGACCGCCACCGCAAGGCCTAGCAGCAGCGCGTTCGGACCGCTGATCCAGTCTTGGTAAAGCCCGGCGAACCAGACGGTCAAGATCGCACCGACGACGCCGATCGCCATGCCCTCCTGGGTTTTGTTCGGCGAGAGTCGCGGCGCGAGCCGGCGACGTCCGAACATCCGGCCTCCGGCATAAGCGAACGTATCGCCGATGAACGTGCCCAAGAGGATGTCGATAATCACCTTGTCGCCATGCGGCAGCCGGTCCAGCAGCAGAGCGTGCGCCAGCGGTATCCCGATCCACAACGCGCCGAAAAGCGTCGCGGCCATGCCCAGCACGGCGTTCTCGCCCCGGTCGATCGGCAGCCCAAGCAGGAAGACCAATGGAAACGCGGTCGCCACAATCGCGACGATCTGAAACTGATCTCCCCAGAGACCTCCCATGATCAGCGCCAGCAGAGTTAGAAACCCCGCGAGCCGAACCGGCCGCACATGGTCGGTCAGCGCGTAGAACTCGTATAGGGCGATAGCCCCGACGGCCAGCAGGAACACCGCGAGTGCCTCCGGGCCGGTCAAGATGGAAAACAGTGCGATCAACGCCGCCGGAACCGCGACCATCACTCGGCCGGCGAGATTCGAGGCGGGCAGCTTTGGCGCCCGGCGTGGTTTGGGTTCAGCGCGAACCAAAGCGCCGCCCCCGCCCCCGGTAGGAGTCGAGCGCCTCCACGAGGTCGTCCTCGGAAAAATCAGGCCAGAGCACGTCGGTGAAATGCAGCTCCGAGTACGCGGTCTGCCACAGCAGGTAGTTGGACAGGCGCCGCTCGCCGCTGGTGCGAATAACGAGATCCGGGTCCGACATCTCCGGCGCGTAAAGCAGAGCGGAAAACTCCTCCTCGGTCTCACCGTCGAAGCGCTTTGCGGCGTCGATCAACTCCGCACGGCCACCATAGTTGAAGGCGACGTAGAGGATCATCCGTTGACGATCGGCGGTTTCGGTCGTCGCCCAGTTCATTTGTCGCTTCAGGTCGGCGGAGAGTCCCTCGCGGCGTCCGATGAAAACCATGCGCACGCCCTGTTCCTTGAGCTCGGGGGTCTCGCTGTGGATCAACTCGGCGAACATCGCCATCAGTCCTTTGACCTCGTCGCTGGGGCGGGACCAGTTCTCGGTCGAGAACGCGAACACGGTCAGCTCTCGTATCTCATGCTTGACCGCATGCTTGACCGTTCGCTTGAGCGCCTGGGCTCCTTCGCGGTGGCCGGCGAGCACGGGCAAGCGGCGCAGGTCCGCCCAGCGCGCATTGCCGTCCATGATGATCGCGACGTTGCTGGCCGTGTTATCGCTCATCGCCGCTCAATCCGCCGCGGGCCGGGTTTACGCCGGGGCACTTAGACTTCAAGCAGGTCGGATTCTTTGCCGGCGAGCAGGGCGTCGATCTCGCCGATGTGCCGGTCGGTCAGCTTCTGCAGGTCGGCTTCGGCGCGTTTCTCGTCGTCCTCACCGACGTCACCGCCGGTGCGGAGCTCCTTGAGATCGTGCATGACTTCGCGACGCACGTTGCGAATCGCGATCCTCCCCTCCTCGGCCAACGCGCGAACCTGTTTGACCATCTCGGTGCGGCGTTCCTCGGTCAACTCCGGTATCTGGATGCGTATGACACTGCCGTCGTTGTTCGGCGTCAGGCCGAGATCGGCGTCGGTGATCGCTTTCTCGATCGACTGCAGCGCCGATTTGTCGTACGGCGCGATTGTCAGTAGCCGGGCCTCGGCGGCGGCGATGTTGGCCATCTGCCGCAGCGGCGTCATCGTCCCGTAGTAATCGACGTTCACTCGATCGAGCAACGCGGGACTGGCGCGCCCGGTGCGCACCGTGCCGAACTTCTCGCGCGAATTCTCGACCGACTTGAGCATTCGCTCGTCGGCGTCAGACAACAGCGCGTCGATCGTCTCGTCGCTCAAGAACTCACCACCGTTCCAACTCGCTCGCCGTCGATGATTCGGGCGATATTGCGTTCGTCATTCATATTGAAAACATAGATCGGCAATCGGTTGTCCATGCACAACGAGAGCGCCGTGACATCCATCACGCGTAGCCCGCGGGAAATCGCGTCGTGATGGGTGATCGCTTCAATCAGCTTCGCGTCGGCAACCTCATTGGGATCGGCGTCGAGCACTCCATCGACGCCATTCTTGGCCATCAAGATCACCTCGGCGTGGACTTCAAGAGCGCGTAACGCCGCGGCCGTATCCGTGGTGAAAAACGGATTGCCGGTGCCGGCGGCGAAAATAACGCAGCGCTTCTTCTCGAGATGCCGCATCGCCCGGCGGCGGATGTAGGGCTCGGCGACCTCGGACATGCTGATCGCCGACAGCACGCGCGTATTGGTGCCTTGACGCTCGATCGCGTCCTGAAGCGCAATCGCGTTGAGGATGGTGGCGACCATTCCCATGTAGTCGGCGGTCGCGCGATCCATGCCGGCCGCCGCACCGCTCATGCCGCGGTAGATGTTGCCGCCACCGACGACGATCGCGACCTCAACACCGCGTTCGACGATCTCGTGGACCTGCCGCGCGATCGTGTCGATTCGTTCGGGATCGACGCCGTAGTCCTGCGAGCCCTGGAGGGCCTCGCCGGATAGTTTCAGCAGCACTCGTTGGAACTTTGGTGTCGATTCAGGCATACGGTCGCGGCGATCCTAACGGTGTCTGGCGGCCAACGGGCGAGCCCGGCCGGCGCTACTCGCCGACGACGAAGCGCGCGAACCGCTTGATCACGACGTTCTCGCCGGTCTTCGAGGCGGTCGCCGCGCGGATCTGCTCGATTGTCTGGCCGCCGAATTTATCCTGGTTGACGTGGGTCTGCCTTAGCAGGACAATCTCTTCGAGCCATTTGCCGAGTCGGCCTGCGGCGATCTTGGCGCGAATCTCGTCAGGCTTGTCGGACGCCTGCTCTTCGAAAATCTTCATCTCGGCGTCTTTGGCCGCCTGCGGTACCTCGTCTTCGCTGACATACGCGGGAGCCGCGGCGGCGATGTGCAGCGCGATGTCGCGCGCAAACTCGCTGAAGTCGTCGTTTCGCGCGACGAAATCGGTCTCGCAGTTGACCTCGAGCAAAACGCCGATCTTGCCGTTGGCGTGGATATAGCTCGCGACTATCCCTTCGGCGGCTTCGCGGTCGCCGCGCTTGGCGGCCTGGGCCTGTCCTCTGACGCGCAACAGCTCGATCGCTTTTTCGACGTCGCCGCCGGCCTCGACCAGCGCGTGTTTGCAATCCATCATCGCCGCGCCGGTGCTTTCACGCAGGGCCTTGACGTCGGCGGCTGAAATATCGGCCATCTCTAGCTCTCCTCGCCCGCTGTCGTTTGTTCCTTCGTGGCGACGACCGCCTCCGCGGGCTGATCCGCGGCCGCATCCGCGCCGGGATCCTCGACAGGCTTATCATCGGCCGGTTTTTCCGCGACCGGCTGCTTGTCGGCGGCGGGCTGTTTTTCGGTCGGGGCCTGGGCCGGGCCGGAGTCGCGGCGTCCACCACGGCCTCCCCCCCTTGGACCGCCGGGACCGCCGCGGCCGCGCGGCGGCGGTTCCGGGTCTTCCTTCGGGGCGTCGCCCTTCCAGGTTGCTTCGGGGAGCGGTTCTGGGACCGGCTCTCCGGCCTCGCGGGCGGCCTCGAGACGAGCCTTCTCGTCGGCTTCCTTCTTGGCCCGTTCTTCGTCTTCCTTGCGCTTGCGTTCCGCCTCTTCGGCGGCCTTGCGCTCGAATTCGGCCTGCCACTCGCCGCGCCGTTCACCGATTACCTCGCCGAGCGCGCCGAGAATGACCTTGCAGGAGCGGATCGCGTCATCGTTGCCGGGGATCACGTAATCGATTGCTTCGGGATCGCAATTGGTGTCGACCAGCGCCACGATCGGAATACGCAGGCGTTTGGCCTCCTTGACGGCGATGTCCTCGGAGTTGACGTCGACGACCACGACCGCGTCGGGAAGCCGTGCCATGTCCTTGACGCCGCCTAGGTTGGCGTTGAGCTTTATGAGCTCCTTTTCGGCCTTCATGCGCTCCTTGGTCGGCAGCAGGTTGAGTTTGCCCTCGGCCTGCAGCCCCTCGAGCTGGTGCAGGCGCTTGATGCGTTTGTTGATCGTCTGAAAATTGGTCAGAACGCCACCCAGCCAGCGGTGGTTGACGAACGGCATTTTTGCGGCCTCTGCAGTCTCGCGAACCGCGTCGCGCGCCTGTTTTTTGGTGCCGACAAACAGCACCGTGCCGCCTTTGCGGGCAATCCCGCCGACGAATTCGCGAGCGTCTTCGAGCAGACGCTCGGTCTGCAGCAGATCGATTACGTAGATCCCGCCGGCTTCACCGTGGATGTAGCGGCGCATCTTCGGGTTCCAGCGACGGGTCTGGTGCCCGTAATGCACGCCCGCTTGCAGCAGCTCTTTGATGCCTGGAGTGGCCAATTCAGTCTCCTTGAGTGAGTGTGTAAAGACCGTGCCTGCGGTTTGACCGGTTGATTGATGCTCTCGGAGGAGAGCCCGGCAGGAGTGTCCGCCTCGCCAAGTGACTGTTTTGCGGCGAGCGGCACGGGTAGTTGGATGCCGCGGAGCTTAGCGCCCTCGCCCCAGCGCCGCTGGCGCTCAGCCGCCGCGCGCGCGTTGCAGTGCGTGGGCGAGCGCCGGGGGCAACTCGGACGAAATGCTTAACCGCTCACCGCTGGCCGGATGCGTGAACGACAATTTCGAGGCGTGAAGGAACTGGCGATCCAGCCCGAGATCGCCGGCGACACCGTAGGACGTGTCGCCGCTGACGGGCAGTTCGATGGCCGCCAGATGGACGCGAATTTGGTGGGTTCGGCCGGTTTCGAGCCGGACCCGCAGCAGGGTATGGCCGGGCAGGTCCTCGATCGTCTCGAAGTGAGTTACGGCCGCGCGCGGGGAATCGGCGCGCACGCTGACCTGCTGCGGCAACCGCCTGTCGCGGCCAAGCGGCGCGTCGATCGTCCCGGCGCGGGACTCGGGACGGCCGCGGACAAGTGCGGTGTACTCACGCGCGATGCGGCGCTCGCGCAGATCTTCCTGTAGCGCCCGAAGGATCGTGTCGCTTCGCGCGACCACGAGCAGCCCCGATGTATCTTTGTCGAGCCGGTGAACTATCCCCGGCCGGGATCGATCGCCCCCGCCGGCACGCCCGGTTAACGCCTGGGAAAGAGTCCCGGTCGGATTCCCTGGGGCGGGATGAACCACGAGGCCCGCGGGTTTGTCGATTACCAGTAGATCGGCATCCTCATAGATCACGGTGAACGGTACCGCCGGCTGCGACGCGTCCCCCTGCGTGCCGGCGATTTCGACTGTCACCCGTTGCGCCCCCGTCACCAGGCTGCCTTTTTTCGCAGGCAGCCCGTCGACGGTGACCGCTCCGGCGTCGATCAGTTTTCCCGCGTGGGAGCGGGAGCCGATCTCCACGTGCTCGCCGAGATAAACGTCGAGCCGTTTACCGCTCGCGCTGTCCGGGACCGTCAAATCAACTCTGCGGATCATCCGGTTCGGGATTGCCCGGCGGTTCGGCGGATCTGTCTCGGTCGGCAAGCTCGGCGCGCTCGGCCGAAAGCACGAGCACCAGGACTCCGAGGGTTATCGCGACATCGGCGATGTTGAACGACGGCCAGTGCGGCAGGTTGATGAAATCGCGCACGTAGCCGAGACGGACGCGATCGATCGCGTTTCCGAGCGCGCCGCCCAGCAGCATCCCGGTCGCCAGCCAAAGCACCGGGCGCGTACGGTTGTGTGCGTAGAACCAGAGAAGAACGCTCAGAGCGACACACATCAGGCCAAAAACGACCCACGGACGCCCCGAGAACATGCCGAACGCGATCCCGTCGTTTCGGGTTTGACTGATCGTGATCGCCGGCAGAAGATCGGCCTCGTCGCCGGCGGCAACCGATGAGAACGCGAGCGACTTCGCCCCTTGGTCGATCGCGATCATCGCCAAAGCGGTCAGCGCCGCTCGATCGGCTTTGATGTCGGAGCGGAGTTTCAACGGTTGGGACCGAGCGGCAGAATTTCCTCGATCAAGCCGAGATCGGCGCCGGCCAGTTCGATCTGTTTGTCTCTGGAGTTTCGCCCGCGTAAAACCCGAACGCGGCTCGCCGGCAGCCGAGCCGCCTTGGCGAGCAGTTTGCAGACCGCGGCGTTCGCCGCGCCGTCGATCGGCGGCGCGTTGACACGCACAATCAGCCGGCCGTCACGTACGCCGTCGAGCATCGCGCGAGCGGCGCGCGGCGCGACACGCACGGCGATGACGACCCCGTCCGGTGACGACCTCAGGCACGCGACGGCCACTCGCAAACACCTACCCGGCGATCAGGTTGACGATTATGCCGACGATGCTGAGCGTCAGGATCGCGAGGATCGGGCTCAGATCGAGGCCGCCGCCGCCGACGTTCAACGGCGGGATCAAGCGGCGAAACAGATTGAGATACGGATTGGTGACATCCTCGACAAACTGGATAACGCTGCGAAGTACCGGGTTGTACGGGATTCGCGGGATCCAGGTCAGCAAAATTCTGACCAGGATGAGGATCGTGTAGATCCAGATCAGTGTGCTCAGGTAATCGGCGATGTCCACACGGGTGATCGCAGAGATCAAGATTTGCTCCTCATCGGCTCAGGTTGGCTCGCCGAGCACCGTAGCGACCGCGCGGCCGATCGCGCCGTTGAGGCCGGATTGATCGAAACTCGCCAGGGCACGTTCGGTCAGACCGCCCGGCGAGGCGACGGCGGCGATCGTGGCCGCGGTGTCCATCGCGTTGGCATCGAGCAGCGAGGCGGTCCCCGCGAGCGTCCCGCCGACGATCACGCGGGCGATTTCCGGGTCCATCCCCCTGACGGTCGCCTGCTCGAGTAGCAACCCGGCGAACAGAGCGAAAAAGGCCGGCGCGCATCCACCGATGGCCGTCGCCAGGTCGAGCTGCGACTCCGGTAGGCGAACGACACGCCCGAGCCGCTCAAGCATTACGTCGCATTCGGGGGAGGCGTCGCTCTCGCCGGCCACGCAGATAACGCCGGCGTTGAGTTCGACCGGGGTGTTCGGCATCGCTCGAACGATGGTGGCGACGGGATACGCATGACGCAGCGAGCTCAACGACGTTGCGGCCAGCACCGATACAACGACACCGTCAAAGTGACCGATGCGCGTGGCGATTTCGGCCATCTGAGCGGGTTTGTGGCAGAGAAACAAGATTTCGGCCGACCCGGCGACTTCCTCGGGATCGGCCGCCGTTCCGCCGGTCAGCTGGGCCAGCTTGTCGGCACGGCCGGATCCGGAATCGCTGAACATCCCCGGCTGACCGAGACCGAGGGCGATCGCCCGAGCCATGTTGCCGCTGCCGATGAAGCCGATTTTCATGAGACGCAAGCCTAGTGGCGCGCTTGCGAGGCTCAGGCCTGGTTGAAGAATCCGCGTTCCATCAGGCGAGCACGTTCTTCGGCCGAGAAGTGAACGTTGCGCGGCGTCAGGAGAAAGGTCTTGTCGGCGATGCGCTGCATTCCACCGTCGAGCGCATAGGTCAAACCGCTGGCGAAGTCGATCAGCCGTTTGGCGAGATCGGTCTCGGTCTCCTGGAGATTGAGGATCACCGGAACCTGGTCTTTGAACTTGTCGGCGATTTGCTGGGCCTCGTTGAAACTCTGCGGCGCGGAAAAATGCATCCGGCCGGCGGTCTTCGGTCCCACGGCCCTGAGCGTGCGGGTCGGCGTGTCACCGACGTCTTCGGCGAAGATGTCGTCAAAGTCATCGCGTTTGCGCCGCGAGTTGATGCGGCGCACGTTGGGGCGATCGGCGTAGCTCTCCTGGAGCTCACTCTCGGGCTCGTAGTCTCGATCGTCCTCGTAATACTCGTGGTTGTCTTCGGCTAGACCGAAGTAGACCAGCGTGCGATGCCATGTGTCTTTTACCGCCATTTGCAGGGTGGTTCGTCCGAATTCGAGCGAATCCTTCCCACGGGAGTCTAATTGGCGGCGAACAGGACCGAGCCGAGGCGAACGATCGTCGCCCCTTCCTCGACGGCGATCTCGAAATCCTGCGACGTGCCCATCGACAGCTCTTTAAGACCGTGCTCGGCGGCGAGCGTGGCCAATGCCCGGAAATGCGGTCTAGCGTCTTCCGGTTGCGGTGCCAGCGGCGGCATAGTCATCAGTCCGGCCACCGGAATCGGGCATCCGGCGATGAAGTCCGCCAGCGCCTCCGGAGCTACGCCCTGTTTCGATTGCTCGGCGGCGATGTTGACCTGAATCAGAACGCGCGGCGTCGGGCCGTCGAACGCCGCGAGCCTGTCGCGGGCCGACTCGGTCCCAAGCGAATGGATCGTGCTGACTCGCGAGGCGATTTCGCGAACCTTCCGCGACTGCATCGCGCCGATGAAGTGCCACTCAAATGAGTCCGCGAACCGATCCTGCTTGACGATCAGGTCTTGGAGCCGGTTTTCGCCCGCGATCCGCACGCCGGCTTCGAGCAGCGGAGCCATCCGCTCGGCGGGTACGTACTTGGTCGCCGCGCAGATCGATACCGATCCGGGGCTACGTCCGACCCGTTCACACGCGGCGTCAATCCGCGAGCGGACGCGGTCGAGGTTGGCCGCGATCGTCGGCGCGTCCGCGCTCAGCGGCGCCATGCCACGGCCGCCTGTCTGCCGCAGGCGGCGCCGTCTCTGCGATAGGAAAAGAATTCCGCCGGCTCGGCGTAGGTACAGCGGTCGACGTCGGCCGCCAGATCGACCCCCGCCCGCGCGAGTTTCAGCCGTAAAATCTCGCGCAACGATAAATGACCATCACGGTAGGCAGGTTCGGCATCGGCCCCGATCGCCGTTACGACCTCGCAGCCGACCGCGTAGTGCTCTGCCGACACCCCCGGTCCGATCGCCGCCTGAATCGATGCCTCGCCAAGCGCCTCGATGCCCCGTTCGACGATCCCCGCGGCGATCGATCTCCAGCCGCAGTGCAACACGGCGACGTGATCGCGGGTCGCCAGCACCAGCGGCGGACAATCCGCTCCGGTCACAACCAGGCCGAGCAGCCGCCGCGAAGTCAACAAGCCATCGGCGTCCGGCGGTTGAGCCGGCGCGCCGGAGGGTGGCTCGAATATCTCATTACCGTGTACTTGACGAACGATCTCCAGCCGGCCGACTCCGGCGAGTTCCCGGACGATTTCGAGATTTGCCGAAACCGCGAGCGGGTCGTCGCCGACGAATGACCCGAGATTCAGCGAGCTGAAGCCACCGACGCTGGTTCCGCCGGCCCGGGTCGTGAAGAGGACCTCGGCGTTTTCGAGCGAGACGTTAATCACGCTCGGTGCGCATCGGATCTGGCGACGGTCAGCGCACGTCGCAGCTGCTCGTCGCGGCTTTCGACGCCTTCGTCGATCGCCAAGGCCAGCGCCGCGGCGAGCGCCCTGCCGATCGACGGGCCCTCCGGTATTCCCGCCGACCGCAGATCGGCACCGGATATCCGCAGATGATCGTCGCGGCGAGCGTGAAGCCAGTGGCGGGCAAGCTCAGCGGTCTCCGGGTCGGCCCGCGGCAACGACGCCGCCAGCTGGATCGTCTCGGGCCGGTAGCGGCGCAGGGCGCTGTCGAGTTGCGACGCCGCTCCGGCGCGCGCGACGGCTTCGAGTACTTCGCCGTGACGCAGTACCGCGTCGAGGACCGTCGATCGGCGGTGCTGTTCAAGGCCGAGATGGTCGAGCCACGCGACGAGTTCGCCTTCGGACATCTCGATACAGCAGACGGCCAGCAGCAGCAGGTCCTGGCTGAGCCCCTCGGCGGCGCCGATCGTCACCCGAGAGGCCAGATACTCGTCGGCGTGAAAATGAGGATGCAGCGCGCGGTCAAGGCCGAGCGCGCACATCGAGTCGAGCGCCGCGATCGCCGAGCGCTCGGCCAGCACGTCCATCAACTCGTCGGCGATCCGCGCGCCGCTGACCGTCGCGGCGGCGCCCTGATCGATCGCCGCCCGCGCGAGGGCTTCGGTGTGCGGCTCGGCCGTGAACCCGAGACGAGCCCCGTATCTCAGCAATCTCAGGAGACGGGTCGGATCGTCGATGAAGCTTTTGTCGTGCGTCACTCGCAGGATCCGGGCCGCGAGGTCGGCCGATGCCCCATCGAACTCGACCAGCCACCCGAGTTCTGCCCGCCATAACGCGACCGCGATAGCGTTGACGGTGAAATCGCGCCGTCTGAGGTCCTCGCTCAGGCTCGCCGGCGTGACCGTCGGCAGAGCTCCCGGTCGCTCGTAGATCTCGGTCCTGGTCTCGGCGATGTCGATCACGAGGTCGCCGTCGGCGCCAACGAAAGTCGCGGTTTGAAAGCGCTCGTGAATGATCGCGCGCCCGCCGAGTTTCGAGACGAGGTCGTCGGCGACCTGCTCGGCCGAGCCCTCGACCGCGAGATCGAAATCGAACTGCGCGAAACCGAGCATCAGGTCGCGGACCGCACCGCCGACCAGGTACACCCCCGGCCGATCGGCGAGCGCATCGAACAGCGCCGGCGCCCCCGGCAGCAGCCGCAGGGCCTCGATCTTGGTGTCTTGCATGCGCGCCATCACGTCGGAATCAGCTGTGAGCATACGGCCGCCGATGCCGGTCGGCGCTTTATCGTGCCCAAGATGCCGAAACGCAGATACTCAAGGGCGCGCGAGGACGGGCTAGTCCGGCTTGCGGCGGTCGCGCTGTTGACCGGCAGTTTGGTTTTTGCGGCCTACATCTGGATCAACGGCCGCACCGGCGATGTTTCCAACCCGAACGTTGAGTTCAGGGAACAGCCGCGCCGCGAGTTCAGCGTCCGGCCCGAGACGTTCGTCTGGCCGGTCTACGGCCGCGGCGCGGATCGAACACGGGCGCTTGGGGCCGCCGTTGAGCCGCCGATGCGCGCGCTGTGGCGCTTCAACGCAAATCAACTGCTCGAATTCTCACCGATTCTCGTGCGCGGAACTCTTTATGTCGTGCGCAAGGATGCTCGCGTCTACGCGATCAACGCCAAGACCGGAAAGCAGCGTTGGACGCGCAAGGTCGGCTCACTCAGCGCCGCGTCCCCGGCCTACGCCGACGGCAGGATCTTCGTCGTCACGCTGAGCGGCAGGGTAGTCGCGATGAACTCGCGCGACGGACGAATCCGCTGGGCGAAGAATCTCGGGTCGCGCAGTGAGTCGTCTCCGCTGGTGCTTGGCGACGGCATTGTTTTCGGCAGCGAAAGCGGCACTCTCTATCGCGTCAAGCAGAGCAACGGCCGAGTCGAGTGGACCTACAACGCCGGTGGGGCGATCAAGGGTGGGCCGGCCTTTGCCGACGGCAAGATCTTCGCCGGCGCTTACGGTGGGACGGTCCACGCCGTCCGCGCCCGCAGCGGGACCCGTGTCTGGCGTAGCTCGACCAGCGGCGCGCGCTTCGGGTTCGGTTCCGGCAATTTCTATGCGACTCCGGCCGTCGCGTACGGACGCGTATATCTCGGCAACACCGACGGCAAGGTCTACTCGTTCTCGACGTCCAACGGCCAACTGGGCTGGTCTAAGGGGACCGGTGCATTCGTGTACGGGGCCGCCGCCGTCGACAACGTCGAGGGAGTCGGCCCGACGGTGTTCGTCGGCTCGTATGACAAAAACTTCTACGCGCTCAACGCGCGGAGCGGGGCGGTGCGCTGGTCGTTCAACTCCGGCGGCCAGATCAGCGGCGCGCCGACGGTTGTCGGCGGCGTGGTTTATTTCTCGACGATCGACACGACGAACACATTCGGACTGAGCACCAAGAGCGGCCGGCGTGTGTTCTTCCGTGGGAGCGGCGCGTACAACCCCGTGATTTCGGACGGGAACCGGATCTACCTGACCGGCTACGAGTCAATCTCGTCCTACGTGCCGCGCTCGGGGTTTCGACGGGAGGCCAAGGAGCGGCGCGCGGCCCTTCGTCGCGGCCTTAAGTAGGGCGCACGTCTCAGCTCCGGCGCACCGCGATCCCGGCGGACGCGATCGCGTCCTTGGCTTCGTGGACGGTGCATTCACCGAAGTGAAAGAGCGAAGCGACCAGGACCGCGTCGGCGTGCCCCACGGTGACGCCGGCGACGAGATCGCCGAGCTTGCCGGCGCCGCCGGAGGCGATCACGGGAACCGGCACCGCGTCGGCGACGGCGCACGTAAGTTCTAGGTCGTAGCCGTCCTTGGTTCCATCGCGATCCATGCTCGTGAGCAGAATCTCGCCGGCGCCGCGGCCAGCGGATTCGATCGCCCAGGCGACGGCGTCGAGCCCGGTCGCATGACGTCCGCCGGCGGTGAACACCTCCCAGGGCGATATGCCGTTTCCGCTGCGGGTTCGCTTCGCGTCGATCGCGACGACGACACACTGACTGCCGAACACCTCTGCGAGTTCGCCGATTAGGCCCGGGCGCCGTACCGCCGCCGAGTTGATCGCGATCTTGTCGGCGCCGGCGTCGAGTACCGCCTGGGCGTCTTCGACGGAGCGAATTCCGCCACCGATCGTGAAGGGGATGAAGACGTTGTCGGCGGTGCGCCGCGCGAGCTCGACGATCGTGTCGCGCTCGTGGTGGGTGGCGGTGATGTCGAGGAAGACGACCTCGTCGGCGCCCTCAAGGTCGTAGCGTTCGGCCAGTTCCACCGGGTCGCCGGCATCGCGCAGATCAACGAAGTTCGTGCCCTTGACGACGCGTCCACCGTCGACGTCCAGGCAGGCAATAACTCTCTTTAGCGGCGGCATCGGCAACAGATGTTAGGGCCGAGACCTACGCACCGCTCAGCGCCGAGTGTGCCTGTTCGATCGTGAAGCGCCGCTCGTACAGCGCCTTCCCGGCGATTACGGCGACAAGGTTAGGCTGGCCGAGCGCCCGCAGCCGTCGCAGGTGGTCGATCTCTCCGACCCCGCCGGACGCGATCACCGAGCCGCTGCCGGCCGCCTCGCCGATAGCGGCGAGGCCGTCGAAATCCGGGCCGGTGAGCATTCCGTCGCGGGCGATGTCGGTGTAGACGAAGGTCTCGACCCCCTCCCCTCGCAGCCGCTCGACGGCGTCGGTCGCTTCGAGCTCCGTCGCCTCGGTCCAGCCTTCGGCGGCGATGCGGCCGTTGCGCGCGTCGGCCGAGACGACGATCCGGTCGCCGAACTGCTGAATCGCTGCGCGCACCAGCGCGCGGTCCCGGAACGCGGCGGTGCCGATGACGGCGCGCCACGCGCCGACCCCGAGTGCGGCGTCGATCGCATCGAGGTCGCGTAGCCCTCCGCCGTACTGCACCGGTATGCCTACCTCGTCGGCGATTCTGCGCAAATGCCCGATGTTGCGGCGCCGACCGTCGCGCGCGCCGTCGAGGTCGACCACGTGTAGGTGCGTCGCACCGGCGGCCACCCAGCCGAGCGCGGCGTCGAGCGGATCATCGTGATAGATCCGCTCGCGGTCGTAGTCGCCCTGCGTCAGGCGCACGGCCTTGCCGTCGCGAATGTCGATTGCCGGAAGGAGATACAAAACGATCTAGACCTCGCGCTTGGCCGAGGCGCAGATCGCGGCGAAGTTCGCCAACATCCCGAGGCCGTGGACGCTGGACTTCTCCGGATGAAACTGCGCTCCGTAAAGTGGTGCCTTCTCGACGACGGCGACAAAGGGCTGCCCGTAGTCGGACGATCCAAGGACATCGCTGTGGTTTACGACGCTCGCCGAATAGGAGTTCGCAAAGTAGAAGTATCCCGGATTCGGAATACCCACCGTCAACGGCGATGAACGGCGCCAGCGAACCTCGTTCCAGCCGAGCTGCGGCACCTTCAGGTCGTCGGCGTCAAGCAACTCGATCCGGCCCTGCAGCAGGCCCAAGCCCCAAGCGCCTTCGTGTTCGGCGGAACTCTCGAACAGCAGCTGCATTCCGAGACAGATCCCGAGGACGGGGGTCCCCGAGCCCAGCATCTCCCCGATCAGCTCGTCGAATCGCGCCGCGCGAATCCGCCGCATCGCCTCGGGAAAAGCGCCCACCCCCGGCAGGATCAAACCGTCGGCGGCCCGCGCCCGGCCGGCGTCCGAAGTGATCAGCGCCTCGGCGCCAACGTGTTCGAGCGCCTTTTCGACGGAACGGAGATTCCCCATCCCGTAGTCGAGAATCGCGATCTCGATCCCCTGCCCGGTCGTCGCCGGCCGGCCGGCCACCGGGGGCGAATTCATTTCGTGAGCGTTCCCTTGGTCGACGGAATACCGGTCTGGTCGGGGTCGATCGCGACCGCACAACGCAGCGCTCTGGCGAGCGCCTTGAACGAGGCCTCGATCATGTGATGGGCGTTACTGCCTGCTTCGATCGCGAGGTGCATGGTCAGATTCGAGTTGTTCGCGAAGGCGCGCAGGAATTCCTCGGTCAATTCGCTGTCGAAATCGCCGACCTTCACCTGCGGCAGGTCGCCGGGATCGAAGGCGACGAACGGTCGCCCTGAAATGTCGATCGAGCAGGTCGCCCTCGCCTCGTCCATCGGAATCGTCGCCGTCGCGTAGCGAGCGATGCCCGAGCGGTCGCCGAGCGCCTCGTCGAAGGCCCGGCCGAGCACGATTCCGACATCCTCGACCGTGTGATGGGCGCCGGTCTCCAGATCGCCGCTCGCGGCGACGGTCAGGTCGAAATGCCCGTGCCGAGCAAAAAGATCGAGCATGTGATCGAGAAATCCGATCCCGGTCTGGCGCACACCGCCGCCCTGCCCGTCGAGATCGACCGACAGCCTGACCTCGGTCTCGCCGGTCTTGCGATCGATCTCCGCAGTTCTGCTCATTTATTTGTTCCTCGCTTCCATCGACTTAGCGTGCAGAGAGAACCCTTCGGCGTGGGCGATCATCGCTCCTGCGCGCGCCAGCGGGACGAGGGCCGAATCCGAAATCGTCACCCGGGCCGTTCGTCGTCGAAAGGTAGTCGCCGAGAGCGCGCTCGCATAGCGCGCCGCGCCGCCGGTCGGCAAAACGTGGTTCGAACCGGCGACGTAATCGCCGAACGCGGTGGCTCCGTTTGGCCCGAGAAAGACGCAACCGGCTCGCGTGACTGAATCGGCGAGACGACGGGCCGTCTCCTGGTCGGTCGAAATCTGCAGGTGCTCGGGCGCGATTGCGTCGGCCAGCGCGACCGCGCTCTCGATGTCGTGGGCGAGCACGACGGCCATCTCCGCGCCGATCCCGCCGCTGCGCTCGATCACGTCGTCGAGCACCGCTGGATCGGGAGACACGAGTACGACCAGAGAATCGGGGCCGTGTTCGCCTTGGGCGAGGAGATCCAGGGCGATCGCCCGCGGATCGGCGTGCTCGTCGGCGACCACGACCAGTTCGCTCGGACCGGCGACGCCGTCGATCCCGACGCGGCCGACGAGCTGGCGCTTGGCCTCCTGGACGTACGAGTTTCCCGGACCGACGATTACGTCGACGGCGGCCATCGTCTCCGTGCCGAAACCGAGCGCGGCGACAGCCTGAGCGCCGCCGATCGCGTAAAGCTCGTTGACCTCAAGCAACGCACAGACGGCGGCCACGGTCGGATCGACCTCGCCCTGCGCACGGGCCGGACTCACCACGCAGATCGATTCAACCCCGGCCGCACGCGCCGTTGCGAGACACATCACAGCCGTCGAGGGGTACGCGCCTCGTCCGCCCGGAACGTATACGCCGGCGCGCGCCAACGGCACCCCGACATACTCGAGCGTCTGTCCCTGCGGCAGGTCGATCTTCTGATCGCCGTCGATCTGGGACCTCGCCACAGACGAGACATTTTCGATCGCCAGCTCAAGTGCCGCGCGCAGTTCGGAGTTGATCCTGCCTGGCGCCCCGGCGACGAACTCCGGGTCGACGACCGCGAGGCGAGCGTCCGGCGCCGGTAGCGGCGCTCCGGCGAAACGGTGTTCAAACTCCAGCACCGCGCGATCCCCTCCAGCCTTGACCTCGCTCAAAATCTCGGCGACCTCCGTCACCGGCGGATCAGGCGAGAGTGAACGGATCTCTGCCGCCGTCGCATCGCTGGGAAACCGCTTGACCGGCATCTCACACCCTCAGACAGCGGTCGCCAGCAACCGACGTAGGTCGGCGACGACAGCGTCGATCGCGTCGGACTTCAGGCGGTATGAACCTGGGTTGGCGATCAGTCGCGCCGTGCAGCGGGCGATCTCCTCGCTGACGACGAGGCCGTTTTCCCGCAACGTCGCGCCGGTGGCGGTCAGGTCGACGATCGCATCGGCCATTCCGGCGATCGCCGCCAGTTCGACCGAACCTTTCACTTCGACGAGCTCGACCTGACGCCCGGTCGAAGCGAAGTACCGCTCGGTGATCCGCGGGTACTTGGTCGCGATCCGCAGCGTCCCGCGACGGCGAGAACTCTCATCGCTTTTCGCGGTTTGAGCCTCTGGAATGGCCACGACCATGCTGCACGCGCCGAAACCCAGGTCGACGAGCTCGTACAGGTCACGATCAGACTGTTCCATCAAGACGTCCTTGCCGGCGATCCCGATGTCGGCGACGCCGCGTTCGACGTAGGTCGGAACGTCGCTGGGCCGCATGGTGATCAAGCCCTGGTCGTCGAAAAACAGTTTGCGATCGTTGCGGCGAACCTCGTCGACGTCATAGCCCACCGCTTCCAGCAGGTCCAGCGACCCCGGCATCAGGGTTCCGCGCGGCACGGCGGCGATTACCCGGCGGCGAGTCACGATGCCGCCTCCTGTTCGGCGAGCGCGGCGAGGTGCAGACGTTCCATGTTCAACGCGAATCCGAACGCCGCGAGGTCGCGCCCAAACCGCGCGACCAAGTCGTCGTAGCGCCCGCCACCACCGATCGGAAAGCCGCTCGACGGCGTGTATATCTCGAGAACGGTTCCGGTGTAGTAATTCAGTGAGCGCACGAGCCCGAGGTCGTAGATCACGCGATCGGCGACGCCGGCGGCCCGCAGCAGGTCGTCGAGCGAGATCAATCGCTCGGCGCCGAAGCGATCGAGCAACTCACGATCCCCTCTCGCGGCCGCGACTTCGGTGAGTCGCGCGCGGTTGGCGGAGGCGATCTCGTCGGAGGCGTCGAGCTCTCGCCCCAGACCGACGAGATCGCGAGTCTGAAGTTCATGCAAAACGGCCGCGCGAGTAACCGGCGATATCGAGCGATTACCTCCGGCGGTGTCCAGCAATCGCGTGAAGAACCCGACATCGCCGATCGCGATTTTGAAGTCGCTGAGCCCGGCCGCCTCGAGCACGACGGTCAGCAGTTTGATCGCCTCGGCATCTCCGGCCGGCGCCGGCAGTCCGAGCAGCTCCATGCCGATCTGCAGAAACTCGCGCGATTGAGCGCGCTTGGGCTCGATCGGCCGGTAAACGTGCTGTAGGTAACAGAAGCGAAGCGGTGGCACGGCGTCGCGATAACGCGTCGCGGCGAGCCGGGCGATCGGAATAGTGGAATCGAAGCGAGCAACAAGAACCTTGCCGTCCTTGTCGGGAACGCGGTAGACGCGATCCGACGCGTCGGGATCGCCGATTCGCATCGTCTCTTCAAACTCCAGGCCCGGCGTGGCAACTTCGCCATACCCGGCGGCGGTGAACGCCGTGAGCACGTTGGCCGAAATCGCGCGTAACTCGGCCATCTCCTCGGGCAGAACATCACGCGTGCCGGTGGGCACGGGGATCGTTTCAGACCGTGCTCCGGCCGCGAACGCGGGCTCGTTCGACTGCGGTCCGTTCATCTCGCGGACCTCCTAGGCGTGAACCGGCTCGGTGGCGACGCGCTCGATGTGAGCGCCGAGATCACGCAGACGCTCGTCTATTTTCTCATAGCCGCGGTCGATCTGCGAGATGTTGCCGATCTCGCTGACTCCATCCGCGCACAGCGCGGCGATCAAAAGCGCCATGCCGGCCCGGATGTCCGGGCTTTCAAGCCGCTCGCCGCGCAGTCGCGCGCGTCCGATCACGATCGCGCGATGCGGATCGCAGAGCGTGATGTTCGCGCCCATCGCGACGAGCTTGTCGACAAAAAACAGGCGGTTCTCAAACATCTTCTCGTGGATCATCACGCTGCCGTGAGACTGGGTGGCCAGCGCGAGCGCGATGCTCGTGAGGTCGGCGGGAAACGCCGGCCAGGGGCCGTCCTCAATCTTAGACATCATCTCGCCGGCGTCGTTTCTGACGATCATTTCCTGCTCGGCGGGAACGAGTACGTCATCGCCGTCCAGCCGGACCTCGACGCCGAGCCGCTCGAAACCGAGTCGCGTCATGCGCAGATCCTCGGGTGAGGCGTTCTTGATCCGCAGCTCGCCGCGGGTGGCGGCCGCCAGCGCGATAAAACTGCCGACCTCGATGTGGTCTGGGCCGATCCTGTGGCGAGTGCCGCGCAGGCGGTCGCAGCCGTGTACGTGCATCACGTTGGAACCGATGCCGTCGATCTGAGCCCCCATCGCGACAAGCATCCGCGCTAGATTCTGAACGTGGGGCTCGCTGGCGGCATTGCGGATGATCGTCTCGCCCGGTGTCATCGATGCGGCGAGCAGAGCGTTTTCGGTCGCCATCACCGACGGCTCGTCCATCATGAAGTCCGCGGCGCGCAGGCCGACCGGAGCGCTAATCGTCATCCAGCGGTCAACTTCGACCTCGGCGCCGAGCGCCCGAAAGGCGTCGAGGTGCGGATCCAGCCGCCGGCGACCGATAACGTCGCCGCCCGGCGGCGGCATCTCTACGCGGCCGAAACGAGCCAGCAGCGGGCCGACGAGCAGGAATGAAGCGCGGATCCGAACGGCGAGCTCCTCGTCGACGTCCTGGTCGTCGACGGCCGAGGCATTCAGCAAAAGTTCATGATCGCCGCGCCATTCGGCCGTGACGCCGAGGTTCTCCAGCAGTGAGACCATCGCGTCGACATCGCGAATCCGCGGCACATTCTCGAGCACGACTTCATCTTCGGTCAGCAGTGCCGCCGCGATGCACGGCAGCGCGGCATTCTTGTTGCCGGCGGGCACGACCGTGCCGGAGAGCGGTTGGCCGCCTTCTATGACAAGCTTTTGCATTTTAGAGTTTCCGACCGCTTCCCGATCGGTGGTTTGCGGCCCGGGTTTCCCGCGTTTTGCCCGAAAATCGAGGGGTTTTTCTAGCGTAACACGCACTGCTTGGTTATTCGATCGATCGCCGGCCGAACCCTTTTTAAAACGTTCAACCGGCCCCTGCGAGCGCGTGTCGCTTGCATCCCCGTCAACGAGCGCGCCACCGGCCACCGCCGCTGGCCCAGGCCCGCGCGTGATCGAGATCGCAGAATCCGTCGATCACCAGCCGTCCCGCCCGCCGCTGCTCGAGCCAAACCGCAGTGGATGCCAATGCCGCAGAACAACTCGCGCACGTCTGTTCGGCGGCGACGGCGCCGCTCGGCGGACCGTCGACTTTGACGACCACCCCCCGCTCTCGCACGCCGCCTCGCATCACCCACGGCACAACGTGTTCCAGCCGGCAAAACGCGACTCGCTGCCGAGTTGAGAGGTCGGTCAACTCAAAACCAGCGTCGGGGCCGAGATCCCTGCCGCACCATGAACATGCCCGGATGTCGGGTTCGAGACTCATCAACGCGTTCCACATTCAACGCCCGAACACGTGTTCGGCTTTTTCCGTCCGGCGGACCTTGCACTATACGAACATATGTTCTTCACCACAGACAACAGGGCCGCCCGCACGTTCGCCGCCGGCCTCGACATCGCAATCGACTTCGCCACGCTCGGCGAGTACCGCGTCATCACCGGCGCGTCCAACCCAACGTCCACTCAGGCCGGCCGGTCGAGCGACGACTGGGCAACCGGCATCGAATGGTCCGCGCCCGAGCGCACCCGCGCTGCCTGCAGCTTGCCGCGCGCTCGTAACCGCGCATGGGCGCGCTCGCGAATCCGCGCCTAGGCGCACGTTCGCTCACGGCCAGGCAGTGCCTCACCGCCGAGCTCGACGGTCGGTGGCGGCGCCTGGTGTGGATCTCGCTCAACGTCAGCTCGGAAGTTCGATCTGCCCGCGCACGAAAGTGCGGCAGCGGCCAAGGACCGTCACGTGGTCGTCGCCGGCGGCCCACCTCGCGCCGAGCTCCGCCCCACGGGCCGAGGCCTGGAAACAGCTGAGTTCAGACTTGCCCAGCCGCAGTCCCCAGTACGGCGCCAGGCCACACTGCGCCGATCCGGTCGCGGGGTCTTCGTCGATGCCGACATTCGGTGCGAACAACCGTGTGACGTAGTCAAACTCGTCGGCCGGCGCCGTAACGCAGACACCCGGGCCGCTCACGGCGGCGAGCGCGCGCAGATCCGGGTCGATCGAGCGCACCGTCGCCTCACCGTCAAACACGACAATCACGTCTCCGGCGCCACTGGCGGAAAATACCTCGGCCTCGCCCGCGCCTAGCGCGCTCAGGAGCCGCTCGTTACCGCCTAACGGGCGTGGCGTGATCGCCGGAAGCGTCATCGCGTACAAATCAGCTTCGAGCGCGACGCGGAGCTCGCCGCTGCGAGTGGCGAATGACAGCTGCTCGTCCGGGGCCGAATCGAGCTCGGCGATCAGAACGTGTGCGCTGGCGAGCGTGGCATGACCACACAGGTCGATCTCGACCGTCGGAGTAAACCAGCGCAGATCGTAGGCGTCGTGAGCGGTGCGCACGAAGAACGCCGTTTCCGAGAGGTTGTTCTCGGCGGCGATCGCCTGCATGATGTCGTCGTCGAGCCAGTATTCCAGTGGGGTCACCGCAGCGGGATTACCCGTGAACGGACCGCAGACGAACGCGTCGACGATGTAGTGCTCAAGCCTCAAGAGCACGACCCTATCGACCGGCCGCAACGAGCGCGGCCGGGGGAACGAAAAAGACCGCCCCGGAGGGCGGCCTCGTTCAAAGTAAAAACCGGCGGCGTCCTACTCTCCCGGTCCCTTGCGAGACAAGTACCATCGGCGCTGTTGGGCTTAACTGCTCTGTTCGGAATGGGAAGAGGTGTTTCCCCAACGCTATAACCACCGGAAACTGGTGAGGGTACACGTCGAACACGAGTCACTCGGCCGGGTTGGGTGCCGAACGACCCGCCGTCGCGGGCCTTCAAAACTGCACAGAACGCAAGCAAGAACGAGGTGGCGTCAAATTGGGTTTGATCATGGTCATCGATCATCCCGAAGGATGAAAAATATCCGTCAAGCCCTCGAGCGATTAGTACCGGTGTGCTGCATGCGTTACCGCACTTCCACACCCGGCCTATCAACCTGGTGGTCTGCCAGGACTCTTACCTCCTTAAAGGAGTGGGAGAACTCATCTCGTGGTTGGCTTCCCGCTTAGATGCTTTCAGCGGTTATCCAGTCCAGACGTAGCTAAGCAGCGATGCTCTTGGCAGAACAACTGCTACACCAGAGGTCTGTCCATCCCGGTCCTCTCGTACTAGGGACAGCTCCACTCAATTCTCCAACGCCCACGGTAGATAGGGACCGAACTGTCTCACGACGTTCTGAACCCAGCTCGCGTGCCACTTTAATGGGCGAACAGCCCAACCCTTGGGACCTACTCCAGCCCCAGGATGTGACGAGCCGACATCGAGGTGCCAAACCGAGCCGTCGATGTGAACTCTTGGGCTCGATAAGCCTGTTATCCCCGGAGTACCTTTTATCCGTTGAGCGACGGCGCTTCCACTTGCTACCGCCGGATCACTAACACCTACTTTCGTACCTGCTCGACTTGTCAGTCTCACAGTCAAGCTCCCTTAATGCGTTTGCACTCTATGCACGATTTCCGACCGTGCTGAGGGAACCTTTGTGCGCCTCCGTTACATTTTGGGAGGCGACCGCCCCAGTCAAACTACCCGCCTGACACTGTTCGGCCGCCGGATTCACGGCCGGCCGTTAGAAACACAAAACATTCAGGGTGGTATCTCAAGGTTGTCTCCACGCCAGCCAAAGCCGGCGCTTCAAAGACTCCCACCTATCCTGAGCAAAATGCTCCATATTCCAATATCAGGGTGTAGTAAAGGTTCACGGGGTCTTTCCGTCTTACCGCGGGTACTCGGCATCTTCACCGAGACTGCAATTTCACCGAGCCCATCGTTGAGACAGCGCCCAACTCGTTACTCCATTCGTGCAGGTCGGAACTTACCCGACAAGGAATTTCGCTCTAGCTGTTACTAACCGCAGTTCCTTTGAACTGCCTGCGGTTTGGACCTGGTCGCCGGATCAATTCATCCAGCATCCAGGCGGGCCGATCATCTCTGTCGACCTCTACGCGTCGCCGCGCAGAACGGACTGTATCTTCGCCTTCCGCCCGCACCATCGGTGCGCGCAAAGGTGGCTGGCGTACAGTCTCTGAGGATTCTTCAGGCGCCAAATACCTTGCCTGAAGCCTTTCCTGCTGATTGTCTGCACCCGTCGGATTTTCACTGCTCGCCGGACCGAGGTCTAGCGAACGAGTACCGCGGGATACTCAGAGTTTCCAGCATATAGCCAGCTCCACTCATCCTGTCACCAGGATGAGGGGCAACCGTGTTGATTACCTTAGGACCGTTCGTTGTTGTTACTGCCTGACGCGCGGATGCGAATCAGGCGGTCGAATCATTTCTGTTCGACTCTCATGGTCGCCCATGAGACCGGACTATCTCATCTCGCGTCGGCGCGTTTCGCGCCGCGGAGCCTGGCGTATAGTCTCTGAGGATTCTCTCCCGAGAGCACTTTCGCTTGTCGCCGTTGTTCATCTTCTCGCGAAGGTCAACAACCGTGACAAAGTCGGTTTCGCTGAGAGCTTCCACCTTCCGCCGTAATCGCCTCGAGGACGACACACGGTCATGAAGCCGGCTTCTCTCATCGCGAAACCTGACAGAAAGTACCCCCGTGCGATCGGGACTGCCGATCGGATGAAGAGCCTTTCCTGCTGATTTTCTGCACTCGGCACGTTGTCACTTTACGGTTGTCTTCGGACGAACAGATGTTCGACCGACCGTACGAGTAGTGCGAGATCCTTTACCTCGTCGAGTTCGCGTTCGAACCCTCGGAGCACCTTTTGAAGGACAGGCGTTCCAGCATATAGCCAGGTTTTATAACTACCGTGGTCAATAGTTACGGCCGCCGTTTACTGGGGCTTAGATTCAGTGCTTCGCGCAAGCGCTAACACCTCCTCGTAACCTTCCAGCACCGGGCAGGAGTCACCCCCTATACGTCGCCTTGCGGCTTAGCAGAGAGCTGTGTTTTTGGTAAACAGTCGGTTGGGCCAATTCACTGCGGCCCCCTCGGGCTCCACCGGTAAACGGTTTCACCTTAATAGGGCGTCCCTTCTCCCGAAGTTACGGGACGATTTTGCCGAGTTCCTTAACGATGGTTATCTCGATCACCTTAGTATTTTCTACTTGTCCACCTGTGTCGGTTTTGGTACTGGCGCGTGCGACCTCCCTAGAGGATTTTCTTGGAGGCATGGCGTCAGAGACTCGCCGGCTATAGAGCCAGCTGGCATCGCACCTCGGGTTAAGCGGCGCCGGATTTCCCTGGTGCCGCCCCTACATGCTTACCCCAGGACAACCATCGCCTGGGATCTCCTAGCCTTCCTCGTCCCCCCGTCGGTCAAACGGTTGCGACGCGGTACAGGAATATCAACCTGTTATCCATCGACTACGCCTTTCGGCCTCGCCTTAGGTCCAGACTAACCCTGAGAAGACGAGCTTTACTCAGGAACCCTTGGACAATCGGTGGGAGGGATTCTCACCCTCCTTTCGTTACTTATGCCGGCATTCTCACTTCACAAGCCTCCACGACTAGGTTTCCCTGCCGCTTCAAAGGCTTGAGAACGCTCTCCTACCGCGTGAATGATCGAAATCAATCACACCCGCGTCTTCGGTACATGGTTTTAGCCCCGTTGAATTATCCGCGCCTGAACACTTGACCAGTGAGCTGTTACGCACTCTTTAAAGGGTGGCTGCCTCTAAGCCAACCTCCTGGCTGTCTGTGCACTCAGACATCGTTTTCCACTTAACCATGATTTAGGGACCTTAGACGGCGGTCTGGGCTGTTTCCCTTTCGACGCTGAAGTTTATCCCCCAGCAACTGACTCCCGGAATAAACGTGATGGTCTTCGGAGTTTGCCTGAAGTCGGTAATCCGGTAAGACCCCTAGTCCAAACAGTGCTCTACGGCCATCACGCAATTTTCCGAGGCTATACCT
Source organism: Solirubrobacterales bacterium (assembly GCA_049276635.1). Taxonomy (GTDB): domain Bacteria; phylum Actinomycetota; class Thermoleophilia; order Solirubrobacterales; family JACPNS01; genus JACPNS01. Next base: position 44,054 of record JBASWU010000101.1, on the reverse strand, counting down.
AAATATATTTCGGAGAGAACCAGATATCTCCGGGCTTGTTTAGCCTTTCACTCCAACCCACAGCTCATCCCCCCAGTTTTCAACCTAGGTGGGTTCGGCCCTCCACGAGGTCTTACCCTCGCTTCAGCCTGGCCATGGGTAGCTCGCCCGGTTTCGGGTCTACCGCCATTGACTAAGTCGCCCTATTCGGACTCGCTTTCGCTGCGGCTCCGTTCATCACTTAACCTTGCCAATGACGAGTAACTCGCCGGCTCGTTATGCAAAAAGCACGCCGTCACCCCCTGTGGGGCTCCGACCGCTTGTAGGCACACGGTTTCAGGTACTATTTCACTCCCCGTCTGGGGGACTTTTCACCTTTCCCTCACGGTACTAGTCCGCTATCGGTCATCTGGAAGTACTTAGCCTTGGAGGGTGGTCCCCCCAGGTTCAGACCGCATTTCACGTGTACGGTCCTACTCAGGAACAACTCGCGTAAGGCTGCCAGTTTTCGCGTACAGGGCTATCACCCGCTATGGCGCTGGATTCCAACAGCTTCCACTAACTGCAGCTTTGTAACTTACGCCCGGCAAATCACTACCGGGATGAGTGTCCTACGACCCCCGCTGCGCAACGCGTGATTGCTTGCACGCAACGGGTTTAGGCTGGTCCCTTTTCGCTCGCCGCTACTAAGGGAGTCTCGGTTGATTTACTTTCCTCGAGGTACTGAGATGTGTCAGTTCCCTCGCTTACCTACGTGACACCTATGTATTCAGTGCACGCAAACACCCGATTAAAGGTGTTGGGTTTACCCATTCGGAGATCCGCGAGTCAAAGGCTGTTCAGCGCCTCGTCGCGGCTTATCGCAGCCGTCCACGTCCTTCATCGGCTTCAGATGCCAAGGCATCCACCGTATGCCCTTCATATCTTGACGGTGATCAAAACACTGAACAACACTGGTCCGAGGACCGATGTTGCTCGGTTCAATTTTCCGCTTTCGTTATAAATTGCTTGGCCTGTGCAGTTTTCAAGGTCCGCAAGCGACGCGCTCGCCGGCAGCTGAGAAGCCACCGTCGAGTGGTCCCTCAAAACTCAACAGCGTGATGCGTGCTCCGGCCCGAAGGCCTGGCAACGCGAACAGATTCAGTCGACATTCAGGAAGCCAGGGCGACGAGTGGTCGGCCTGGCCATGCCCTCGTAGTTATGGTCCGAATGGACCGAGGGTCTCCCTAGAAAGGAGGTGATCCAGCCGCACCTTCCGGTACGGCTACCTTGTTACGACTTCACCCCAATCACGAGCCCCACCTTCGGCGGATGCCTCTCTTGCGAGTTAGCTCACCGACTTCGGGTGTTGCTTGCTTTCGTGGTGTGACGGGCGGTGTGTACAAGACCCGGGAACGTATTCACCCCAGCATTGCTGATCTGGGATTACTAGCAACTCCGCCTTCATGGAGGCGAGTTTCAGCCTCCAATCCGAACCGAGACGCACTTTTTGGGATTCGCTCCACCTCGCGGTATCGCAGCCCTCTGTATGCGCCAATGTAGCACGTGTGAAGCCCTGGACATAAGGGGCATGATGACTTGACGTCATCCCCACCTTCCTCCGGTTTGTCACCGGCAGTCTCCCATGAGTCCCCAACTGAATGCTGGCAACATGGGACGGGGGTTGCGCTCGTTGCGGGACTCAACCCAACATCTCACGACACGAGCTGACGACAGCCATGCACCACCTGTATTGCTGTCCCGAAGGAAAGCTGTGTTTCCACAGCGGTCAGCAGTATGTCAAGTCCAGGTAAGGTTCTTCGCGTTGCGTCGAATTAATCCACATGCTCCGCTGCTTGTGCGGGTCCCCGTCAATTCCTTTGAGTTTTAGCCTTGCGGCCGTACTCCCCAGGCGGGTCACTTAACGCGTTAGCTACGACACGGGGGGAGTCGACACCCCCCACATCTAGTGACCATCGTTTACGGCGTGGACTACCAGGGTATCTAATCCTGTTTGCTCCCCACGCTTTCGCGTCTCAGCGTCAGTACCGTCCCAGAGAGCTGCCTTCGCCGTTGGTGTTCCTCCTGATATCTGCGCATTTCACCGCTACACCAGGAATTCCACTCTCCTCTTCCGGACTCTAGTCACGCAGTATCCACTGGCATTCGAAGGTTGAGCCTCCGACTTTCACAGCAGACTTACGTAACCGCCTACACGCGCTTTACGCCCAATGATTCCGGACAACGCTTGCCCCCTACGTATTACCGCGGCTGCTGGCACGTAGTTAGCCGGGGCTTCTTCTGAAGGTACAGTCAAGCCAACGTCTGTTCAACGCTGACCCTTCTTCCCAACTGAAAGAGGTTTACAACCCGAAGGCCGTCTTCCCTCACGCGGCATTGCTGCATCAGGCTGTCGCCCATTGTGCAAGATTCCCCACTGCTGCCTCCCGTAGGAGTCTGGGCCGTGTCTCAGTCCCAGTGTGGCTGATCGTCCTCTCAGACCAGCTAAGCATCGTCGCCTTGGTAGGCCTTTACCCCACCAACTAGCTAATGCTGCGCAGGCTCCTCCCAATGCGGATAGCCGAAGCTTCCTTTACCAGACCCCCTTATGGGGGGATGGCACATCCGGTATTAGCTCGAGTTTCCTTGAGTTGTCCCGGTCATCGGGGCAGATTGCCCACGTGTTACTCACCCGTTCGCGGCTTTGCCCCCGTAAGGGTTCGTCGCTCCACTTGCATGTGTTAAGCATGCCGCCAGCGTTCGTCCTGAGCCAGGATCAAACTCTCCGTGAAAGAGCGGCCTAGCGGCCACTCGTGTCAGAGAGTTGTCATGAACAGTTGGAGGCGGTAGTACACCGTTGCCTCCGAACATGACGGGACTTCCAAGCCCCAAAAGGCCTGAAAGCTGCTTGGCAATCCACCGGACGAGCCGGCGAACCCAAGCCACCCCCGTGCGTCTGACTTGAGCGCACAGTGGTGTGTGATTCTTTAGCTCTATTCGCGACATCCGGCTTAGGTTGTCGCGAAATAGACAAATCTGGACTGACTATCGGTGTGGACCGATAATCATTCACGCTGTTGAGTTTTCAAGGACCGTGGCGCACGCTCGGTGCGCCTGGAATCGATTCCGACCAAAAGAAGAGCCCCCTCGACAGCTTGGAGAGGCCCAACCTGCTGCGCAAGTCTTGGAAGACTTACGAGAGTCGAGAACTCCGAGGTACCGAGGAATCATTCAAACGACAATGGCTCACAGGTGGCCCGATTCCGGCTTGCGCAGTATAGCGGTTGTGAGCGCGACCTGCCGCGCCCTCGAATCGGGCGCGACACCCGTTGCGCCACCGCTGGCGCTTTAGGCGCGAATCCGCTTGAAACGTCGCTTTCCAACCTTTAGAACCTTGCCGTCGAGGTCCGACGACCGGAGATCGACACCGGCGGAGACCGGCTCGCCGTCGAGACTTACGCCGCCCTGCTCGATCAGGCGCCGGGCTTCGCTGCGCGAAAGCCCGAAGGCGGCGGCGATCAGCGCCGGGATGTGAACGTTCTCGGCCTGTAGCTCGAGCGTGAAGTCCTCGATCTCGTCCGGCGGCGCGTGTCGCTTGAACAGGCGGTCAAAATGCTCCTCGGCGCGGTTTGCTGCCGCCTGATCGTGGAAACGACCGACCAAGGCGCGTGCGAGAGCGCGCTTTTGTTCCACCGGCGGCTGGTCGGAGGCGGCGTTACCGCCTAGCAGGAGGTCGTAGTAGAGCGGCATCACCGCATCGGGGATGCTCATGACCTTGCCGAAGATCTCCTCGGGCGGCTCGGTGACGCCGATGTGATTGCCCAGCGACTTGCCCATGCGGCGGGTGCCGTCGACGCCGGGAAGGATCGGCATCGTCAGCACCACCTGGGGCTTTTGCCCGAATGATTGCTGGAGGTCGCGGCCGAGCAGGAGGTTGAACTTTTGATCGGTGCCGCCGATCTCGATGTCTGATCTGATCGCGACCGAATCGTATGCCTGTAGCAGCGGGTAAAGAAGCTCCAGCAGGGCGATCGGCGTGTTTTCGGCGTAGCGCCGGGAGAAGTCGTCACGCTCGAGCAGCTGGGCGACGGTCGGAATGCGCATCAAGGCGAAGAGGTCGGTCATCGCCATGTCGAGCCACTCGCTGTTGCGCCGGACCTCGACGCGATCGGCGTCGAGCACCTTGAAGGCCTGCTCCTGGAAGGTCGCGGCATTGGCGTCGATTTCCTCCGCGGAGAGTTCGGGCCGAGTCTTGGAACGGCCGGACGGATCGCCGACGCGAGCCGTGTAGTCGCCGATAATCAACACCACCGTGTGCCCGGCATCCTGGAACTCGCGTAGTTTGGAGAGAACGACGGTGTGGCCGAGGTGAATATCAGGGGCGGTGGGATCTATGCCCAGCTTTACGCGGAGCGGACGCCCAGACTCGGCCGACGCCGCGAGTGATTTCTGTAGCGCACCGGCCGGAAGCACGTCGACGGCGTTGCGCGCAAGCTGTTTAGAGATGTTCGCGGGCGTGGCCACGACGCGATACTAACTTGCGCGAAGACCGCCGCCCGTACCGATTGGAGCAGGCCGGCGCGTTGTTAGACTGGCCGGCGGCGCGGCGCGCCCAACAGCCGCGCCGATCGCCGTCGCGCTCGCCGATTTGCCCGTTTCGGCCGCGGCTGATTCGACCTGTGTATGTCTCAAGGACCCGATTCGACAGCCGACAAGACGGCCCGTCCGCGCACGCGCCGACGCGCTCGCCCCAAGGGGATCGGTCCGCGGATCAAGAAGCTGCGCATCCTCTTGATCGCAACCGGTCTCGTGGTACTCGCCGGCGTCTCGACGATCTTCGGGATGATGATGGCCGTGGCCAGCGAACTGCCCAAGCTCGAGGACAAGGAGCAGTACCGCGTCGCCAAGGCGTCGATCATGTACGACGCGCTTGGGCGCGAGATCACCCGGCTTCGCAACAACGAAAACCGAATTATCATTCCGAGCACCAGTATCGCGCCGGTGATGAAGCAGGCCGTCGTCGCGATCGAGGACCGGCGCTTTTATGATCACCGCGGCGTCGACTTTCGCGGAATCGCGCGCGCGATCGTCGCCGACATCGGTGCCGGCGGCGCTCTGCAGGGCGCCTCGACGATCACACAGCAATTCGTCAAAAACGCAACGGCCGCCGCCAACAATCGAACCGTGATGCAGAAGCTGCGCGAGTCGGCGCTGGCGTACCACCTCGAAAACAAGTGGACGAAGGACAAAATCCTCACCGAGTATCTCAACGCAATCTACTTCGGCAACGGCGCGTACGGAATCGAAGCCGCCGCCGAGACCTATTTTGGCAAGGAGGCTCACCCCGGTTGCGCGCCGCGCTGTGCCGAGCAACTTCTGCCCTGGGAGGCGGCGCTGTTGGCCGGCATCATTGCCTCGCCGGGAATCTACGATCCGGCGGTCTTTCCGGGCCGGGCGACGCAACGTCGCAATCTGATCCTCGACAAGATGTACGCGGCCGGCTACATCACGAAGCGAATTCTCGAGAAGGGCAAGCTCCAGGCCGTGCCGTCGGAGGCCGAGATTGAGCGCCCGCGCGAGGAGTCAGAGGCCCCGTACTTTTCCACCTGGGTGCGACAGCAGTTGGTGGACCGCTACGACGCGGGCGCGACGTTCGGTGGGGGCCTGAAGATTCACACGACACTCGACCTCGACATCCAGCGGGCCGCCGAGAGAGCGATCTCCGGGACGCTTCCATTCGGCGGGCCGACCGCCTCGCTCGTGGCGATCGAAAACAAGAGCGGCAAGATCCGCGCATTGGTCGGCGGTTCTGACTACGACCGCAAGCCATTCAATCTCGCGACGCAGGGTCACCGGCAGCCGGGATCGGCGTTCAAACCGTTTACGCTGATTGCCGGGCTGCAGAAGGGTTATCGCCTTGGCTCAACGCTGCGCTCGGCAAAGATCGAAGATCCGGCCAAGGGTGTTCTGATCGAGAACTACGAGGACTCTTATGCCGGGTCGATCAGTCTGCTGGGGGCGACGACCACGTCGGATAACACGGCCTATGTGCGCCTCGGATGGGACGTCGGCACCAGACGGATCGCGCGTCTCGCCAAGAAGATGGGGATCAGCACCGCCGTCAACACGAACACCGCGATGATCCTCGGCGGCCTGCGCCTCGGTGTCACACCGCTTGAGATGGCCTTCTCCTATACGACGATTGCCAACAACGGGCGCAAGCCGGTCGGCTCGATGGCCCCGGACAAAAACAGCCCGGTGGCGATCGACAAAGTCATTCAGAACGGCGCGATCTTCCGCAAACAGCGCGATCGCACGCGGATGGAGCGGGTCTATCGCGAGGGCGTCGGCAGGCAGGCGCGAGTGGCGCTGCAGTCGGTCGTCGCGAGCGGAACCGGAAAGCGCGCCGCGCTCGGCACGTTCGCCGCGGGTAAGACCGGGACAACCGAAAACTACGGCGACGCCTGGTTTGTCGGGTTTAACGACGAGCTGACGGTCGCGATCTGGGTCGGCTATCCCGACGGCATCAAGCCGATGCTGACGGAGTACGGAGGACAGCCGGTGGCCGGTGGAACCTACCCGGCCGGGATCTTCAGAACCTTCATGCTCGCGGCGATCCAGATTCAGAAACAACACGCGGCCGACCGCAAGAAGAAGGGGGCAACCGGCGATATCACGCCGCCGATCACTACCCCCGGGGCGGTCCCGGCCGGCCCTACCGGCGACGGTGGAGAGAGAGGCGGAGACGGCGGCGGCGGAGGCGGCGGAGACGGAAGCAGCGACGCCACCGGTGACAGACGGCGCAATCCGCGCGACGAAAAGCCGCCCCCACCGGCACCGGAACCCGAACCGCCGCCGCAACAGACGCCGGACCCACCGGCGACCGGCGGTGGAGTCGCGCCGGGCTAAAAAATTAACTGCACGACCATGAAGCACATGGGTGGCGTCGCGTGCCGGCACTGGACCGTCACCGACCGCCTCACGACCGCGGTGACCGCGAGACATTGCGGTCACCGCGCAGATAAAACCGCCACGGCAATTCGGTCGCTTTGGTGATGCCTATCCGCCCGCTCCGTGCGATCGCCGCCTCGGCGATCGGCTCGGCACGGTCGAAGATTGCGACCGGACCGGATAAAAGTGACGATCCGTTTAGGTCGAGTCCGACCGCCAGCGCCTCGGTGAGCTTTCCCGGGCCGGAACAGAGACCGGCCGGGCGGTCGAGCCGGCGACGCTCACGCATCAGGTCCAGTCCATCGGTCGGCGCCAGGGCGCGAATCAGCACCGCGGCGCCCACCCCCTCGGCCTCGCAGACCGCGTTGAGCATGTGGTGAACTCCGTAGCCGAAATAGACGTACGCGGTGCCCGGGGCGCGAAACAGAACTTCGGCGCGCGGCGTTGGCCCGCGGTAGGAGTGGGCCGCCGGTTCGATCTCGTGATAGGCCTCGGTTTCCACTATCACCCCGCCGACGCGGCCGTGAAATAAGCGGCATCCGATCAAGTCGCGCGCGACGTCAACCACCGGTCGCGAGTAGAAGGCGGCGGTGAGGCGCGGTTCGGACCGCGCCCCGGTCATCGGCAGGCGTCGAGAATCGCGTCGGCGAGCTCGAACTGATACTCAAGCGACTTCGAGGAAGTTCCGCCCTGAGAGACCTTGCTCTCGATCCAGCCGCCGTCGGCCAGCAACGCGCGGTAGTCGTCGCCCAACTGATCGCTGAAACCGGCAAGCTCGTCGTCGGTCAGTTCGGACAGTTGTTTAGCGTGGTCGATCGCGTGACGAACGAGCGAGCCGACAATGCCGTGCGCCTCTCGGAAGGGCACACCCTTGCGCACGAGCAGATCGGCGATGTCGACAGCGGCAAGCATCTGGTCCCCGGCGGCGACGGCCATCCGGTCACGCCGGAACTCGATGCCGTCGAGAAGGCCGATCGCGACATCGAGGCACAGCTCGAGGGTGTCGACGGCGTCAAACAACGCCTCCTTGTCCTCTTGCAGATCTTTGTTGTAGGTCAGCGGCAGACCGTGCATTACGCCGTGAAGAGTCGTCAGACCGGCAACCACACGTGGAGCCTTGCCGCGCAGTAGCTCGGCGGCGTCGGGGTTTTTCTTCTGCGGCATCAGGCTCGAGCCGCTGGCGAACCGGTCGGCGACTTCACAAAAACCGAACTCCTCGCTGGACCAGAGCACGATCTCGGCTCCGAGACGTGAGAGGTGCGTGGCGCAGGTCGCGGCCGCCGACAGATAGTCGAGAACGAAGTCGCGATTGGCGACGGCGTCCATGGAGTTAGGAGCCACGGACTTGAACCCGAGCCTGTCGGCGACCATGCGGCGGTCGGTCTCGAAGTTGACGCCGGCCAGCGCGCCGGAGCCCAGCGGCAGGACCGACGCCGATTCGACGACGCGCGCGAAGCGCGAACGGTCGCGCTCGAACATCCAAAAGTAGGCCAGCAGATGGTGCCCCAGATAGACCGACTGCGCCCGCTGCAGATGGGTATAGGCCGGAATCGCCCAGTCCTTGTGCGCTCGGGCCTGCTTGTGGAGCGCGCGCATCAAGCGGGCGAGCTTTCCAACCGCCGTCTGGGCACGACGACGCGTGTAAAGCGATACGTCGGTGGCGACTTGATCGTTGCGCGAGCGAGCAGTGTGTAGCCGGCCGCCGGCATCGCCGGCGATCTCTGTCAGGCGGCGCTCGATCGCCATGTGAATATCTTCGTCGTCATCGTTGAATACGAAGACGCCGGCATCGAGCTCTTTCTTGACCTGAGTCAGTCCATTTTTTATCTGCTCGAGGTCGTCAGCGCCGATGATGTGCTTGGCGGCGAGCATCTCGGCGTGGGCGATCGACCCCTCGATGTCCTCGGGGTAGAGCCGGCGATCGAAATCAAGTGATGTGTTGATCGCCTTGAAAAGTGCGTCTTGCGGGTCCTCGAAGCGTGCCATTGGTCGTAATCCTACGTTTGCGCCCAGGCGCCTAGCCGAGGACCCGCCGCAGAGCGCCGACCACACGATCGACGTCGGCCTCGGTCATCGACGGATAGAAGGGCAGCGCGAGTGAGCGAGCGGCGACATCCTCGGCGATCGGGAAATCGCCCGGCGCATACCCGAAACGACCGCGGTAGTAAGGCTGCAGGTGAATGACCGGCATGTACGGCTTGCTAGCGATCCCGTCGTCGGCGAGACGCCCGATCACCTGGTCACGATCGATTCCGGCCGGGAGCTGAACGACGTACACGAACCAACCGCGGCGATCACCGCCGGTGTCCGGGTACGGCAGGGTTAAGCCGTCGAAGTCGGCTATGCGCGCCGAGTACCAAGATGCCACCCGTGACCGACGCGCCAACATGTCGTGGAGTTTCTCGAGTTGAGCGACGCCGATCGCAGCGGCGAGCTCGGAAAGCCGGTAGTTGAATCCGAGACGCTCGTGATCAAGCCAGCCCATGTCCGGCGCGCGGCCCTGATTGCGCTCGCTGTCGATTCGCAGCTTTGACTCGTGCGAGGGACAGACGACCATGCCACCCTCGCCGGTCGCCAACTGCTTGTTGGGGTAAAAGCCGTACACGCTGAAGTGGCCGCGGGCGCCGACGGCTTTACCGTCGGGATGCAAAGCGCCAAGCGCCTCGCAGGCGTCCTCGACGATCCAAAGACCATGTTTGCGGCCAAGCGCTTCGAGCGCCGGCATGTCCGCCGGATATCCGAAGATGTGAACCGGCAGCAGACCGCTGGTGCGATGCGTTACGGCCACGGCCGCTTTAGCGGGATCGACGTTCAGGGTTCGCGGGTCGATGTCGGCGAAGACCGGGATCGCACCCTCGTAGACGATCGCGTTTGCCGAAGCGATGAAACTCAGTGGCGAGGTGATCACCTCGTCGCCCGCCGCGATCTCGCACGCGCGAACGGCGAGGTGAAGCCCGGCCGTGCCGCTGGAAACCGCCGAGACATGATCGACTCCCAGCCACGAGGCGAACCCGCCCTCAAAGCGAGCGAGCATCGGGCCGAGCGAGAGAACGCCGCTGCGCAGGACCTCGAGCACCAGCTCTTCCTCGCGCGGCCCGATTTCGGGACGCGCCATCTGCAATGTCGTCTGGGTTTGGGCCGGATTCACGGCGTGCCGGCCGCGCTCGGGAAGTTGCTCGCCGGCTCGGTCTCGACGTCGCGCCGACCGGGCTGCATGCCGAACTCAAGCGCGTCGACAAGCGCCTCCCACGAGGCCTCGATGATGTTTTCCGAGACGCCGATCGCACCCCACGTCGTCCGTCCGTCGGACGCGTCGAGCAGAACGCGGGTGACCGCCCCCGTGCCTTTTGTCTCGTTGAGGATGCGGACCTTGAAGTTGACGAGGTCGATGTCCTTGAGGTGCGGATAGGTCTCGCCGATCGCCTCGCGCAGTGCCTTGTCAAGCGCGTTGACCGGCCCGTTGCCCTCGGCCGTGCGCACGTAGCGTTCGCCGCCGACCCAGATCTTGATCGTCGCCTCGGTTTGAACGCGGCCATCTTGGAGCTTCTCGGCGATCGTGCGCCAGGACTCCAACTTGAACAGCGGCTCGTAGTCGCCCGATTCCCTGCGGATCAGCAGATCGAACGAGGCGTCCGCGGCCTCGAAGAGGTAGCCGCGCGATTCGAGCTCCTTGACGCGGTCGACGACACGAGCGGCGGTCTCGGCGTCGACCTTGATTCCGGCCTCGACGGCGCGTGCCTGGACTGTGCCCTTGCCCGACAGCTCGGAGATCAGGACCGTGCGGCCGTTGCCGACGATCTCCGGGTCGATGTGTTCGAACGTCGCGGCGTCCTCGAGCATTCCGGCCACGTGCATTCCGCCTTTATGAGCGAAGGCATTGATCCCGACGTAGGGCTGGTTGGGGTTGGGCTGAACGTTGCAGATCTCGTCGATCAGGTGCGCCGTCTCGGTCAGCAGCCCAAGCTTGTCGCCAGGTACGCACTCGTAGTCGAGTTTGATCTGCAGATTCGCGATGATCGAGATCAGGTTGGCGTTGCCGGTCCGCTCGCCGTACCCGTTGACGGTGCCCTGCACATGCGTCGCGCCGGACTCGATTCCGGCGATCGAATTGGCCACCCCGCACTCCGCGTCGTTATGCGTGTGAACGCCGACGCGCGCTTGCGCGCCGACGTGTTCGACGACCTCGCGCGTCGCGACCGTGACTTGCGAGGGCAGGCTCGCGCCGTTGGTGTCACAGAGCGCGACGGTTTCGGCGCCGCCGCCGACCGCCGCGGCGACACATTCGAGGGCATAGGCGCGATCATCGCGGTACGCGTCGTAAAAGTGCTCGGCGTCGTAGATCACGCGCTTCCCCTGATCGCGTAGGAAGCGCACCGATTCCTCGATCATCGCGAGATTCTCCTCGCGAGAGACTTTCGTGACCTTCTCAAGGTGCAAGGTCCAGGTTTTGCCGACGAGCGTGCAGACCGGGGCGAAAGACTCCGACAGAATTCGCAGTCCGTCGTCGTCGGCCGCCGCGACGCCTCGCCGGCGGGTCATCCCGAACGCCGCGACGACCGCGTTTTCGAACGACTCCCGGGCCAGTGCTTCGAAGAACTCGTGGTCCTTCGGGTTCGAGCTCGGAAAACCGGCCTCGATGAAATGCACGCCGAGGCCGTCGAGCGCGTGTGCGACACGCACCTTCTCGTCGACCGACAGCGACATGCCCTGTCCCTGCATCCCGTCGCGGAGCGTTGTGTCGTAAAGCTGAACCTGTGTCATTGAACGGACTTCCTCACTGATTGAGTCTTCGATGGACGAGCGCTGATTCCTGATCGGTGCGATCGCGCGCGCGACCGACCCCTGCCGATCAGGCGCCGATAATTCGTCCGTTGAAACTCAAAAAGGTCATCTGGATCTGGAAGCCGTGTCCGCCGGCCGAGCGTTGAATCGACCGGCTTGCGGACACTTGGACGATGTTACACCTGCGCGGGTTTTTCGGCTGCTACGACGTCGAGCCACTCGTGGTACTCGGGCGAGCGGCCGAACAGAGCGTCTTCGAACTTGCCCTGCAGGACGCGGGTGATCTCGCCGGGTCCGTCGCCGATTGCGTGATCGTCGACCTCACATACGGGAACGAGTTCGGCGGCCGTTCCGGTCATGAAGACCTCGTCGGCCAAAAACAGCTCGGCGCGCGTGATGTTGCGCTCGACGATCTCGTAACCGGCGCCACGAGCGATCTGGATCACGGAATCGCGGCTGATGCCCTCAAGAATCGAGGCCGACAGCGGCGGCGTTGAGATTTTGCCGTCGCGGATGACGAAGATGTTTTCGCCGGAGCCCTCGCAGACGAACTCCTTTTCGTCGAGCAGGATCGCCTCGTCGTAACCGGCCTTGTGTGACTCGACCTTCGCCAGAATCGAGTTGAGGTACTGGCCGCTGGCCTTCGCCTGCGGGATGAAGCTGGCCGGAGCCATGCGGCGCCAAGACGAGATTTTCGCGCGAATGCCCTTGGACTTGCCGTCCTCGCCGAGGTAGCTGCCCCACTCCCACGCCGCGATCGCAACGTCGACCCGCGAGTTAAGCGGGAAGATCCCGATCTCGCCGTAACCTAGGAACGCGATCGGCCTGATGTAACAACTCGTCAGCTCGTTACGTGTGATCAGTTGCTTGGTCGTCCGCAGCAGGTCGGCCGGCGAATAGGGAATCTCCATGTAATACAACCCGGCCGAGCGGTGCAGCCGGTCGAAGTGGTCCTTGCCGCGAAAGATCGCCGGGCCCAGTTCGGTGTCGTAGCAACGCACTCCCTCGAAGACCCCGGTGCCGTAGTGAAGCCCGTGGGTCAGCACATGCACGCGCGCGTCGTCCCAAAGAACGAACTCTCCGTTCTGCCAGATGTATCGCGTTGGCTGCATGGACGTACCTCGTGCGTGGGTTGTGATTTATAGATCGACCGCGGTGAGTCCGGGCTAGAGGGCCGCGATCACGGCCTCAACGACCTCGGCCGTGCCGGCGGTGCCCCCGAGATCCGTGGTGCGCACTCCCGCGGCAAGCACGGAATCGACCGCAGATTCTACTCGCGCGGCGTCGGCCTTTCGGTCGAGGCCGTGACGCAGCATCAGCGCGGTCGAGAGGAACATCGCCAGCGGATTGGCGATGCCTCGGCCGGCGATGTCCGGGGCCGAGCCGTGTACCGGCTCAAATAGCCCGGGACCGCCCCCGCCGATGCTCGCCGACGGGAGCATCCCAATCGAGCCGGTGATCATCGCCGCTTCGTCGCTGAGAATGTCGCCGAACATGTTTTCGGTCAGGATCACGTCGAATTCACTGGGAGCGGCGACCAGCTGCATCGCGGCGTTGTCGACAAGCAGGTGCTCGAGCGGGATATCGGGGAATTCTTCGTCGTGCACGCGGGTGGCGACCTCGCGCCAAAGCCGCGAAGTTTCGAGCACGTTCGCCTTGTCGACGCTGGTGACCTTCGTGCGGGCGGACCGGAACGCCACGCGGGTGATGCGCTCGATCTCGGCGACCGAGTAGGAACAGATGTCGGTGGCGACGCCGTCCTCGCGCTTTTTCTCGCCGAAGTAGATGCCGCCGGTCAGTTCGCGGATGACCAGCAGGTCGGTGCCGGCGATCCGCTCCTCGCGCAACGGGCTGCTGCCGTAGAGCGCCGGAATCGGCTTGACCGGGCGCAGATTGGCGAAAAGGTCCAGTCCCTTGCGGATGCCGAGCAGGCCCTGCTCCGGCCGCGGGTCGTCTGGGTTGGTCGAGTCCCACTTCGGTCCGCCGACGGCGGCGAGCAGTACGGCGTCGGCACGCTCGGCGGCCGCCAGCGTCGAAGCGGGCAGAGCGACGCCGTGGTTGTCGATCGCGACGCCGCCGAGATCGTGGTCCTCCCACTCGACGCCGCCGAGCGCCGACATCAGGCGCTTGGCGGCGTCCATGATCTCGGGACCGATCCCGTCGCCGGGCAGGGTGACGATTTTCGCCGTGTCGCGCATCGGCGAGGAAGGCTACACGCAGAGAGACCCCCGTGGAGTTTGGGCACAACCATGCGGTATTGCGCGATATCGCGAATATTTTTCGCCGGCGACCGTAAGAAACGCACCGCTCGTCAGTTGAACCCCCAGAAGGCCGACGAAGGCGCCCGGCACAAAAACCCAGATGGGGCCACTTCGCAGCCAGACCGACTCAATCAACACTCACAAGGAGCAAGCGATGCGTTCATTCATCAAAACCAATGTCAGGAACTCCGGCCTCGTTCTGGTCGTAGCGTTCGCCCTGCTTTCGGTCGCCGGCGGTACCGCGGTCGCCGGAAAGCTGATCACCGGGAAGAGCGTCAAGAACAGCTCGCTGACCGGAGCCGACGTCAGGAACAGCTCGCTGACCGGAGCCGACGTCAAGAACAACACGGTCGGGCCGAGTGATCTAAACGCGGCCGCCAAGGCGGCGCTTCAGGGGCCGACCGGCGCAACAGGAGCGACCGGGAGCCACGGTCCGATGGCGACGTCGTCCAGCACCCTGTCGGACTCCGTCGGATCGACCGTCTTCGAAGAGATCGGCGGAGGCTCGGTCGACATCACGGCCCCTGAAGGCGCCACGCAGCTGCTCGTCACGTTCAACGCCGAGTGCGCCGTCGTTGACCCGGCGGCCTACCGCAGCCAGTACGTGCGCATCCTGCTCGACGGCGCCGTCGTCGGCAATCAGTCGACGTTCTGCTCGAACACGATCGACTACGCCCAGGTCCGATACGGCAACCCGTCACTACAACGCGCGATCGCGGTCACACCAGGCCCGCACACCGTATCGGTTCAGCACTCGGTCAGCAATAACACGGCCACGGGCTACCTCGACGACAAAACGCTTTCGGTGATCACCGGCTGACCGCCGAACACACGGCTTCACCCGGGTTATCGCTTGCGATTCTCGGCCCCGGGAGAAGATGGGACAGCGCGGCCGGCACCGCGCTGTCCTTTTTTTATGGAATCGGCTGAGGGCTGCAAGGCGGCTTGAGGCAGATCGGACCGATCGGCGGGACCGGCGGACGGGGCGGGCGCGGGGGTTTGCCGGTCGGGCCCGTCGGTGCCGGAGGCGCGGGCGGCGTAGGCACGGGCTCGGGATCGGCCGGCGGAGATTCCGGCCCGGCCGGCGGAGATGCCGCGGGCGGCGGTGGCGGGTCGCCGTGCTTGATTTGGCTTTCGGCCTTGACACGACCCTTGCGCGACCGCTTGTCGGCCGGCGGATCGTCGGGGGCGGCGGTCGCCGGGGCTTCGGCGGGCGGAGACTCAACGTCGGCCGCGGTCGAGCGCGGTGACTTGGACTTGGCCGTCGGCGCGGAGTTCTCGGCGGACCGCGCCGGAGCTCTGGTCTGACCGCTGGTGTCCAGCAGGCGGATGTCGTCGTCGGAGAGACCGGTCACCACCGCCAGCGACAAAATGCCGGCGGTCAGAACCGCGGCCGCGGCCATCCGCACCCGGCGGCCGGCGTTGGCGCGAGTCGATTTGGCGACGGGATGCTCGCCGGATTCGGACGACCAATCCCCGGCGACCGGGCCGAGTCCGCCCGCTCCGGCCGCGGTCGCCCCGCCGTGAGCGGTGATCGCCGTACGGTGCGACACGAGCTCGGCGGCCTTTGCGATCGTCTCGTTTCGCAGAGCGACGATCACCGCAAGCGGAGTGATCGCGCGGTAGATCCGCGTCGACTCGTGCATCGCCTCGACGTTGATGCGGCTGGCCTCGTCGGTGAGCAGGTGCTGTTCGAGCCAGTCGAGTTCGTCGGGTGCGATCTGGCCGTCTTGGCGCGCGGCGGCAAGCGCGATGGCGCGTTCGCCGGTCTCATCGAGCGGCGGGATCACGACCGATGCGTCGCGCATCTGCTTGAAAAAGTTCAAGCGAGCGCGGGAGATCAGCTGGGCGACGGCGTTCGGGTTCATCTCCATCGTCGTCGCGATGTCGTCGTAGCTGAGTTCGGCGACTTCGCGGAGGGCCAGCACCTCGCGTTGCTTCTCGGGCAGTCGGGCGTTAGCGGCGCGTGCGGCCTCTTGCTGGGCGCCGGTCATCAGCGACCGCTCGGGGTCCTCCTCCACATCGAGCGTCGCGAAGCGGTCTTCGGGCACGTCCTCGGTCGCGACGGCCCGCTTTGACTGCTTAATGATGTCGAGCGACGCATTGCGCGCGGCGGTGTAGAGATACGCGCCGAAGTTGAGCGTCTGCGTGTCGAGCCCGGGCAGGCGCTGAATGACGTTGCAGAACGCTTCTTGCGTGGCGTCCGCCGCATCTTCGGCGTTGTTGGTCAGCCGGTGGCAGTAGTTGTAGAGCCGCCTCTCGTAGCGATCGTAAAGCCCGGCGACCGCGGCGGCGTCGCCGTCGGCGGCCCGCATCGCAAGCAGACGCTCGCCGGGATCTGGCCCGGCACCGTCGGGAAGTTTCTGGTCGATCATGGGAGTTGGCGGACGAGCAGAGACCAGCGCCGGGAGGGGCGCTGCCGTACTAGGGGTCAGAGTATCGAGACTTGTCCGACATTGTCAGACGGGTCCCCAACCTTGCTGGACAAGCTCTGCGCTTTGTCGCACGGCTTATTGCCGGCTTCAGGCATATCTAGACCGCGCGCCCTACAGCGCGGTCGTAACCGGTCCGGCGCGCTCGCGTTCGGCCTCATAACGGCCGATCGCGGCTTCGTCTTGCAAGGTGATCGAGATGTCATCTAAACCGTTGAGCAAGCGGTGTCGGATTCCCTCATCGATCTCGAACGCGTACTCCTTGCCGCCGGCGGTCACGACCTGTCGCTGGAGGTCGATGGTCGCCTCGCCGGCCGCACCGATCTCGTGCACTTCGGACTCGGTCAGGGTCACCAGGACCAGGCCGTTCTTGGAACAGTTGTTGTAGAAAATGTCGGCAAAGCTCGGTGCGATGATCGCGCTGAAGCCGTAGTCGCTGAGCGCCCACGGCGCGTGTTCGCGCGACGATCCGCAGCCGAAGTTGCGGCCGGTGACGAGAATCGGGTTGGCCGGCAAATCAAATCCGGGCTCCTTGCGCCAGTCGTAGAAGAGGAACTCGCCAAACCCGGTGCGCTCGACGCGTTTGAGGAACTGCTTGGGGATGATCTGGTCGGTGTCGACGTCGCTGCGGTCGAGGACGGTGACCGGACCCGACACTTGCTTGACTTCCTTCATTGCTACTCCCATTCTCTGATGTCGACGAAATGGCCGGCGATCGCCGCGGCCGCGGCCATCTGAGGGCTGACCAGGTGTGTCCGCCCACCGCGGCCCTGACGGCCTTCGAAGTTGCGGTTTGAGGTGCTTGCGCAGCGTTCGCCGGGAGCGAGCGTGTCGGGGTTCATCCCGAGACACATCGAGCAGCCGGCGCTACGCCAATCAAAGCCGGCGTCAGTGAAGATCTTGTCGAGACCCTCTTTTTCGGCCTGCTCCTTGACCTGTGCCGAGCCGGGTACAACCATCGCGTTGAGCGTGCCGGCGACTTTACGGCCCTTGACCACTTCCGCCGCGGCTCGCAGGTCGCCGATGCGGCTGTTGGTGCAGGAGCCGATGAAGACGCGGTCGAGCTGTATTTCCTGGATCGGGGTTCCGGCCTGCAGATCCATATATTCGAGCGCGCGTACGGCGGCTTCGCGGTCGGCTGGGTTTTCATAGGCGTCTGGATTGGGAACGCTGTCGGTCACCGGGGCGACCATGGCCGGCGTCGTGCCCCAGCTGACCTGCGGCGACAGCGTCGAAACATCGACGGAGATTTCTTGGTCGAAGCCCGCGCCCTCGTCGGTCGGCAGATGCTTCCAGCGTTCGACCGCGTCGGCGAAATCTCGCGGCGCGGCGGTGCGTCCTTCGACCCACTCGTAAGTGATCTCATCGGGCGCTATCAACCCCGCCCGGCCGCCGGCCTCAATGGTCATGTTGCAGATCGTCATGCGCCCTTCCATCGAAGTGCGCTCGATCGCCGGGCCGGCGAATTCAATCACGTAACCGTTGCCGCCGTCGACGCCGATCCGGCCGATCGTCGCGAGAATCAGGTCCTTGGGCGTGACCCCGAAACCGAGCTCGCCTGTGTAGTTGATCCGCATCGACTTTGGTTTGCGCTGTGGCAGGGCCTGCGTGGCGAGCACATGTTCGACCTCGGAGGTGCCGATGCCGAAGGCCAGCGCGCCGAAGGCGCCGTGCGTTGCAGTGTGGCTGTCGCCGCAGACGATCGTCATGCCAGGCTGGGTGACGCCCAGCTCCGGACCGATCACGTGGACGATCCCCTGACGGACCGAGCCGATCGAGTAGATGGGCACGCCGAACTCTCCGCAGTTGTTCTCGAGGACCTCGATCTGCTTGCGGCTGAGCTGGTCGGTGATTTGCGGCAGGGTGGTCGCGCCGTCGGTCGGGACGTTGTGGTCGGCCGTGGCCAGCGTGCGGTCGGGGCGGCGGACCTTGCGCCCGGCCAGCCGCAGGCCGTCGAAGGCCTGCGGTGAGGTGACTTCGTGGACGAGGTGCAGATCGATGTAAATGAGCTGATCGCCGACCTCGTGATCCCGCCAGATTTTTTCGAACATTGTTTTAGCCATGGTCACCTCCGTTGAGTCGGTGTGTTTGGGAGCCGGTCAGCCGCGCCGAAGACCGGCGGCGGTTACTGCGAGGAACACGGCTTCGCCGCTTCCGGGGTTTTCGAAGTGATGTGGGAGATCCGCGTCGAAGGTGACGGTGTCGCCTTCAGCGAGTTTGTGGCGTTCCCCGTCGACGATCAGGTCGAGCTGACCTTTTTGCAGCGTGACCGTTTCGCGCGTTCCGGGCTCGTGGATCGGGGGATCGCCTTCGCCTCCGGTGGCGGCTCCCGGCTGGAGCCGGTGCTCCGACAGTTCGACGCGCTGACCGGGCAGTGGCGGGGTCAGCAGTTCGTAGGCGTGACCGGCGGCACGGACGTCGCCTTTGCGGCGCTGGCCGGTTTTAATGACGACCACGTGGTGGGTTTCGTCGAGCCTCAGCAATTGAGAGAGCGAGAGATCAAGCCCGGTGGCGATGCGGGCGGCCACGGCCAGCGTTGGACTGGTCTCCCCCCGCTCGACCTGCGACAGCATCGGAGCCGAGACGCCGGAGCGTTCGGCCAGATCGCGAAGCGAGAGCCGCAAGGCGTCGCGTAGCGCGCGTACGCGTTGACCGACGACTGCCGGGTCCACCCCCTGGTGAGCTCGGCCCTGGCCTTGACCGGAGAGGCCGGCGGACCGGTCAGATGCAATCGCTACGAGTGTCGGTCTTGCTGACATTACGGATGTACGTTATCACATACAGTTTGGCGGCGTATCGTGGCACGGCGCGGTGATCTCGCGGCGACCGAGGTTGAGCTTTAAAGGCGAGGCGATCTTTCCCCGGCGAGCGGTTGCGCGGACCTCGGCGCCGGCCGGGCCGAGCCGGGCTAGAAAGCGGCGTCTATCAGCGAGCGGACGTCGTCAATCGTTGCGCCACCGGGAGTCAGGTTCAGCTCTGATCGCGACTCTGCCGCCGCGACGATCGCGTCGAGCCGTTCCGGCGCGACGCCGAGGTCCGAGAGTCTGGTCGGGAGACCGGCCTCGGCGTTGACGCGGGCGATCGCAGTCGATGGCGCGCCGGTTTCCATCGCCTCGGCGACGATATCCCAGGCGATCGCGTCGCGGATCTTCAAAAACTCCAGTGTGAACGGCAGCATCACCCCGTAGGTCGGCGCGTGCGGCACCCCGGCCACTCGCACGATCGTCTGACAGAGCACGTGGTGGATCGCGTAGCCGGTGGATCCAATGGCGTATCCGGCCTCGATCGCTCCGAGCGACAGTTTTGCGCGACGGATCGCTTCGGCGCCGGGCGCGTCGGGGTCGCTGATCCCGCGACCTTCGAGCCCGGCGAAGAGCAGTTCGATCGCCCCCTGCGCGACCCGCCGCGGCACCGGGCTGCCGGTCGTCACGAAGATGGATTCGATCGCGTGAGACAACGCATTCATCGCGCTGGCCGTGCGGAGATCGGGCGGCTGGGACGCCATCAGGTCGGGAACGCCGATCACGATGCGCGGGCGGACGTGACGCGCCGGTCCGTCAAAGCCGGCCGGGGGCCGGTGAAACGGGGTCATCGGCGCGCCGGAGAGAGTTGTCGGAATCGCCGCGACCGGCCGGCCGCCGGCGCCGCCGATCGCCTTGGCCGCGTCGATGACACGGCCGCCGCCGACGGCGACCACCGGGCGATCGCCGATCTGCCCCAGGAGCTCGGCCGCGACCTCGTCGACACGGCCCTCTCCAGCAAGGAACGTGTCATCGGCCAGCGCGACCACATCACCGGCCTGGCCGGCGGCGCGGTCTGTGGTCACGACCACGAACCGCTCCATATCCGCCGCGCGCAGGAACGCCGGCAGGCTGGCGAGCGCCGACGGCCCGAAGGCGATCAGGCGTTCGCCGTCCTTCCAGACGAAATCCTCGCGATGGGCGTCGATCGGGTCCGGCGCGTTCACCCGGGGCAGCCTACGGGACGACGGGGTTCGATGCCGCGGCGCGAGCGGCGGCGCCCTCGGCCTCGTCGACGACCGTGCGGCGCCGCTCGGCGTTGGTCAGCGCGCGAGCGTACGCGCGCCCGCTGGCCCAGACCGTGTCGGTCGAGACACCCTGGCCGGCGGCGATCCGGCCGTCGACCTCGATCACGACGCTGACCTCGCCGATCGCGTCCTGCCCGCTGCTGACCGCGTCGACGCGGTACTCGGCGAGCTTTGCGGTGATCCCGGTCGCGTTGTTGATCGCCGCAAACACCGCGTCAATCGAACCGTCGCCCGTGCCCGAAGCCTCGACCTGCTCCCCGTCGGGTTTGGTCACCTTGACCCGCGCCCGCGGTTCGCCCTCGCTGCTGGTGTGCAGATCGAACCAGTCGAATGTAAAGGCCTTCGTGTCGTCGCGAATCTCGTCGGAGACGATCGCCTCGAGGTCCATCGCGGTGACCTCCTTTTTGCGATCGGCGATCTCCTTGAAGCGCTTGAACGCCGCGTTGAGGATCTGCCCATCGACCTCGTACCCGAGCTCCTCGAACGCGTTCTTCAACGCATGACGCCCGGAGTGCTTGCCCAGAACCAGCGCGTTGCTGACGACGCCGACGGTCTGCGCGTCCATGATCTCGTAGGTGCGGCGATCCTTGAGCACGCCGTCCTGGTGAATGCCGGCCTCGTGCGCAAACGCGTTGCGGCCGACGATCGCCTTGTTCGGTTGAATCGGGTAACCGGTCAGGCGGCTGACCAGGCGGCTGGTGCGAGCGATCTCGCGGGTGTTCACGCCGGTCCAGACCCCGACCGCCGGGCGGCGGGTGTGCAGGAGCATCACGAACTCCTCCAGAGAGGTATTGCCGGCGCGCTCGCCGATTCCGTTGACCGCACACTCGACCTGACGCGCGCCGGCCATCACGCCGGCAAAGGAGTTGGCGACCGCCAGCCCGAGGTCTTGATGGCAGTGCACGGAGACGGTGACGTCGCGCAGACCGGGAACCCGCTCGTAGAGCGCCGTGAACATGTCGGCGTACTCATTGGGGATCGCGTAACCGGTCGTGTCGGGCACGTTGATCGTCGTCGCGCCCTCGTCGATCGCGACCTGGATGACCTCGGCCATGAAGTCGATGTCCGAACGGCTGCCGTCCTCGGGCGAGTACTCAACGTCGTCTGTGTACCGCTTGGCGTGCGCTACGGCCGCCTTGACCTGGCCGAGCACGTCGGCGCGCGAGGTTCGCAGCTTTTGTTCGATGTGCAGATCGCTGGTCGCGAGAAAGGTATGGATTCGCGGGCGTTCACTGTCTTTGATCGCGTTCCAGGCGGCGTCGATGTCCTGAAAGCCTGAACGCGCGAGCGCGCAGATCACCGGGCCCTCGACGCTGCGGGCGATCGTCTGGACCGCCTCGAAGTCGCCGGGCGATGTGATCGGGAACCCCGCTTCGATGATGTCGATGCCGAGGCGAGCCAGCTGCTGGGCGATCTCCAGCTTTTCGGCCGAGTTGAGCGAGATGCCGGGCGACTGCTCACCGTCGCGCAGCGTCGTGTCGAAAATCTTTACGCGATCCTCGGGCTTACCCGGTTCGCCTGCCTGTACGTCGGATGTGCGCTCTGGGTCGCTCATCGAACCTCTCCTTTTTTCTCCTGAGTCGTTACTTATTCGGCGTGGTGTGTGGCGGCCCTCGCGGCCGCGCGCGTGACTATTTCCCCAAGGGGGGAAGGAGAAGAAGGTGGAGGTTGCGGAAAATCACCACGTAGAACAATTTAACACGGAGCGATAGCCGACGTGCCGGCCCAAGGCCGACCATCGAAACGCTTCTTCTCGAGTTGCTCGCGCAAACCCCGCCGCGGCGGGCTACGTAAGACTGCGTGCCCGGTCAAAAGCTGACGACATGCCCGTCGCTAAACCCGTCAAGTTGAAGGATCTTTTCAACCAGGTCGCCCGGGATCGTGTCGTGGGAGGTGATCGCGAGAACCGCATCGGCCGACTCACCGCCGGCGCCGATGACGGCGTTGTCGATGTTCACCCCGGCTTCACCAAAGATCGTTCCGACCTTGCCGAGCATGCCCGGCATATCGGCGTAGCGGAAGAAGGCGATGTGGTCGGCGAACTCGAGGTTGAAGTTCTGGCCGTAGACGAGAACGAGGCGCGGGAGATTTTTTGGGCCGAGACCGGTCCCCCCGACCTCGATGCGCTCACCGTTGGCTTTGATCGCCACCTTGATCAGCTCGGTGAAGTCTTCAGCCGTCGTGCTGCTGGTCTCGCTGACCGAGATGCCGCGCGCCTCGGCAAGCGCCGGGGCGTTGACGAGGTTCACGGCCTCTTCGGTGTGACCTTCGAGCGCACCCTTCAGAACGGCGACGGTCAGCAGCCGGGTGTCGAAGCTCGCCAAGTGTCCTTCGTAGGAAATCTCGATGTGGTCGATCGAGCCATGTTCGGCCAGCGCCACGGCCAAAGTGCCGAGACGACCGGCCAGCGGAATGAACGGCTCAAGCGTCGCCATGTCCTCGGCGCCGACATTGGGGATGTTGACGGCGTTGCTGACGAAGCCACCGCTCAGCGCGGAGTCGATCTGTTCGGCCGTCTGCACACCCGCGCGGTCCTGGGCCTCGGTCGTCGATGCGCCGAGGTGCGGCGTAACCACCACGTTGTCAAGCGCAAACAACGGCGACTCGGTCATCGGCTCGTTCGGGAACACATCAAGCGCGGCGCCGGCGATCGTGCCCTGCTCAAGCGCTTCGAGTAGGGCATCGTAATCAATCAGCCCGCCGCGCGCCACGTTCAAGACGCGCGCCGTCGGCTTCATCATCTTGAACGCGCCGGCGTTGAGAAAACCCTTCGTCTCGGGCGTGTTGGGCAGGTGGATGGTGATGAAGTCCGCCTGAGCGTAAAGGTCCTCCGGCATCTCCGCCTTCTCGACCCCCAGCTCGCGGAAGCGCTCGGCGCTGACGAACGGGTCGTAGCCGACGATGTCCATGCCGAAGCTGCGCGCGCGAGCGGCGACGAGCTGCCCGATCCGGCCGAAGCCGAGAATGCCCAGAGTCTTCTCGTAAACCTCGACTCCGCCGTACTTGGACCGCGCCCACTCCCCCTTGGTCAGCGCGCTGTGGGCCTGCGGCACGTTACGCGCGACGGCCATCAGCAGCGCCATCGTGTGCTCGGCGGCGGTGACGATGTTCGACTCGGGGGCGTTGGCGACGATGATCCCGCGCTGCGTTGCGGCCGGCACGTCGATGTTGTCGACACCGACACCCGCACGGCCGATCACCTTCAAATTCGCGGCCTTTTCGATCAGCTGCGCGTCGACCTGGGTGGCCGAGCGCACGAGCAACGCATCGAACTCGCCGATTCGCGAGTTCAGCTCGTCGGCCGACCAGTCGACGCCGATCTCGACGTCGTAGTTGCGGCGCAGCAATTCGACGCCGGCGTCGGCGATCTTCTCCTTGACGAGCACCTTCAATTTGGCTTCTGGCATGTGGTTAGGCGCCGACCGCGACGCCGGCGCTGGCGAAGACTCGCTGAGCGGCCGCCACTCCGGCGCCGAGCTCCACCGATGCGCCGAGCTCGTGGATCGCCAGTTCGAGGCCCGCGACCGACGTGATTATGTCGAACGGCCCGAAGTATCCGCAGTGCGCGATGCGCACGATCTTGCCCTTGAGCTGTGACTGGCCGCCGGCGATCGTGATGCCGTACTTGTCGCGCATCAGCTTGGGGATCGCGGCGCCGTCGACGCCCTCGGGCGTCTTGATCGCGGTGACGACACTGGCCGCGTCGGCGTCGAGGCCGAAGATTTCCAGCCCGTGAGCTTTGGCCGCCGCGCGCGTGGCCTGCCCGAGCAGGCGGTGGCGCTCGAGTACAGCCGGCATCGTCTCGGTCATGATCATGTCGAGCGCGACGTCGAGACCCATGAAGAGATTGACCGGCGGGGTGAACGGCGAGTCCGGCGGATCCTTGCGCTGGCCCTTCGCCGTCTTGTTCCAGTCGAAGAAGTAGCGACCGGCGGGACGCTCGGCGGCCCTGTCGAGGGCGCGTTGAGAGACCGACGCGAAACCCATGCCCGGCGGCGTCATCAGGGCCTTCTGCGAGCCGGAGACGACGACGTCGATCCCCCACTCGTCCTGGTGCAGTTCGGTGGCGCCAAGCCCGGAGACCGCGTCGGCGACGATCAGAGCGTCGTGTCTGTGCGCTATTTCGGCGATCGCGCGGATGTCGTGGACGACGCCGGTGGAAGTCTCGGACAGCGTGGTGAAGACGACGCCCGCGCCGGGGTTGTCGGTGAGGATCTGATCGACGGCGGCCGGGTCGATCTGCTCGCCCCATACGACGTCGAGGTAGGCGACATCGGCCTCGTAGGCCTCGGCCAGTTCCTTCCAGCGTTCGCCGAACTTGCCGGCCGAGGTTACGACGATCTTGTCGCCGGGACGCACGAGATTGGCCATCGCCGAATCCATTGCGCCGGACCCCGAGGACGCGAAGCAGAGCACGTCGTTTTCAGTGTCGAAGACGGTTTTGAGCCGATCCAGAACACGCGCGTAGACCGGCACGAAGGCCGGGGCGCGATGATAAAGAATCGGCTCGGCCATCACCTGCGACACTCGCGGCGGCACGGGCGTCGGGCCGGCGGTCATCAGATACGGCTTGATGTAGGGCGAGACGGTCACTGGGACCGAGGATAGCGGCGCGCGCCGCCGGCGCCGGGCGGCCGCTGAGGCGTGCGGGCTATCGCGCCGACGGCGCGAGCAGACCGGCGAGATCGCCGGGATCGCTCGCCGCATCGCCGGAGATCCAGACGATGAAAACGACCCAGCCGGCGATCGCGACCACCGACAGCACGATGCCGGCGACGCCGGTCCAGATGCCGCCGATCGCGACGTCGCGATCTTTCGTGGTACGGCCTTCGTCGACGGCCTTCTTGCCCTTAACGCCAAGGATGATCGCCACGATCGAAGCGATCAGACTCAGGGGCGCCAAGAGCCCGACCGTCAGCACGAGCCCGCCGATCGAGCTGATCGCGGCGATCAAGCTGGCGATGGCCGCGTCGTTCTTGGGCGCGGGCGGCTGGCCGTAGAAGACGCCCCCGGGGTAAGTGTGACCGACCGGCGGCGGCTGGTAGTACGGACTCGGTGGACCGGGATACGGGTACGGATACGGCTGCGGCGGAGCAGGCGGGGCGTACCCACCGGGCTGCTGCGGATAGCCGTACTGCGCCTGCGGCATGGCCGGCTGCTGGGGTGCGCCCCAGGCGGCCGGCCGGCCGGGCTGCTGGGGTTGACCGGCAGGGGCCTGCTGGCTCGCGTATAACTGGGGAGGCTGACCGGCAACCGGCTGGTCTGGGTGCGGTGGCTGGCCCGCCGCGGCGGGATCGGCCGGACTCTCCGCCGGCCGACGTGATGGGTCGGGCGACGTCCCGGGCGTCGGCTCGGGCGGACCCTGCGGTGGATACTGCGGCGGTGACCCTGTCATTTCTGCTCTGGTGCGCCCCGACTGCCAGGGGAGTGCGGCGCCGAAGCGCCTATCCGTTGTCGAACTCGGTGTTGATCCAGTCCATGCCGGCGCGCAGTTCGGCGCCGACGGTCTCGACCTGATGCGCCTTGCCCTCGGCACGCATGCGGTCGAAGTTTTCGTTGCCGGCCTTGCTCTCGGCGATGAACTCACGGGCGAAGTCGCCGGACTGGATCTCGGCGAGGATTTCCTTCATCGCCTTGCGCGATTCGGGACCGATTACGCGCTTGCCGCGGGTGACGTCGCCGTACTCGGCGGTGTTGGAGATCGAGTAACGCATTCCGGCGATGCCCTTCTCGTACATCAGGTCGACGATCAATTTGAGCTCGTGCAGGCACTCAAAGTACGCCAGGCGGGGGTCGTAACCGGCCTCGACGAGGGTCTCGAATCCCGCGCGAACCAGCTCTGTCGCCCCGCCGCAAAGAACCGCCTGCTCGCCGAAAAGGTCGGTCTCGGCCTCGTCCTTGAACGTCGTTTCGATCACTCCGCCACGCGTGCAGCCGATGCCCTTGGCGTAGGCGAGCGCCAGCTCGCGAGCATGACCGGTGGCGTCCTGATGGATAGCGACGAGGCCGGGCACGCCCGCGCCCTGCTCATACTGCGAGCGCACGAGGTGGCCGGGACCCTTCGGGGCGACCATCGCCACGTCGACGCTCTCGCCGGGCTTGATCTGGTCGAAGTGAATCGCGAACCCGTGGGCGAAGAGCAGCATGTCGCCGGGCGAGACGGCGTCTTTGATCTGCTGTTCCCAGAGGTCGGCCTGAAGTTCGTCGGGCAGCAGGATCATGACGAGGTCGCCGAGACTCGCGGCCTCGGCGACATCGGCGACTTTCAGTCCCGCGGCCTCGGCCTTGGCGACTGAAGACGAGTCGGGGCGCAGCCCGACGACGACGTCTACGCCGGAGTCCTTGAGGCTGAGCGCGTGCGCGTGCCCCTGCGATCCGAATCCGAGGATCGCAACGGTCTTTCCGTCAAGCTTGGTGAGATCTGCGTCGTTGTCGTAAATCATGCGGGCGAGGCTATCGCACCAACACGCCGCGCGACACGCCGTTGATCTAGTATCCCGGCGGCCTCGAGTCCGCCTCTTTACCTGTGCGGGCCGTGATCGATAAGGAGTGGCATGGCAATTGAATGGGTCAACGCCGGCGACCGCTACGGCGACATTAAATACGAGTTGCACGAGGGGATCGCGCGCATCACGATCAACCGCCCCGAGGTACGCAACGCCTTCCGCCCGCAGACCCTTTTCGAGCTTTCCGACGCCTTCGACCGGGCCCGCGACGACACCACGGTCGGCGTGATCGTGCTGACCGGCGAGGGCCCTGATGCATTCTGCTCCGGAGGCGACCAGCGCATTCGCGGCGACGACGGTTATATCGGCGATGACAAGGTCGCCGAACAGGGCGTCGGACGACTCAACGTGCTCGACCTCCAGATTCAGATTCGGCGGCTGCCCAAACCGGTCGTCGCGCAGGTCGCCGGCTACGCGATCGGCGGCGGTCACGTGTTGCACATCGTTTGTGACCTGACGATCGCCGCCGACAACGCCCGGTTCGGTCAGACCGGCCCGAAGGTCGGGTCCTTTGACGGCGGGTTCGGCGCCGGCTACCTCGGGTCGATCGTCGGGCAGAAAAAGGCCAAGGAGATCTGGTTCCTCTGTCGCCAGTACGACGCCCGAGAGGCGCTCGAGATGGGATTGGTCAACACCGTCGTCCCGCTCGGACAGCTAGAGGAGGAGACGGTCAAGTGGTGCAAGGAGATGCTCGCGATGTCACCGCTGGCCCTGCGGATGCTCAAGGCGTCGTTTAACGCCGCGACCGATGGCATGGCCGGCGTGCAGCAACTCGCCGGCGACGCGACACTACTTTTCTACATGAGCGAAGAGGCCCAAGAAGGTCGTGACGCCTACGTTCAAAAGCGGGAGCCCGACTTCTCCAAGTTCCCCAAGCGTCCGTGATCGCGCCGACGGCGCGAGCGATCTGATGGGCGCGGCATCGGTTTGGATCAAGGCGGCGCGGCCGCGAACGCTGCCGACCGCGCTGGCTCCGGTCGCCGTAGGGACGTCGCTGGCCGCCGGCCCGGCCGGGTTGTTTGATCTACCGATCCTGGCCGCAACGATCGTCGGCGCGCTGTTCATCCAGATCGGCACAAATCTCGCCAACGACTACTCGGATGCCCGGCGCGGCGCCGACACCGACGACCGGCTTGGGCCGGTGCGGGTCACCGCCGGTGGGCTCGTGCCGCCGAGTTATGTGCTGTATGCGACCTGGGCATCATTTGCGATCGCCGCGGTGGCGGGGGCCTACCTGATCGCCGAAGCCGGCTGGGAACTGCTGCTGATCGGCGCGGCGTCGATCATCGCCGGCGTGCTCTACACCGGTGGACCGCGGCCTTACGGGTACGAAGGTCTCGGCGAGGTGTTCGTATTTTCGTTTTTCGGGGTCGTCGCCGTGACCGGCTCGTTTTTCGTGCAGACCGAGCGACTCGTCTGGGAGGCGTTTGCGTTGTCGATGCCGGTTGGGCTGCTCGCCTGCGCCGTATTGATGGTCAACAACATTCGCGACATCGACACCGACCGGCGCGCCGGAAAGCGCACCTTGGCGGTGCGTCTGGGCCGGGCGACGATGAGGCGTATCTACTCGCTGACGCTGCTGCTTTCAATCGTGCTGGTACCGGTCATTTGGCTCGCCGGCGGTCTTACGGCATGGATCAACCTCGCGGTTCTATCGCTCCCGCTGACGCTGCCGTTGACTCGAGCCGTCCGCGACCGGACCGACGGCGCCGCGCTGAACAAGGCGCTCGGCGACACCGCGCGGCTGGAACTCGTGTTCTGCACGCTGCTGTCGGCCGGCCTGCTGGTGTCTTAGCCGGGCTCGCCGTTGTCGTAGCGTTAGGCGATGGACGTCGAGCGGTTTGAACTATTCGCGCTGCGCCTGGCGCTGAAGCGGCCATTTGAGACCGCCGCCGGACGCGTCGCCGAACGGCGGGTCGCGGTGCTGCGGCTGACCGATCGCGCCGGAAACGCAGGACTCGGCGAGGTCACCCCCTACCCCCGGCCGGGCGCCGGCGGCTTGCGTGACCTCGTGGAAGCGCTCAATCAACACGCTCGGCCGCGCCTCGAATCTCGCGCGATCGAGGAACCCGCGCGGATCCCGCGGGAGTTCGGCGAGTTGCTACCGCCTCCGGCGCTGGCGGCCGTCGACTCGGCGCTTAGCGACCTTCACGCCCGGCAGCTCGCGATCCCGCTGGCGGAATCTCTGAACCGGCACGCGCGCAAGTCCGTCGAGGTCAACGCGACGATCGCGTCATCGGACATAGACGACGCCGTCGCACAGGCCCGCGCGGCCGTCGCGGCCGGGTATTCGACGATCAAGCTCAAAGTCGGTCTGCCCGGCGACGAAGCGCGCGTGGCGGCCGTTCGCGACGCGATCGGCTGGAACAGGCGGCTGCGCCTCGACGCCAACGGCGCGTGGTTCTCGGCGGAGGCGATCGCCGAGATCGGACGGCTGGCTCAGTTCGGTCTGGAGCTCGTGGAGCAGCCGGTGGCCGCCGAGGATCTGATGGGCATGCATCGCGTACGCGATGCCGTCTCGGTTCCGGTCGTTGCCGATGAGGGCATTCGAACCGACGCCGATCTACAAGCACACATCGCTAACGCCGCCTGTGACGGCGTCGCGGTCAAACTCTCCGAGGCCGGAGGACTCACGCGCGCGGCGGCGCTGCTTGAGCGAGTTTCGTCGGCCGGTCTTTTCTGCTTCGTAACCAGCGCGCTCGACGGTCCGGTCGGGATCGCCGCGGCACTGCATTTTGTCGCGTCACGGTCCGATATCGAACTCGCGTGCGGCCTGGCGACGGCCGACGCGCTCGCCGACTCGTACGCGACCGGCCTTCCGGTCGCCGCCGGCGGTCGTATCGCGATCTCGCCGAGCCCGGGACTCGGGATCGAGCTAGACGAAGACGCCATCGCAGAGTTCTCGATCGAACTCGGGCCCGGCGACTGATCTAGCCGGTTTTCGGAGAGATGCCGGCCTCGAGGAACGCTCTGACGGCGGCGACCGTCTCGACCGGCCGCTCGAGATGGACCGAGTGGCCGGCGCCGGCGATCGCGACGTGCGTCGCGCCGGCGATCGCCGAGCACATGCGCTCGGCCGTGGCGCCGTAGACCCGATCGCGCTCCCCGCTGATCAGCAGCGTCGGCACCGCGATCTCGCCGAGCCGGTCCCACATCGGTTCGTAGGCCGACTGGCCGATCCCGCGGAGAGCCGCGGCCAGCGCGACCGGGTCGTGCGCGAGGCGATCGGCTCGCTGACTCTCGATCAGCGCGCGCGACTGCTCGCCGAGCGCCGGGATGCGCTCCCAGAGGTCGAGGAAGTCCTCGATCGGCGCCGCCTCGATGCGCGACGCGAGCGCGACGTCGCGGCTTCGGCGATCGGCGCGTGCAAGTGGGTCGTCGATTCCCGCCGTGCCGCTCTCGAGAATCATCGCGGAGAATCGAGCCGGCGCGAAGAGGACGGCGTCGAGCGCGACGCGAGCGCCTTGTGAATAACCCCACACGACGACGCGATCGGCCGCGATCTGGTCGAGCGCCGCGAACATCGCCGCGCGCGCGGACTCAACACTCGGCGGGCCGAGTGTCAGCGCCGTCGCGCCGTGACCGGGAAGCTCGATAGCGTGCAGATCGCGGCCGGCCGGGAGAACGTCGATCACTGTTTGCCAAGATCGCGGTGTCTGGGCGAAACCGTGGACCAGCAACAACGGATCGGCGACGGCCACACTCACCGAGGATCACCGGGATGGAACTGACAAACGAGACATTTGCGCCGCTGCGAGTGATGATCGACGAGTTCGTGCGACTCGGCGTACGCCACGCGGTGGCGGCGCCCGGTTCGCGCAACGCGCCGATCAGTTACGCGCTTTCGGACCGAGATGAGATCCGAACCTGGAGCGTGCTCGACGAGCGCTCTGCCGGGTTCTTCGCTCTCGGCCTGGCGAAATCCAGCCGCACACCGGTCGTCGTGACCTGTAGTTCCGGAACCGCGGCGGCAAACCTGCATCCGGCCGTGATCGAAGCGTCGCACGCCGGTGTCCCGTTGATCCTGCTGACTGCCGACCGGCCACCCGAGCTGCGCGACGTCGGCGCCGGTCAGGCGATCGACCAGGTTAAATTGTATGGATCGAGCGTGCGCTGGTTTGTCGAGGCCGGCAATCATCCGCTAAGCGAGCAGACCCTACGCCACTTTCGCGCCTTGGCCTGCCGGGCATGGTCCGAGGCGACGGCGGCCGATCCAGGCCCGGTGCACGTGAACCTACCGCTGCGAGATCCGCTGTTTCCCGAACGGCAGCCGCTCGGCGAACTCGAGAAGACAACGGCCGCGGCCGGGCGCGCCGGCGGCCGGCCGTGGACGACGAGCGTCGGGACGCCGAGTCAGTTCGACGGGCTGGCCGCGGTGCTCGCCACCGCGCAACGCCCACTGATCGTCGCCGGCGAACAACATCAACCCGGTCTCGCCGCGGCGATCGCCGGCTTCGCCGGCGCGGCGAGTATTCCGGTGCTGGCCGATGCCCTCTCCCAGTTGAGGCGAGAGCCGTTTGCCCACGAGGCGACAATCGTCAGCGCTTACGACTTGATCTTGCGCGACGCCGCGGCGCGCGAGAACCTCTCGCCCGATCTGATCATCCGCGTCGGCGAGATGCCGACATCCAGGCCGTTGCGCGACTGGCTTGGCGGCCGGGCATGCGAACAGATCGTGATCGACCCGCGCGGGGTCTGGCACGAACCCAGCCGTGTCGCGACACAGGTCTGGCGGGTCGATCCGCTCACGGTCTTCAAATCCGGTTCGCCGCCCGACCCGCAAAGCCGGATCGGCGCCGCCTGGCCGCGCGTCTGGCGCCTGCTCGAGACCGCGACTCAGTCTGCGATCGAGCATGCTCTCAGCGAGGAGCCCTTCCCCTTTGAACCGGCGGTTTATCGCTCGATCATCGGCGGCCTGCGGTCCGGGGCGACGGTTTTCGTGTCTTCTTCGATGCCGGTGCGAGACGTCGAATCTTTCGTCGCTCCCGGCCGGGACGACGTTCGTTTTCTCGCCAACCGCGGCGCTAACGGGATTGACGGCGTGGTTTCGACGGCGCTCGGCGTCGCGGCGTCCTACGACTGCGATCGCGTGGTCTTGCTCAGCGGCGATCTCGCCGTCCTCTATGACATCGGCGCGCTGGCGATCGCCAGACGTCACGGGATCGAAATCACCATTGTCTGCGTCGACAACGGCGGCGGCGGGATCTTCTCCTTCCTGCCGATCGCCGATCACACGGAGCATTTCGAAGACAAGATCGCCGCGCCGAGCCACGTCGATCTCCAAGCGGTGGCCGAGGCGTTCGGGATGGCCTACTCGGCTCCGGTCGACGCCGCGGCGCTCGCCGAGGCGGTCGAGGCGCCGGGATTCGTCCATCTACGCGCCGAGCGAACCGAGAACAAGCGCGCCCACGACCGCGTGGTCGACGCGGTGCTGCATTCGGTCTCCGCGGCACTGACCGAAACGGGTGCGCTGCGCTGAGGGCCAATCGCGACTGCGATCGCGCGCCGGGCCGGGCCGGGACCGGGCAGTGACGCCGATGCTACAGGCGGCTCAGCAGCTCGAAAGCACCGGCAGCAGCGCGTCAAGCTTGGTCTCGGTCTCGGCCAGTTCGGTCGCGGGATCGGAGTCGGCGACGATTCCCGCGCCGGCGAACAACCGTGCGCTGGAACCATCGATCAACGCGCTGCGCAGCGCGACGTGAAACTCGCCGTCCTCGAGCTGGTCCATCCACCCCACGCCGCCGGCGTACCAACCGCGGTCGAAGCCCTCGAGCGACTTGATCGCCGGGCCGGCGACCGACCACGGCTCGCCACCGACCGCCGGTGTCGGGTGAAGCATTCCCGCCAGTTCGATCGCCGGACGCGGCTCGGTGAGCTGCGCCCGGATCGGCGTCGCGAGGTGCTGAATGTTTTTGACCTTCACCAGCTCCGGACGCTCGCCGACCGCCACCCAGGCCGAGAGCCGCCCGAGAGTCCGCTCGATTCGCCGCACGACGATCGCGTGTTCGCGGTTGTCCTTGACGCTCTCAAGCAGCTTCGCCCCAAGACGTTCGTCCTGCTCGGCGTCGTCGCCTCGACTCGCCGACCCGGCGAGCGCCATCGTCGAGGCGCGCCGTCCCTCGCGGCGGATCAGCAACTCGGGCGACGAACCCAGAAAGGTCGTCGCGGGGTATCCGAGCGCGAACGTGGTGCACTGCGGAAACCGCTCGCGAAGCTCGCGCAGGGCCGCCACGACATCGATCGGTTCCCGGCGACGCAGCAGGACCTCCCGCGCGAGGACGATCTTCTCCAGTTCTCCGGCGGCGATCATCTCGGTCGCGCGTTCGACGGCCTGCTGGTAGTGCTCGGCCGTCGCCGTCGCGGCGACCGAGGCCGCGATGTCGAACGGGGGTGATCGCTCCGCTGCCGACTCTAGGTCGCGCGTCGGTTCGGGTTTGATTTCGAGCTCACACGATCGTTTCGATGAGTGCTCAAGGCCGCCTGACAATCCGGACGCGCCCTCGGATTCATTCAGTCCCAGGCGATCGACCAGCGACTCTACCTGCGCGAGCAGATCGGCCGCGTGGTCGTCGGGCGCGACATGAACGTTGACCGTCAACCGCGCGACCGGACACTCGCCGCCGTGCCTGACGATGGCGACGCTCGGCAGGATGAAATCTGCCGCCGGCATCGCTCGCCACGCGTCGGAGTGCGGCCCATCTTGATGAAACGAGAATCCTCCAATCCACGCCGCGCCGGCACCGGCGGGGGCGCCCGGATCGTCGGCTAGATCATCCACTTCGGCAGCGTCGAGCGCGGCCGCGCACTTCTCCGCGATCCGCGTGAAGCGATCGGTCCCGCAAGCCTGCACCCTGACGGCGACACCAAGCGAAGCCAACGCACGACAATCGCGCGCGGGCTGATCGACGCTACTCCAGAACTCACCCGGTTCGCGCGCCGAAGCGACGCACTCCAACAGGTCGATTTCCGGCGCGACCGGCACGGTCACGCCGGCGATGATCGGTCGTCCACGGGCGCGGGCTCTGGCCGAGGCCAGATTGATGTTGCCTGCCAGTCGCGCGTACGCGCTTGCGCCAAAGCCCTGTTCGACCTCGCCGCGCTCGCGGACACGCCCTGCAGACCGACGCGAACGTGACCACAGCGACATGCCGCGAGTGATCCTAGGTCTCTGCGCGGCCGCGTTGAACGGCGATTTCGCCGGTACGGACCATCTCAATCAGTCCGAACGGGCGGACGAGCTGCTCGAATCCTTCGATCTTTTCCTCGCTGCCGGTGATCTCCACTGTGATCGAGCGGCGCGCGACGTCAACGACGCGGCCCTGGAATATCTCGGCCAGCTGAACGATCTCCTGTCGCACGTGAGCGTCCGCGTCGACCTTGAACAACGCCAGTTCGCGGGCAATTGACTCGCTCGGCTCGAGATCGCGGATCTTCAAGACGTGAACCAGCTTGTGCAGCTGCTTGGTCACCTGGTCGATCGGATGCTCGGCGCCGTCGATCGTCAGCGTGATCCGCGAGATCGCGTCATCATCGGTCGGGCCGACGGCGAGCGTGTTGATGTTGTAACCGCGCCGAGCGAACAGGCCCGAGATTCGAGCGAGTACTCCGGGCTCGTTTTCGACGAGGATCGAGAGGATGTGTTTACGGCCCATCAGGCGGCCGCCGGCCTCTTTGAGATCCTCCAGCCGGAAGATTTCTTTTGTTCCTGGTTCACCCATCGCTCAGCCCACCATGTCTCGTGCGGCCTGGCCGGCCGGAATCATCGGATACGTGTTCTCTTCCTTCGTGACGCGGACGTCGA
Source organism: Solirubrobacterales bacterium (assembly GCA_049276635.1). Classification (GTDB taxonomy): domain Bacteria; phylum Actinomycetota; class Thermoleophilia; order Solirubrobacterales; family JACPNS01; genus JACPNS01. The sequence goes on along the minus strand of JBASWU010000101.1, from coordinate 9,315 downwards.
CGAGCACGGGCCCGTCCGCGTCGATCGCCTCTTTGAAGACGTCACCGAGTTCTGCCTTGTCGGTCACGCGCATGCCCTTGGCGCCGTACGCGTCGGCGAGTTTGACCCAGTCGGGGTGCTTGCCCGTGTCGACGGCGCTGTAGCGGCCATCCCAGAAGAGCTCCTGCCACTGGCGAACCATGCCGAGAAAACCGTTGTTCATCAGGAAGATCTTTACCGGAATGTCGTTGTCGGTGCAGGTGGCCAGCTCCTGAATGTTCATCTGCAGCGAACCATCGCCGGCGAGACAGATCACCAGATCGTCGGGGCGGCCGACCTGCGCCCCCATCGCGGCCGGCAGGCCAAAGCCCATCGTGCCGGCTCCGCCGGAGTTGATCCAGCGCCGCGGCTCGGGAAAGTCGTAATACTGCGCCGTCCACATCTGGTGCTGACCGACGTCGGAGCTGACGATCGCCCGGCCCTCGGTGACGCGCAGCATTTCCTCGATCATGAACTGCGGCTTGATCTCGCTGTCGGCCGAGTCCTCATAGCCGAGTGGGTATTGCTCACGCCAGCGTCCGATGCGCTGCCACCATTCGCCCAGACGCGCGCTTTCGGCGCCGAGCTGCTTGTACTCGGCGGTCAGGCGCGGAAGGATCTCCTTGGCGTCACCGACGATCGGAATGTGCGCCGGAACGTTCTTGGAAATCTCCGCCGGATCGACGTCGATGTGAATGAACTTGGCGTTGGGCGCGAACTCGGACAGCTTGCCGGTGATGCGGTCGTCGAAACGAGCGCCGATCGCCACGATCAGGTCGGCCTCGTCCATTCCGTAGTTGGCGGCACGCGTTCCGTGCATCCCGAGCATGCCCAGCCATTGCTCATGCGGCGCCGGAAAAGCCCCCAGGCCCATCAACGTGCAGGTGACAGGGAACTTGTCGCTGGCGGCAAGTTCGCGCAGCTCTTCGGAGGCATTGCCGTTGACGACGCCGCCGCCGACGTAAAGAATCGGGCGCTTGGCGTTGGCCAGAGCTTTGGCGGCGAGGCGGATCTGCTTGGCGTTTCCCGTGGTCGTTGGTTGATAACCAGGGAGGTCCACCGTTTCGATCGGCCGATAATCGATGTCGGCGCGCGAGAGGTCCTGCGGGATGTCAACGAGCACGGGACCGGGACGGCCGGTGCCCGCGACGTGGAAGGCCTCGTGAATCGCCTCCGGGATGTCGCGCGCGTCGCGAATCATCACCGAGTGCTTGACGATCGGCATCGTGATGCCGGTGATGTCAGCCTCCTGAAAGCCGTCGGTTCCGAGCAGGTCGGTGCGGACCTGACCGGTGATGAACACGGTCGGGACCGAGTCCATCATCGCGTCGGCGATCGGCGTGACGAGGTTTGTCGCGCCGGGGCCGCTTGTCGCCAGGCAGACACCGACCTTGCCGGTCGCCTTGGCATAACCCTCGGCGGCGTGACCGCCGCCGGCTTCGTGACGGACGAGAATATGGCGAATACCCGCGTCGTAGATCGCGTCGTAAGTCGGCAGGTTCGCCCCGCCGGGAAGACCGAAGATCACCTCGACGCCCTCGCGCTTAAGGCACTCCATGATCGATTCAACTGCTCGCATCGCGACTCTCCTTTGCTTTCGTTTCCTCCGGGATCTCCGGAGACAACCTGGATGCGTTCGCCTTGTCGCGGATCTCGCGTCGCGGCGGTGGGCCGTCGGCCCTCCCGTCAGGCAGGAGCCCCGACGGGGATTCCGCGTTCTCAATCGCCTGGTTTACGCGACGGTCGCGGTGTTTCCTGTGCACCGACGGCAAGGGACCGATGGGCGCACGTGTCCGTCAGAGAGTACAGGTAGTTACGCCGGACTACGGCCGCCGGCGCCGGTTCGGTGATCGCCACGACCTAAGTATCAGTGACCGGCGCAGCTATTCTTAACGATGGATTAACAACTATTGGCGCCAGCCATTTGTGTATCGTTTACGATTACAATCATCTCGGCAAGCGGCCCGACTTGGGCGAAGAGCGATCTGAACTCAAGTCCGCTGGCGCCAAGCGCGCCGAAGTTCCGCTTGCAGCTTGAATCTCGGCAATACTCGAAGGATCTCGGCAAATTGAATACCAAACACAGTCCTGCGAACGTCAGGAAGAGCGAGCACGCGTCCACCGATGTCGCGCCGGCTCAAGACACGCACAAGCGCGGCCGGTCGCGCATGCGCATGTTGTTGCGCCGTTCCGAAAAGAAGATCTCCGACCGTAACGGTGGCGGCGACTCGGTTGCCGCCGAACTCGCCCTGTTGCGCGAAGAAAACGCCTACCTGCGCATGAAGGCAGCCGCCCGTCCGAACGTCGGTCGCGCAACCGCAATGATCTCCGAACTCGACCCGTCCTCACCAGAGGGAACCGCTGATAACGATGGCTGGACCATCCTTGCCGAGTCGCTTGTGATCCGCGACACGCTGATCGACGCCTGCAGGGAACTCGTCGCCGCCACTTCTCAGCTGGAACATCGACTGACCTCACTTGCCCTGCCTGCGAATGCCGGCGCAGCCGGTCAAGGGCCGCCACCCGAACCGCCGATCATCTCGGCCCCTCCCGCCCGTTTCAGGGACGACGCGCCCGAAGGCGTCACCGAGGATGGCTGGAACATACTCGTCGACTCACTGATGCGCACCCGCGTCCAGCGCGTCGGCGCAGCGTCCGATGCGACCCCCTCATTCACGTGAGCCGGCGCCATTTCCCGCACCTGAACCCAAATACACACCACCACCCACGCACACACAACCACCACCCATATCCCGCATTCGAAAGGGTACCGATTCGATGTCCAAAAGACTCCTGACAATCACCCTGGTCGCGCTTTCCGCCTCGGCGGTGTTCGCCTCCTCGGCGTTCGCGGAACTCCCTAACCAGCGAACCGATATGAAGGTTCTCCTGCTGACCGCCACCGGCACCGAGCCCTCCGCTCAGGCATGGCAGGCCGCGCTTGCTCGCGAAGGCGTGCCCTACGACAAGCTCGTGCTCGGCGGTGACCGCGAAGCCCTTTCGGCCGAGACATTCGCCGATACGCTCGACGACGGCACACCGCGCGCCAAGTATCAAGGGGTGGTCGTGGCGACCGGCGGACTGGTCTACGAGAACAACGGAGCCTGGATTTCCGCGATGACCACCGAAGAGTGGTCGCTGCTGGCGAACTACACCGCCACCTACGGCGTCCGCCAGGTCACTGCGTCCATCTATCCGAACGCCGGATACGGCCTGAACACCCCCAGTTACGCCGGTCCAGCCACCGGCCAGATGATGCAGGTGACGACGGCCGGTCGGACGGTCTTCCCCGAGCTTGTCGGACGCGTCCCGATCGACGCCGGCTCGTGGGGATACTTCGCGACGCCGCTCGCGACGTTCCAGCCGGGCGAGTCGTTCACAACGCTGCTGACCGTCTCGCAAGGCCGGACGGTGATGGGAGTGTTCAACCATGCCGACGGCCGCGAGGAGCTCGTGTTCACGATCGACTCCAACCAGTACCAGATGCACAGCATGCTCCTGTCAAACGGACTAGTCGGTTGGCTCACCAAGGGCCGCTTTATGGGGTTCAAGCGCAACTACCTCGCGATGCAGGTCGATGACGTATTCGTCGAGACCGAGGTCTGGGACGCCGCCTCCAACACCAACGGCCAGCAGGCCGTCCGCATGCGGCCCGCCGATGTGTCTCGCAGCGTCAGATGGTCGGCGCTGCGCGGACAGCGTCTCGACATCGCTTTCAACGGCGCCGGCAACGTCGATGCCGGCGGCCCTGGCGACCGGCTGCTGCGTTCGTTCCAGTCCTACAAAGCGAGTTTCGGCTTTGTGAATCACACATTCAGGCACACCGACTTCGACGACGTCGACGATGATCCCTCCAACGGCCTGCAACCGGCCGACGTGGCGACGATCAATAACGACATCCGTGAGAACATCGACTGGGCAAATAGCAACGGGATTCCGATCAACGCCGACGAACTGGTGACGGGCGAGCATTCCGGCGTACACACGAACCCGGCGTTCTCGGATGCCGTTGCCGAGAACGCACTCGCATGGATCGGCGACGACAACTCGCGCTACCCCGCACAGCAGACGATCGGCGCCGCGAGGACCGTGCCCCGTCACCCGACCAACGTTTACTACAACACCTCCACGCGCGAGCAGCAGCTCGACGAGTACAACTACCTCTACCTACCGCCGGAGCTCGGCGGCTCCTGCGTCAACACGGCCGTCACCACGTGCATGGACGCGCCGATCACGTGGACGCAGTACGTGGACGCCGAGGCGACGACGATCGTGCGCCACATGCTCACCAACGATCCACGCCCGCACTACGCGCACCAGGCGAACCTGACCGGCGACCGCATCCTGATTAGCGTGCTCGACGCCACTCTGCGGCGATACGGCCGCCTTGTAACGACGCCCGTCGTGCAACCAGACCTGACGGCGGCCGGCCGCGAGCTTCAGCGCAGGCGCCTGTGGGCCGACGAACAGGACTCGGTCACGGCGTATCTCCGGGACGGCGTGATCACGCTGACCTCGCACGCGACGGTTCCGCTGGAGGTTCCGCTGTCGGGTTCCGCCACGACCGGCGAGCTCGACGCATCCGGCCGGCGTTCCGGGTGGCTGTCGCTGCAGCCCGGCGAAACCATCGAACTGCCCGTGGTCACCTAGGGACGGGCGCTCGGCGCCAATAACCCCGATGACCGGCCTACCGGCGCAAATCGACCCAAAGCGTTTCGCGTCGCCGGGACCGCGGCCCGCTCCCAGCGGGCCGCGGGTGCTGCTGATCACGGAGGGAACCTATCCCTTCGCGATCGGCGGTGTCAGCTCGTGGTGCGACATTCTGATCAAAGGTCTGACCGACGTCAGATGGCAGGTGATGCCGATCACGGCACCCGGACACTCGTTGAAACCACTGTTCGAGCTGCCGTCAAACGCCTCACTCGCCGGACACATGCGACTGTGGAGCGACCGCTCGCCCGGGGCGGCGATCAGACCCCGAGCGCGCAGCTCACTCGATTTCTCGCTTCCCGCGGTTTTGGCCGGCGCGCTGATCGGCTGGACCGGCTGCAATGAACGGTTGGTCGAGGCGCTGGTATGGTGCCGGCGCAACCCCCAGCGGATCAGGCGGACGTTTCGATCGGGTCGTGCCTGGAGCGGTTATCTGCGCCAGCTGGAAGAGATCCGGAACGAAGACGCCGACGGGGCCGGCCATCCCCCGGAACTTGACTCCGTAGATGCCGCGACGTTGTACCAGGTGCTCTACTGGATAGCCCGTACGGCGGCCGAGCCGACGCCGCCCACGAACCTGCTGCACGTAACGGCGGCCGGCTGGGCCGCGCTGCCGGCGATCGTCCACAAAGAGCTGTACGGAACGCCTTTCCTGCTGACCGAGCATGGCGTGTACCTGCGCGAGAGCTATCTGGCCGCCACTCGCAGCGGCAACCCCGAGGGACAGCGTTTCATCTCCACGAGGCTGGCCCGCGGACTCGCGCGCGCGGCCTACAAGGCGGCCGACGTCGTCTCGCCGGTGACCGAAGCGCACATTCCCTGGGAGTCGGCGATGGGCGTAGACCGCGAAAAGATTCACGTCATCCACAACGGAATCGACGGGATCTCCGAAACCTTCGAACCCGCGCCGAATATCGGCCGCATCGTCTCGGTCGGACGCGTCGACCCGTTGAAAGACGTGCACACGATGCTGCGTTCTGCCGTCGAAGTGCTCAAGCGCGTACCTGACGCCGAGTTCCAGTACTTCGGTCCCGTGACCGACGGTGCGGAGGCCTACGGCGTCTCCTGTCATCAGCTGCACGAGCAACTCGGGCTTGGCGACGGGTTCAAGTTCATGGGCAGCACACGCGAGCCCGAGCGCGTAGTCCGCGAGTCGGACATTGTCCTGATGACGAGCGTTTCGGAGGGAATGCCGCTAGGGATCCTCGAGGCGATGGGCCAGGGTCGCCCGGTGATCGCCACCGGTGTGGGCGGCGTGCCCGAGGTGCTACGCGGCTGCGGCATCGTGACACGGCCAGGCGACGTGCACGGCATAGCGATGGCCGTGACGACGCTGCTGAAAAATCCGGAGTTCGGCGCCAAGCTCGGCGCGCGTGGGCACAGCCGCGCTCGCGAGCGCTTCAACCGCGCGGCGTGCATCAACCAGTACGGCGGGTTGATCGCCGAACTGGCCGAAACGCGGGCGGCCGCATGATCACCGCCGAGAGCAAGCAGGCACGAGATCTGGCCGAGGCGCGCCTCGCCCGCCCGGTTCAGGACGCGCTCGAGGCTGCGGTCGTGCTGGAGGCCTGGGTCGGCGAGCAATCGGGACGCGCGCTCGAGATCGGGCCCGAACTGGTTCGCGCACCGGAGCAACCGGCCGAGGCGGCGCCCGGCGCGTCGCATCGCACTCGGCAAACCGGCGCGCTCGCCGACGGCATGGGCCTTGTGATTGCGGTGCTGCTGGTGGCGACATGGGCATCTCCGATCGCCGACGCTCTCGGCGCCGCCGTCTGGAACGGGGCGCTTGTACTCGCGTTGCCGGTCGCGCTCGCGCTGGAATGGATGCTGCTCGCGCGGCACGGCGGCGGGGCCGAGTTATCGTTCACACGCCGTGGAGCGAGCGGCGCGGCGGTGCTGCTGCTGATTGTCGGCGCAGCGCTGTTCCTAAGCGGGGCTCAAGGACGCCTGGCGGCGGCGCTCGTTGTGACCTGGGTATGCGGCGCCGCTCTGGTGAAGTTGCGTCTCCTGTCGGCATATCTGGTCTTGCTGGCTGTGTCGTCGGGACTGATGCACGCCGGTGTCGAGGCCGAGTTGGTCATCTGGTCGGCCGCGCTCACGAGCTTCTCAATCGCGTTATGGGCCGTGCTCACACGCCGAACGGCGGACGACCGGGCCGGCGCGCCTTCGCGCGCGCTCGGCTGGGCCGCCATCGGTGCCGGGCTCGGACTGATGCTCGTGGCCGACCGCTCGATCGGCTGGGGATTCAACGGCTCTGTCCCGGCGCTGGCCCTGATTCCCTCGGCGGCCGGGTCACTGTGGGCCGCCCACCATCTTTCGCGCATCTACTGGGCCATGCCGGACTCGCTTGAAGGCGTCGGCTACGTCACGTCGGACCGCATCAACCTGCGCGGCGAGGCGACGCGAATTCTCGGCGGTGCCGTGATCCGCATGGCGGTCGCCGTGACGATACTTTCGGTGCTATGCGCAATGCTCGGGCGCTGGACCGACGGCACGATCTCGACCGGCCTTTTCGCCGCCTTCGCCGCCTTCGGACTGGCATCGTTGTTCGTCACGCTTCTGGCTTCAATCCGGCGCTCGCACCTGGCGGCGCTGGCTGTCGCCAGCGGCCTGATCGTGGAGTTGCTGCTGCGCCGCTGGCTGGGAGAACCCCCGCCCGGGACGTACCTGCTGTCGGCCTCGCTATTGGCGGCGCTGCTGGCGGCCACGCGGATCGTGTTCCTGTTCTCGCGACCCGGCCGAGCGCTGGCAACCGGTCTATGGATCTAGCGGCGGCGCAATGATCAACCACTTAATCAAGAGACTTCGGAGGCGGCGACCGGCGGGCGCCGCAATCGCGGCTGTACTCACCGCCGGGCTCGTCGCCGTAGCAATCGCCAATGGCGCCCGCGATCCGGCCGGCTCTGCCGCGGCCGCGTCGGCGGCCTCGAAGAACGAGCGATCAGCCGCGATCGCCGGCTGCCGCGGCTGTCGTCGCCCGCCGCTCGGCTACCGCTGGCAATACCGGCTACAGGGTGTGCCCGATATCTCGCGTGCGCCGAATATTTACGTGGTCGACGGCTTCGACACTTCGTCGACGACCGTCCGGCGCATCCATCGCGCCAAGGGGTATGCCGTCTGTTACGTCAACGCCGGCGCCTGGGAGAACTGGCGCGGTGATCGCGGTAGTTTTCCGAGCGAGTTGCTTGGGGACACAAACGGCTGGCCCGGCGAGCGCTTCCTGGACATTCGCAAGACCGCGTCGATACTGCCGATCATGCGCAAGCGCTTCGATCTCTGCCGCCGCAAGGGGTTCGACGCAGTCGAACCCGACAACGTCGACGCCTACCTCAACGACAGCGGTTTCCCGCTGACCTCCGCCGATCAACTCGCCTACAACCGCGCGATCGCGCGCGAGGTGCACAACATGGGATTGGCCGTGGCGTTGAAGAACGATCTCGAGCAGGCCGCTCGGCTCGGGTCCATCTTCGACTTCGCGATCGTCGAGCAATGTGTTGAATACGACGAGTGCGACAAGATCCGGCCGTTCACGCTACTGCGCAAGGCCGTGCTGGTTGTGGAATACAATGGGTCGATGCGGCGGCTCTGCGCTACGGCCGAGCGCCGTCGCTTCAGCGGATTGATGCAAACGCTCGATTTGGACAGGCCGGGCACGCAGTGCCCGCGCCGCGGATGAGGAACTGGACCCCCGCTCTAGATAGACATCCGTGGTCAACGAGCAGCGCCCGTTCGCCGATTACGCACACGCCTCCTGACAACCTACTCCGCAAAGGATGTCTCCCATGTTTTCGACACTCCGCAATCGCCGACCCGTAACCTGCGCAGTCAGTCTGTCTGTCCTGTCTCTGCTCCTACTTTCAACGATCGTCGACACCGCCGACGGCCGCTCCCGATCCAAAGTCCGCAAGAAGGCCGGTCCGACGATCAGGCTGTCCACACCTTCCGCCGTTGCCGGCCAACGCGTCATCGTCGCCGGGCGATCGTTCACCAGGCGAACTCGCTACGTCGTGAAGTTCAACGGCTCGCGCGTGGCATCGGGCGTGACCGGCCGAACCCGCCGCCTCAAAGCTCGCTCCACCCGCGCTCGCACCGGCCGGCCCTACAGCCGTTTCAAGACCGGTTTCACCGTGCCAAACGTTCCGCCGGGCATCTACAAGGTCACCGTCAAGGCCGCGCGCAGAACTAGCTCAAAATCGCTGAGGGTTACTTCGATCGCGTCGGCAACCGATCCCGGGGCGACCCCCGGCTACTGGCGCCCGGCGATCAACACCAAGTGGCAGTATCAGCTGACCGGAACGATCGATCAAAACGTCAACGTCTCGTTCCTGATCGTGGACCTGTTTGACACCGACAAGTCCGTAGTCGACTCGCTGCGCGCCGCCGGCAAGCAGGTCGGCTGCTACTTCAGCGCCGGCAGCTACGAGAACTGGCGGCCGGACAAGGGCCGGTTCCCAGCAGACGTGCGGGGCAAGAGCAACGGCTGGTCGGGCGAGAACTGGCTCGACATCCGGCGCCTGGACGTGCTCGGCCCGATCATGGAGGCTCGCATCGACGCCTGCAAAGCCAAGGGGTTCGCGGCGATCGATC
>JBASWU010000100.1:0-3508 GCA_049276635.1 Solirubrobacterales bacterium | reverse complement strand
GCGCGCTGCTGGTGCTCGAGCTTCCGCTCGCCGTGCCGGACTCGCCGTACGACCAGCATTCGACGATGTCGGTGGGTGTCCCCGGACGGCGACTCCGGCCCGCCGGCGGCGGGAAGGACGGCGCGCGGTGACCGAACACCCACGCAGGATCGCGACGCTCACGCTTGCCGCCGCGCTGGTCTGCGGTGTCGCCGCGGCGTGGCTGGTGTCGGGCTACACCGATTCGCTGCGCCGGGTCGGCGGCAACCCGGTCAGTGTGCTCGTCGCGGCCGAACCGATTCCGCGCGGCACGCTCGTCGACTCGCGATTTCTTGAGACCTCGGTCGGCCGTAGGATCGTTCCGGCCGCGTATGCGCCGGTTGACGTACTGGACGCGACCGGGTCGCTCTCGGGCGCTCGTGCGTCGATCGACATCCCGGCCGGCGGATACCTGACGTCGGCGGCATTCTCCTCGGCCGCTCGCGGCGCCGGATACCGGCTGCGGGCCGATGAGCGCGCGGTCACGATCGACGCGCGCGTTGCGCCCGGCGGCACCACGCTTCCGCCGGGGCAGAGGGTGGACGTACTCGTCAGCGGACTCGGCGGAGGATCGACCACGACGCTCGTGCTGTCGGGGGCCGAAGTGCTGGCAGTCGGCGATCAGACCGCCGGCGCCGAGTCCGGCGACGGGTCCGGCGAGCCGGCCGGCGCGCCGGGCCGCGAGGTGACGCTGCGCGCGACCGTCGATCAGGCGACCGTCCTGACTCGCGCCGACGCGTTCGCCAAGGAGATCCGTCTGCTTGTTCGCCCGTGAGCGGCGACCGGCCGGCCGTCCAGGCGGCGGCTAAAGAAGCAGCGCGCGCCGGTCGATACGAGTCTGGCGTGTTTCGCAGGCGTCACCCGCGCCGACAAAGCTTGATGATTTCAGGTCACCGACAATCTCTCCGGACTTTCCGCCCCGTCGCGGCCGCGCTACTTGCGCTGCTGACGCTGGTCGTGATCGGGCTGGGCGCGACCGGCAGCGTCGACGCCAAAAAGAAGGCCGGCAAATCCGCATCGGCGACCAAGAAACGGCCGACGGTCACGCGCGTCGACCCACGCGAGGTTGAGATCGGTAAGACACTGACGATTTCGGGCAAGAACATCGTCAAAGGCAAGAACAAGATGCTCGTCGTCTTCCAGCGCGCCGGCAGTAAGCGCAAATTCACGCAGCGCGGAACCGGCGTCAGCAGCAAGTCGATGACCGTGAAGGTTCCCAACGTCGCCGCGGATATACCGGCCAGCGTCCTCGATTCGTTGCCGGCGTCGGTCTTTCGCATTCGGCTGATCAGCAAATACGGCATCAGCAAGAAATGGTCGGCAGCGGGGGTCTCGCCGCTGATCAGGATCGGCGCCAAAGACGTAACGTCCGCCGGGGACTGCGATCTCGACGGTGTCGCCAACTCCGTGGACGCCGACGACGACAATGACCTGCTCGACGACGTCACCGAAGCGGCCGCCGCGACGGATCCATGCGACATCGACACCGATGGCGACATCGTCAGCGACTACTACGAGTACCGCGTGGCGGTCGAGTTCAACGGCGGCCCGGTGCTTCCGTACCCCGGCCGGCGACCGTTTGCAAACCCGCTGGTAGGCGACAGCGACATTGACTACGACGGCGACAAACTGAAGATGATCGACGAATACAACGCTTGGCGGTACACCGGGCGCATGGACCGGTTCTATAGCGACGCCAACCAGGATTCCGACCTCGATGGTGTTTTCGACGACCTAGAGGATGAGGACGCCGACCTGCTGCCGAACATCGTCGAACTGCTTATGTTCGCCGATCCTCGCCCGCTTGAGTTTCTGCGCACCGACACGGACGGAGACGGCCTTTGCGACGGACTCGACGACGAGGATCGCGATGGACCGCCGACCGCGCTCGCGGTCGCCGACTGCGCCACGTCCGTCCCCAACAACGGCCCCGGCGACACACCGCCCGGTCCGTTCGGAGGAGACCCGGACCCGACGCGCACCGACCTCGACGACAACGCTTACAGCAACTGGTACGAGTGGAACTACGGCGCCTCGCTCTCCTGGTTCAACCCCTGCTCTCCGTCGTCGTACCCGACGAGTCCTATCTGCCCGCACACGTAGGCGTCGCGGCGGTCACTCGGCGATCGCGGACCAATACTTCATTTGAGGGAGACCATTTCCGGCGCCCGAACCCTTAACAGGGTGTGGGCGAGTTTTCGATCAGTGCCGGCGACGGCGATGCCGACAGCTATGCGGCTCAGCTTCGCGAACGCGCGATTCGCGCCGCCCGCTCCGGCCGGCTGAAGCTCGACGAGCGCGGCGAGGGACTGCGCGATCACGTCGCCGAGCTGGTCGCGCAAGAGGCGCCGGCGCTGTCGGCGGCTCTACGCGACGATCTCGTGCAGCGGGTCGTGACCGCGTCGGTCGGTTTCGGCCCGCTCGAGCCGCTGTTCGCCGACCCCGAGGTCGACGAGATCATGGTCAATGGCCCGCACTCCGTGTGGGTCGAGCGCCGTGGAGTGCTCGAGGCGGCCGGCGTGCGCTTCGAGTCGACGCTCGAGCTCGAAAATCTGATCGAGCGGATGATCGCCCCGCTCGGGCGGCGGATCGACGAGGCCTCGCCGATCTGCGACGCTCGGTTACCCGACGGCTCGCGCGTAAACGTCGTCATCCCGCCGCTGGTGCTGGGCGGCCCGACGCTGACGATCCGGCGCTTCCGTCACGGACGGCTGGGTCCCGACGCGCTGGTCGCCAACGGCACGCTGAGCGCACGAACTCTCGCCTTGTTGTCGGCCTGCGTGTTGGCGAAGGTCTCACTGCTGGTCAGCGGCGGCACCGGCACGGGCAAGACGACGACGCTCAACGCGCTGTCGGCCTACATTCCGGCGACCGAGCGCATCGTGACGATTGAGGATGCGGCCGAGCTGCGCCTGCGCCAGGGCCACGTCGTACGTCTCGAGGCGCGGCCGCCGAATATCGAAGGCCGGGGCGAGGTGACCATTCGCGCACTGGTCAAGACGGCGCTGCGAATGCGCCCAGACCGTATCGTCGTCGGCGAGGTTCGCGGCGGCGAGGCGCTGGACATGTTGTCGGCGATGACCACCGGCCACGACGGCAGTCTGACCACTGTGCACGCCAATGCTCCGCGCGGCGCGCTCGACCGGATCGAGACACTTGCGCTGATGGCCGGAGTCGACGTGCCGTTCGCCGCCGTTCACCGGATGGTCGGTTCGGCGATCGACGTCGTTGTGCACCAGGCGCGAACCGGCGGCGGCGGGCGCCGGGTCGCCGCGATCGCGGAAGTTGTGCCCGGCGCCGGCGGCTACGAGCTACACGAACTGCTCAGGCTCGACGGCAACCGCGAGGTCTGGTCGGCGCCGCGCTCCCAACGGCTGATCGCTCTGATCGACGACGGCGCGGACGATGACCGTGGGTGAAGTCGCGGCGCTGGCGGCGGGGCTGGCGGCGGCTGCGCTCGTCGTTTTCGCGGCCGAGGTCGGTCGAATTC
>JBASWU010000099.1:0-13992 GCA_049276635.1 Solirubrobacterales bacterium | reverse complement strand
GTCGATGACCCCGCGGCCGTCGCCGCCGAGCGGCTGATCGCCGTCGCCGAGGCCGGCGGCTCGATCGTGCTGGCCGGCGGCTCGACACCGCGGCGCGCCTACGAGCTTGCGACGGACGCGGACTGGTCGGGCGCGACGCTGTGGTTTGGAGACGAACGCTGCGTGCCGCCGACCGACGAGCGATCAAACTTCGCGATGGCCGAGCGGGCGCTGCTGGCGCGCTTGGCGACGCCACCGGGCACGGTCCATCGGATCGCCGGCGAACTCGGCGCCGAGGCGGCGGCCGACTCCTACGAAAACCTGCTCGAATCGGCGCCGCCCTTTGATCTGGTTCTTCTCGGAATCGGCCCGGATGCGCACACGGCCTCGCTGTTCCCGGGTAAGCCCGCGGTCCTTGAGCGTGACCGGCTGGCGGTGGCGGTCCCCGAGGCCGGTCTTGAGCCGTTGGTCGAGCGCGTCACGCTCACGGTCACCGCTCTCGCCAACGCCCGTGAGGTGATGTTTCTGGCCGCAGGAACCGACAAGACCGGACCGGTTCGCCGGTCATTCGCGCGCGATCGCGCCGAGCAGACACCCGCGGCGATCGTCGCCGAGGCCGCCGAGGCGGCCGGCGCCGAGGTGACCGTGGTGCTCGATCGCGATGCCGCCGCCGGGCTGTGATCGCCGGGTGTCTCACTGAGTGATCGAAGACGCGGCGGCCCCTGCCGCCGGGCTGCCCACCGCAGCCCCAGCGGTTCGTAGAATTAGCCGAGATGAATGCCATCGGCTTCAGTCGCTTTGTCGCGCTCGGTGACTCGACCACCGAAGGGCTCGATGATCCGTATCCCGACGGCGAGAGCTTTCGCGGCTGGGCCGACCGGCTCGCCGCGCGGCTGGCGCTGCTCAATCCCGATCTTCGATACGCCAACCTCGCGATCCGAGGCCGCCTGATCGGGCAGATATTCGACACCCAGCTCGAGCCGGCGCTGGCGATGCGGCCGGATCTCGCAAGCGTGGTCGGCGGCGTCAACGACATCCTTCGCCCGCGGGTCGATATGAACCACGTTCGCGAGCGGATGGAGTCGATGCAACGCCGCCTGATCGAGGCCGGCGCGACGGTGCTCTCGATGACGCTGCCGGACCTCTCGTCGTCGATGGGCGTCGCGCGCCTGGTCAGCGACCGGCTGCTCGCCTACAACGAGCTGATGCGCGAGGTCGCCGCGCGCACCGGCGCGGTGCTCGTCGACATGGCCGATGAGCCGGTCGCGCACGATCCACGGCTCTGGAGCGCGGATCGCCTGCACGCCAACGCACAGGGCCATGAGCGGATCTCGATCGCCGCCGCGCACGCGCTTGGCCTGCCGGATGTCGACTACGCCGCCGCGCAGACCGCGCTGCCACCGCCGATGCGCCTGCCGCTTTACCGCAGCATCCCCGCTGATGTCGCCTGGGCCTGGCAGCATTTTCGCCCGTGGATCGGCCGCCGCCTGCGCGGCCGGTCGTCCGGTGACGGCGTCGAACCCAAGCGCCCCGAACTCGCTCCCTTCGACGGCCCGGCCCAGCGATAGCGCCAGGGCAGGTCGTCGCCGGCTCAGAGGACGCGCGATCTAGGTGATTCGTGGAGCGGCGCGCCGATCGGTTCAGGTTCCGGGCGCCGATGACGACGAAGTAGCGGAGGCGTCGCCGCGCCTCGGCCACCGCATGGACCAGCTCAATCTCACCCGAACGCCTATTCTGCGCCTGTTGCTTGCCGCGCTGATCGCGGTGTTGGCTTCGGCGGTCCTATCCGCCGGCGCAATCGCCACGACCGCCGAGCAGCCCGCGGCCTCGCTGACCAGCGCCGGCTCGCCGACCAACGCCGCCCCAGTGACCATCGCGACCTCATTTGCCGGCGCCGCTTCACTAACCGCCACCGCCGACGGGACCGATCTCGAGTGGTGTGACGACTACAACGATGACCCCGCCGACGACTGTCCCTCCGGCGACGACGATTCGGCGGGCGACGACGATCCCAGCGATACCTACTCGCCCGGCGATACCCCGCCGGAGGACCCGATCCACCCCGATCCCGGCGAGCCGCTGTGGCCGCCGACGCCGACCGGCGACGTCGCCCGCCTGGCTGCGAATGGCCGCACCGCGATCGCTCCGCGCCGCGCCCCGCCAATCGTTAAGAAAATGATCCTAGCTGCGAATCGGCTTACGCGCAAGCCCTACAAGTGGGGCGGAGGACACGCGAGGCTGCGTGACAGCGGTTACGACTGTTCGGGTGCGATCAGCTACGTATTGCGGTCGGTCGGCCTGGTGAACGGCTCGATGGTTTCGGGTTCTTACAAGTCCTGGGGCGAGGCGGGCAGTGGGAGATGGGTCAGCGTCTACGCCAACAAGGGCCACATGTTCATCGTCGTCGCCGGCCTGCGCTTCGACACCTCCGGCGAGGGTGAGCGCGGACCGCGCTGGCGCGTCGAGGGCCGCTGGACCGACGGGTTCAAAGTGCGCCATCCGGCGCGCTACTGAGCCGGACAGCGGCCGCGCGGCAACTCCGTGGAGATCGGCCGAGCGATTCGGGCCCGGAGGCGATCGCCGGGCCGACATGTTTGTCGCTAACTCGCACGGGGTAGAAACGCGGTATACCGACGAAAGGAATCGATATGGCCGTCCTCAGGATCGTCAGCGACATGGTTGACGCTCGCGCACGCGACACTCAACCCCAAGGATCTGTGCTCGAACGCTGCATCGAAGCGCTTGCGCGCTGCGCGCAGGCCTGCACCGAATGCGCCGACGACTGCCTCGCCGCGTCTAACGACCGCGGCGATACGGCCAAATGCATCCGGCTGTGTCAGGACTGCGCGGACATCGGTGCCGCCGCCCAGCGCGTTCTGAGCCGGAGACTGGGCTACGACCCCGGCAGTCTTGCCGCCCAACTGCGCGCGGCGATCGCGGCAGCCGACGCATGCCGCTTTGCCTGCGCCGATCTCGGCGCCGCGATTCCGAGCTGCGCGCGCAACGCGGAAATCTGCGCGGTCACGTCGGAGACCATCAGCCTGACGCTCGCCGCGCTCCCGGAATTGGACGCCGGCCGGGCTGGTGGCGGGCGCGGCCCGGGTTCCGGCATGGGCCGGGCGATCACTCCGTTTATCCACGGCTTTGAATAGAGTCCCGAGCGTGCGGCCGGCGCCGCGCGGTGGCGGTTCGCGCAGCCACAGGTAGATTCGGCAACTCAAGGGTTAGGCTCGGGTAGGTATGTCCGACACGCGCCGAGAAGAGACCGCCAGGCTGCGCCGGACCCGCCGACAAGGCATCACCAAGGCGTCGGCATCCTACCGGCAAGACCTCGCCGAGATCCACGACGACGGGTTCGGCTTCATCGCCCGCGGCGCCGCGACGCTGCTGCTGCGGGAGCTTGCCGCCGCCGGGCATCGCGCCGGAATGATCGCCGAACTTGCCTGCGGCGGCGGCATCTCGGCACGGATCTTCGCCGACGCGGGCTTCGACGTCGTCGGCTATGACATCTCGGCACCGATGATCGAGATTGCGCGGCGGCGTGTGCCCGAAGCTCGCTTCGAAACGGTCTCGATCTACGACGCCGAACTGCCCGAATGCGTGGCGGTTACGGCAATCGGCGAGGCATTCAACTACCGGTTCGATCCGCGCGCTGGCCGAGCGTCGCTCGACGCGATGTTTGTGCGCGCGTTTGACGCATTGCGACCCGGCGGGATGCTGATCTTCGACGTCGCTCAGCCCGGCCGTGCGTTGCCACGGCTCGAACATCACGTCTTCGCCGGAGCGGGGTGGCGCGTAACTTCGGAGGTCGTCGAGGACCCGGCGGCCAGGCGTCTAGAACGCCGCATCACGAGTGTTCGCGAGGTCGACGGTGTGCCACGCGAAAGCAGCGAGCTGCACGAGCTGGAACTCTATGACCCCGAGGAGATCTTCGAGCGTCTGCGCGGTGCCGGTTTCAGGCCGCGGCAACTCGCCGCGTACTCGCCCGACTACTACTTTGGTCTCGGACACGGCGGTTACCTGGCGGTCAAACCGGCTTGACACGCGGATCGACCCCGCCCGGTCACATACCCTCTGGGCCTGACGATGGAGACGATCTCGTTCGACCAGGCGGTCTCGGTGCGTTCGGCGGGCGACCGGCGATACAGCGGAGCGATCCACCCCAGCTGGGATGGCCCGCTGACGACCCACGGCGGCATCCTCGCGGCGATCGGGTTGAGCGCGATCGAGACCGAAGTCAACGCCGAGCGGGCGACGCAAGTGCGATCGCTGACCTGCCAGTTCCTGCGGCCGCCAAAACACGGCGAGCTGGAGGTCGTGGTCGAACCGCTGCGCGCCGGCCGCCGGATATCGTCATCGCGCGCGTTGATCTCGCAAGACGATCGCGTGCTGATCTCGATGCTCGCGACGCATTCGGCTCGCGGGATGCACGAGGCCGCGCGCTGGTCCCCGAACATCCCGGCTGCGAACCCGGCTCCGTCACGCGACGCCGCCAGACGGGATTTCGCCACATATCGCCGCGACGGCGGGGGCTGGGTCGAAATGCCCGAGCAGGCGCCGCCGTATTTTCATCGCGTGTTGATCGCGCCGCAGTTCGGCGACCCGGTCTTCGCCGGTCCGCCGGCCGACGACGGCGACGGAACCGAAAACGGGGGCTGGCTCGCGCTTCCCGAGGCGCGGCCGATCGATCCCGCGTTTCTGACGTTTTGCGTCGACGCTTTCTGGCCGTCGGTGTTTCAGCCATTGCGCGAACTCGTGGCGGCGCCGACGCTGGACCTGACGATTCACTTCCGCGCCGAGCTGCCGCCGGAGGGGCTGGTCGACCAGCCCCTCCTGGTCCATAACAGGACCGTAGCCATGCTCGGCGGGCTGGCCGATTCCGACTCCCGAGTATTCAGCACCGATGGGTCGCTGCTCGCTCAAGCCCGCCAGCTCCAGTTGGTGACGCCGATTTCGTCGTAGGCCGGTCTGGATCCCGGAACGGCGGACTAAGCGCGCGGGTTCTCGGGCCGCGCCGCATCGGACGAAAGTCCGCCTACTCATCGGTCCTTAAGTCGCAAGCTAAAGCCGGACGATATATCGCGATGAGTGCCAGGCCAGGGAGACCAAACGCTCGTCAAAAAGAATGCGAACCGTCCTAGACGACATGCCGGGGGGGCAGGGGTTCCTAAGCGAACGCCTCAAGCCGAACCCCGAGTTCGAAGTTCGCACCTGGACCGGGATCGCGCTTTGGGCGAGCGGCTTGTTCGTGATGGCAACTCAGTATTTCGGCCCGCTCGGCTACAAGATGTCCGCCCACGAATTCGCGGTGATCTTTAGCGGAGTGATCGTGATGTTCGTCTTTACGGCGATCGTCTATCCGCGCGCCTCGCCGCGCGTGTTCGTGATCATCGAACAGTTCGAGCTGGTCATCGCATGGGTCATTCTGGCCTCGCAAGTGGCACTCACCGGTGGCGCGTCGAGTGGCGTCGCGACGATGTTCGCGTTTGCGATGTTTTACACCGCGTACTTTCACACGCTGCGCGTCGCCGCGCCGCAGCTGGCTCTGGGAGTGTTGTTCATGCTCGCGCCATTCGCTTACGACCGCGCGGACGCCTTGACCGTCGAATTTGCCCAGTCGATCTTCATCACGATCGCCGTGTTGCTGGCTATGTGTGTGATGGTTTTCGTGCGGCGCCGCAGAATGATCGATGCCGAGTGCCGTACCCGCCGCATGGCGTTAACCGACCCGCTGACCGGCGTGGCCAACACGCGCGTTTTCAACGAGGCCGGCCAATTCCGGCTCGAGCAGTGCTTGTCAACGGGCGATTCCTTCGGGCTGGCGATAGTCGATCTCGATGGTCTCAAACGCGCCAATACGGCCTTCGGGCACGTCGGCGGCGACGCCATGATCGTCACCCTCGCGCAGTGCCTGAAGGCGGCCTCCGGCGCGCGCGACCAGGTCGCCCGCATCGGTGGCGACGAGTTCTCGGTGTTGCTGCACTCGGCCTCGCACGACGAACTTAACGAATGGTCAGCGCGTTTGACGTCGCAGATTCAGCGTCGCAACGAAAACGCGAACGGCGATCGTGCGCAGATTTCGGCCAGCGTCGGCATGGCCCGTTTCCCGGCTGACGGCGAAACGATCGAGCAATTGATCGACGCCGCCGACACGCGGATGTACGAACACAAGGCGAGCGCCCAGAAGAACAGAAACAACGCGCTCGAACTTCGGACGAAGGAGACCAGCGGCGGCCGGCATCTCGGCGCGTCTCGGCCGAACCGGCGTCGCCGGGCCAAACTGGGTGAAGGCGTCGCATCCGCCGCGGTGGCCTCGGCCGTCTGGATTTCGGGATCGGCGTTGCTGCTGCTCGGCACCTTGATTCCCGGGGCGTCGCTTGGCGATACGACGGCGGTGCTCACTCTGGCCGCGGTCTTCTTGACGATCGGTTTGGTCTCGCTAGCCGGCGTGTTTCGGTTCACGGCCATGGTTCTAAGAGTCAGCGACACCGCTTCTGTAGTCGTGATCGCGCCCAGCGTGATCATCACCGGCGGCCCGGAGAGTCCGATGCTGCCACTGGCGGTTCTCGCGACCGCGTACGTCGCTTACTTCAAAACGCCGCGCGCGGCAGCGGTTCCCATCACGGCTTTGCTCACGGCCTTCTCCGTCGGCTTCTGGTGGCAGGGCGGTGTCTCGCCGTTGCAGGAGACGCTCTACATGAATCTCCTGAGCGTGCCGATCGTGATCTCGTACATCCTTCAGTACAACGCGCGCAAGCTTGCCAGTGCCGAGGCCGCCGCCGAGCAAATGGCGCTGCTCGATCCATTGACCGGCATCGCCAACCGGCGGGCCTTCGAAAGCGACTTGGCGACCGCGATCGACAACGCTTCGTCCGTGGATGTTGGGGTCGAACGGCCCGGGCTGATTCTGGTCGATCTCGATGACTTCAAGGACATCAATACCGAGTTCGGCCATCAAGGCGGTGACGCACTGCTGCGCGCCACCGCCGAACAACTGCGCGACTCGATCGACGACGATGGCAAGGTTTTTCGCATCGGCGGCGACGAATTCGCGATTCTCGTCTCGGCGCGCGCCGCGCAGACCGCGCACGATGTTTCGGAACGCTGCCGCGCGGCGGTCCACCGCGCCGGGCAGGGGCTCAGCGATCGGGCGCGAAACGCGGGCGTCAGCGCCAGTTTCGGGTTCGCCATCTGGCACCCGTCGCTGGACCGGGAAAGTCTCATCGTCGCGGCCGACCGCGCGCTCGAGCGCAGCAAGCACAACGGCAAGGACGTCGTCTCGGCGGCGGGCCTGATCGCTGTCTAGCCTCCCGCGCTCGTGATCACCGCGCCAAGCGGTCGCGATCGACCTAACGGTCGCCGAAACCGGCGCCGCCCGGTCTCTTGGGCGTAATGAAAATGGTCGAGCGAAGATCTCGAATTCTCCGCGCGCCATTCGTCCAGGGCACGCCACCGGTATTGAGCCGCGAACCGAAACTGACGATGGGATAGCTGACGGCCGCTGGGTCGTTCTCGAATCTATGGGATCAGAGAGTCGCTGAGATGACTGACGACGCCGCCGTGCCCGGCGGGATTCTGCTGTACTCGCCCGAAGCGCGCTCGATCGCGGCAAAGCTTGCGACCCTGCACACCGTCGTAATCGTCGCGGCGATTGCGGTGATCGCCTATGACGGCGGGCATTTCGATGCGGCGACCGTCGGGATTCTCGCCGGGCTCAGCGTCTGGGCATTGTTGATGCCGATGCTGCCGTGGGGCCGCGTCTCGCACAACTGGCTGGCGAAGGTCTACTTCCTTGGCGCGGGGACGTTCGTGTTCTTCGCCTTCCACTTCGACAATCCGTACCTGCTGCTCGGCGTATACCCCGAGGCGGTCGCCTTCGCGGACGTCTACTGGTATCGCCGCTCGCTGCTGGCCTTGCATCAGATCGGGCTGTTCGCCGTGTACACCGCTGCCGCGCTGTTGATCGGCGGCGGCAACGCAGCGGCGGCGCTGATTCTGATTGCGATGCCGGTGATGGCCGCCAGCGCGCTGATAGTCGGTTTGGTAACCAACCGCTTCATCTGCGCGCAGCTCAAGCGAACACAGTTTCAGTCGACCGTCACGTCGCTGCTCGAAGCACTGCACGCACGCGATGGGTACACCGGCGACCACTCCAAGGAGACCCTGGCGATGGCGATGGCCGTCGCCGACGAACTTCAACTCGACGACGAGGTGCGAGAGCAGCTATCCGACGTGGCGCTGCTCCACGACATCGGCAAGATCGGAATCCCCAATTCGATCCTCCAGAAACCGGGCAAGCTGTCGGCCGAGGAGTGGAAGGAAATGGAGCGGCATCCGGTTGTCGGCGAGCAGATCCTGCGCGACATTCCCGGCTTCGAAGGCGTAGCCAAGGCGGTTCGGCATGAGCACGAACGCTGGGACGGCGGCGGCTACCCGGACGGAATACGCGGCGAAGCGATCCCGTTGCCGAGCCGCATCGTGCTGGCCTGCGACGCCTTCCATGCGATGACGAGCGATCGGCCGTACCGAGCCGCGATGGAGGTCAGCGAGGCGCGCGCCGAGCTGAGCCGCCACGCCGGCACGCAGTTCGACCCGAACGTCGTTGACGCGCTCCAACGCGCACTCGACGCGGGTGCGTTTGAGCCTACGACGCCGAGCGCCGCTCCGGCAGAGCCGGCCGGTGTGCAATCGCTCGTCACCGAACCCGAGGATTTTCAGCTACCGGTGTCAGTGGCCGAGATGACCGCGGACGAGGAGTGGACGCTGCGCGACCCGCGGCTGATCGCCGGTGTGACGACGGCCAGCTGGGCGCTCATCGCCGTCGTGATGAGCGCCTACCTCTTGGTCCATAGGTTCGATTGGGCCGGTGTGGGTGTCGTCGGAGCGTCGGCGGCGGTCGCGGCGGCCAGCATATTTATGCGCGGTCCTCGCGCCGTCGGGTGGAGTCTTGCCACCGGGCTCTCGGCCTACGCGATGATCCCGCTTACCGCGCTGTATTTCGATGAGCCCGCGATGCTGGTGTTTCTGTTGCTCACGTCGAGTGCCCTGTCGGCGTTCTTCTGGCACCGCGCCGTTATCCGTGCGCTCCAGGTTGCCTTGGTGCTCGTCGCGTTCGCGGTATTGCCGGTGGTGCTGTTCGGTTCGGGCGCGGTGACCTTCGCGGCCGTCGGTACGCGTGCGTTTCCGGGCGTGCTGCTGGTGCTCGGATACTTCATGATGAAGCTCGCGGAGTTGCGTTTCGACCGCGCCCGCTTTGGCGGAACGATGACCTCGCTGCTGCTTGCGCTTCACGCCCGGGACGGCTATACGGGCAGACACTCCGACCAGACCGTCGAGCTGGCGATGCTCGTCGCCGATCAGCTCCAGCTCGATGACGGCGAGCGCATGGAACTCAAGGATGTCGCTCTGCTGCATGACATCGGCAAGATCGGCGTGCCCGATGAAGTCCTCAACAAGCCCGGAGCGCTGAACGACCAGGAGTGGCGACTGATGCGCCAGCACCCGGTGATCGGCGAGCAGATAGTCGCGCGGGTACCGGGTTTCGGTTCGGTCGCCAAGGCGATCCGGCACGAACACGAGCGCTGGGACGGCGGCGGCTACCCGGACGGCCTGGCCGGAGAGTCGATCCCGCTCGCGAGCCGGATCGTATTGGCCTGCGACGCTTACAACGCGATGACGACCGACCGTCCGTACCGTGCGTCACTCGGCGCTGAGGTCGCGCGCAACGAGCTTGTGCGCTGCGTCGGCACGCAGTTCGATCCGCGGGTCGTCAACGCACTGCTGGGAGTGCTCGACGGCTCCGCGCTCGATCTGCCGGCCGCGGCCCGGACCGAGTTCGCCGCCGCCGCGATCTAGCCTCGCCGCGAGCCACGACGCCTTAAACGTTGAAACGAAAATCGACCACGTCGCCCGGCCGCATCACGTAGTCCTTGCCTTCGAGTCTCGCCTTGCCGGCCGAGCGGGCGTTGGCGAAGGTTTTCAGCTCGAGCAGGTCCTCATAGGAGACGATTTCGGCACGGATGAAACCCTTCTGAAAGTCAGTGTGGATCACACCCGCCGCGACCGGCGCGGTCGATCCACGTTTGATCGTCCAGGCGCGGATCTCCTTGGGACCGGCCGTCAGATAAGTCTGTAGGCCGAGCGTCGCGTAGCCGAGTTCGGCGAGACTGTCGAGCCCGGAGCGCTCCTGGCCGAACTCGCGAAGCAGCTCGCTCGCGGCGGCCGGTTCCATGTCCATCACGTCGGTTTCGAGCCGGGCGTTGAGAAACACGCTCGGGCTTGCGCCGGCGAGCGCGCTCAGGCCGGCCTCGCGTTCGTGGCTGGCCAGCGCGTCCTCGTCGAGGTTGAAAACAAAAATGAACGGCTTGAGCGTTAGGAGATTGACATCGGCGATCGACGCAAGCTCGTCGTCGCTTAGCTCGACATCGCGGGCCAGCACACCGCCTTCGAGCGCCGCCTGGAGTTTCGCGACGACGATCTGCGCCGGCTTGGCGGCCTTGGCATCCCTTTTCGCCTCGCCGGCGAGCTTGGCGGCGCGCTTTTCGAGCGCCTGGAGGTCGGCGAGGATCAGCTCGATGTTGATCGTCTCGATGTCGCGTGCCGGGTCCGGCGCGCCATCGACGTGCGCGACGTCGTCATCGTTGAATGCTCGAACGACTTGGCAGATCGCGTCGCACTCGCGAATGTTGGCGAGGAATTTGTTGCCGAGGCCTTCGCCCTCGGACGCGCCGCGTACGATGCCTGCGATGTCGACGAACGTGACGGTCGCGGGAAGAACCTTCTCGCTACCGAAGACCTCACGCAGTCTCTCGAGCCTTTCGTCGGGAACCGGGACGACGCCGACGTTCGGCTCGATCGTCGCGAACGGGTAGTTGGCCGCGAGCACATTGTTCTTGGTCAGGGCGTTGAAGAGCGTGCTCTTGCCGACGTTCGGCAGCCCGACGATTCCGATTTTCATGCGCCTATCTTGGCATCACGGGCTTGTAGGATCGATCCGAAGCGAGCAGGCGTAAACTGGGCGGTCGAGACTAGGCCGCGCCCCGGTGCGCCGATCGCAAAACTTTTTCCGGGTCCGGTCGAGCACCGAGCCAACAGCGACTGAAGGGATTGACCGATGACCGATCAAACACCGTGGACCGACGAAACCCGTCCGGTGACGACCACCGATTCCGGCATTCCGGCGACCAGTGACGAACACTCGCTGACGATCGGCCCCAATGGCCCGATCGCCCTGCACGACCACTACGTCGTGCAGAAGATGCAGCACTTCAATCGCGAGCGCGTGCCCGAGCGTGTGGTCCACGCCAAGGGCACCGGCGCGCACGGTTTCTTCGAGGTGACCGCGGACGTCTCCCAGTTCACCAAGGCGGCGGTGTTCCAGCCGAACAAGCGCACGCCGATGTTCGCGCGGTTTTCGACGGTCGCGGGCGAACACGGGTTTCCCGACACGGTGCGTGACCCACGCGGATTCGCGCTGAAGTTCTACACCGACGAGGGCAACTTCGACCTGGTCGGCAACAACACGCCGGTCTTCTTCCTGCGCGATCCCTCGAAGTTCTCCGACTTCATCCACTCGCAGAAGCGCCTGCCCGACACGGGAATGCGTTCGAACGAGATGCAGTGGGATTTCTGGAGTCTCTCGCCCGAGAGCGCGCATCAGGTGACGATCCTGATGAGCGACCGCGGCACACCGCGCACGCTGCGCCATATGCACGGTTTCAGCAGCCACACCTACTCATGGATCAACGCGGGCGGCGAGCGTTTCTGGGTGAAGTATCACTTCGTCACCGAGCAGGGCATCGAAAACTTCACCGACGCCGAGGCCGCGCAGAAGACCGCGGAAGACGGCGACTTTCACCGCCGCGACCTGCGTACGGCGATCGACAAGGGCGACGCCCCGGTCTGGCGTCTCGAAGTGCAGGTGATGCCTTTCGCCGAGGCGGCGGACTACCGCTTCAACCCATTCGACCTGACCAAGGTCTGGCCGCACGGCGACTATCCGCCGATCGAGGTCGGGCGCATGGTGCTCGACCGCAACCCCGAGAACTTCTTCGCCGAGGTCGAGCAATCGGCCTTCTCACCGTCGAATCTCGTGCCCGGCACCGGTCTGAGCCCCGACAAAATGCTGATGGGCCGCGTGTTTTCGTACCACGACACCCACCTGCACCGCATCGGCGCCAACTACGAACAGCTGCCGATCAACAAGCCGCACTCGCCGGTCAACTCGTACAACATCAACGGTCCGATGACCTACGAGAACAAGGGTGACCAGCCGGTGTACGCGCCCAACTCAATCGGCGGCCCGAAGGCCGCCGGCGCGGGCAAGGGCGGCGACCTTTTCTGGAGCGTCGAGGCCGCCGAACTCGGCCGCTACGCCTACGACAAGCACGCCGACGACGACGACTTCGTACAGGCCGGCACGCTCTACCGCGACGTCATGTCCGACGGCGACCGCGACAATCTCGTCAGCAACATCGTCGGCCACGCCGGCGACCCCGATGTCAGTACCGCGATGCGGGCACGCGCGGTCGCCTACTGGACCAGCGTCGACGCCGGTCTCGGCTCGCGCGTGGCCGAGGGGCTCGGGCTGACAAGCTCCAACGGCAGCGCCGCCGAGCTCGAAGCAGGCATGAAAATCGTCGCCGAAGCGGCGAACACCGCGTAGCCGGACGGGCCGCGCGGCCCTCCGGGAACGCGCGGCCCGTCAGGCAACAAGCCGTCCCCAGAAAACGCGCGCTATTCCGGCAACGCATGGTCTCGCGACAACGCGCGGCCCCTCCGGTATCCGCGGTCTCCCGGGGGGCGACTGCGTCTGTCTCCGGCGGACAACGACTCGGTAACACGCGGCCGTCGCGCTGAATGTAGGTTCGCCTCGTATTCGCCATTCATTCATTCGAGCGCCGCGGCAGCGGCACCAAGGAGGCTCTCCATGTTCAAGATGACCGCCCCGGCACAGCCGGCATGGGTTCGGTTCGCGGTTGGCGCGTTCTGCGCCATCGCACTGCTCGTGCCGACCGCGATGGCGTCCGCCGCGACCGGTTCGACCGACAACCAGTCTGCCAACCCGCTCAGCTTCGGCGTAATCGGCGACACGCCCTACGGCGCGGCCCAGATCGAGGCCTTCTCCGACGACATCGCCGAGATCAACTCCGACCCGCATACACGCGCCGTAATCCACGTCGGCGACATCAAGAGCGGATCGAGCCGCTGTGACGATGCATACTTCGCGGGCATCCGAGCCGACTTCGACACCTTCCGGGACCCGCTCGTCTACACCCCGGGCGACAACGAGTGGACCGACTGCCATCGCGCCAGCAACGGTGGCTACATCCCGACCGAGCGGCTGGCGAAGCTGCGCGAGGTGTTCTTTGACCAGCCCGGCCGAACGCTGGGTAGGCGCTCCAAGCCCGTCGAGCATCAGAACGCGCCGTTTGTCGAGAACGTCCGCTGGATGCAGTCGCGCACCGTGTTCGGCACGCTCCACGTGGTCGGTTCCAACAACGGCCTGCTCCCGTGGTTCGGCGCCGCCGCGATGACGGCCGAGCAGTCGGACGAGGTCGCCGCGCGCACCACCGCGTCGCTGGAGTGGATCGACGCGATCTTCGACAAGGCCGCATCGGCCAATTCCGCCGCCGTGGTGGTCGCCATGCAGGCCGACATGTGGGACTCGTTCGCGATCGCGGCCGGTCAAACCACTGGTTTCAACGGCATCGTCGAGCGGCTGGCCGACCGCGCCGCGGCGTTCGGCCGCCCGGTCCTGCTGCTGCAGGGCGACTCACATGAGTTCGTGGCCGACAACCCGCTGGCCAACGGTAGTCCGGCCCACGGCGTCACGACGCCGGCGCCGAACGTCGCACGGATCGTCGTCAACGGCGCGTCGAGCGTGCCGCACGAGTGGCTGCGGGTGCGGATCGACCCGCGCACGCCGTCTGTCTTCTCCTGGGACCGGATTCCCTTCGGGGCTTAACCGCTAGCCCCGCCGCCAGCGGCGGCCCGCCGGGCGCAGGCACACCC
>JBASWU010000098.1:0-10357 GCA_049276635.1 Solirubrobacterales bacterium | reverse complement strand
GGCCGGGCGCACGCGCAGCCCGGCGGCCTCGACCTGACCGCGCAGCCGGGCCAACTCGGCCGGAGGGCCGTAAATCTCCGCGGTTTCGCGGCCGGCGTGCTCGGCGACCAGGTCGGCCGGACGGCCGCGCGCGATCACCCTGCCGTGCGTCATCACCGCGACTTCGTCGGCGAGCCGCTCGGCCTCCTCGATGTAATGGGTCGACATCAGGATCGTCACGCCGACG
Organism: Solirubrobacterales bacterium; assembly: GCA_049276635.1. GTDB lineage: Bacteria > Actinomycetota > Thermoleophilia > Solirubrobacterales > JACPNS01 > JACPNS01. Next base: position 10,131 of record JBASWU010000098.1, on the reverse strand, counting down.
GCGCGCAGGCCGTCGATCAGGGACCAAAGCTGGGTGCGGATCTGCGGATCGAGGCCGACCGTCGGCTCGTCGAGCAGCACGACACGCGGATTGTGCACGAGCCCGCGAGCGAGCAGCAGGCGGCGGCGCATCCCGCCCGAGAGCTGGTCGACCTTCGCGCCGCGGCGTTCGGTCAGCTTCGCGATATCGAGCGCCCGGTTGACGGCGACCGCGACGTCGGGCACGCGGTAGAGCCGCGCGAAGACCGCGAGATTATCCTCGACGGTGACATCGACATCGAGGTTGTCGAGTTGCGGGACGACGCCCATCTCGCCACGGGCGCGCTTGCTCTCACGCGGCAGCTCGTATTCGAGAACGCGGATCGATCCGGCGTCGGCGATCGCCTGGCCGGTGAGCATGCGCATCGTCGTCGACTTGCCGGCGCCGTTGGGTCCGAGCAACCCGAGGCAGATTCCGAACGGCACCTCGAGGTCGAGGCCGTTGACCGCGGTTATGTCGCCGAATCGCTTGACTACGCCGCTAAGTTCGATCGCCGTCACGGGTGCGCCGTTCAAGCCGCGGAGTCGAGCGGAGCGGGGTCGCGCGCGACTGCCCGGTCGGTCCTCGGCACGCCGGCAATCATCATCATCCACAGTGCCGCGACCCAGGAAAACGTCGCGAGGACGACATGCAGCCAGACCAGTTCGGCGGGAAGCTCTAGCTGCCACTGGATCGACCCGATCAGTCCCTGTAGCCCGATCAGGATCGCGAAAATCGTCGCGCTGATCCGCAGCGCGCGCGGCGCGGAGCGGCGCCAGAGCACGATCCAGACTACGACGGCGAGTATCCCAAGCACGTCTGCGAGCCGGCCGTGCCGCTCGACGATCCACTCCAGCGAGTAGCCGCCTTTTGGTTCGAAGCGGTCGACCTGGCCCGGCTCACCGCCGGCGTGCGGCCCGGCGGCGGTCGCGGTGACGCCGCTGAGAATCGTCAAGAACGTCAGCGGTACGAGCGTGCGCACGGCCCACACCGAGAGATTGTCGCCGCCGGGCTCGCGCCGCCCCGGCTCGCGGCTCGCCTTCCAGACCAGCGTGACCGCGGCGATCATCATCACCATTGAGAGCGTGAAGTGCGCCATCACCCAGCCGTAGGCGAGCTCGCTCTCGACGGTATACGCGCCGAGCGCGGCCTGCGTGAAGGCGCCGAGCGGCAGCAGCCACGCCCAGACGGCGATGTCGCGGCGATACGGGCGGCGGCGCATCGCCCCGATCGCGGCGGCGAGCACCGCGATCGTGACAAAACCCGAGAACACGCGGTTGCCGAACTCGATCATCGAGTGCGTGTTCAGCGGCGGATAGGCCCGGCCGTAACAGCGCGGCCAGTCCGGGCAACCGAGGCCCGACGCCGTCAGCCGCACGGCGGCGCCGCTGAGGACGATCAGGATCAGCACCGCCAGCGCGAACACGGCGATTCGCGCGTATTGCCGTGGGGTGACCGTGAAGCCGTTGGTCCTGGCGCGAAGACGGTCGAACATCGGCCTAAACAGTAGACCGCGCCGGCGGGTGCGACCGCTCGCGCGGCCGGCGGCGACCCGATCCCGACCGGTCCGCCTACCGGCCGGCGGAATTCGCGACGAACACGGCGACCGCGGTGATCTCGGCCTCAGACAGCTTGTTGCCGAAGGCAGGCATTCCGCCGCCGCCGTCCTCGACCTGTGCGGCGACCTCCGCCCTGGTCGGCTTCAGTTTGTCGAGATTCGGCCCGGACGTGCCCGATGAGTTGCCGGCCGCGAGCGTGTGGCACCCGGCGCAACCGGAGTCGGCGAACACCCGCTTACCGTTAACCGGACCACCCTGCGTGGAGCCGCCGTTATCGGATGAGCCGTCCGAGCCACAGCCGGCCAATGCGAGCGCGACGCCCAGGACAATCGTCGCCGCGGCGACGCCGGCGAAGCGGTTGGCTGATCGCGTCGGCATCTTTAGTGGATCTTCCGTTCGCGCGGCGAAGATCCTGCTTGCGTCAGAATCACGGCGATGAACCCGAGCCTACGAGCAAGGCTGTTGATCGCCGTGATGCAACTGCGCCGTGAACGCCGCGATCTCGAGGATCTCGCCCGCTTCCGCCGCGGGTTGCCCAAGCGCGATGACGCCGCCGACGTAGCGCCGCCGCCGGCGATCACAGCGAAGTTCACCGTCTCACGGTCCCAAGTCGGAGGCCGGCCGGTGTTTCGAGTCGATCCGCCCGGTGGCGCGATCGCCCGATCGCCGATCGTCTACCTGCACGGCGGCGGGTTCTTCCTGCAGATCCGCGACGGCCACTGGTGGACCGCCGGAGAGCTGGCGCGCCGCAGCGGCCGCTCGGTGATCGTGCCGATCTATCCACTCACACCGTTCACCGACTGCGACGCAGGCTCGGAATGGATGCTCGAGGTCTGGCGGACACAGGTGGAATCGCTCGGCGGCGGGCCCCGGCAAAGAGAAGACGACAACAAGCACCCCGCCGCCGCGGCGATAGTCGGCGACTCGGCCGGAGGCGGACTCGCGCTCGCGCTCTGCCAGCGTCTGCGAAGTGGGGACCTCGAGCAGCCGAAGCTGGCCGTCCTGCTGTCGCCGTGGCTCGATCTGACGATGACCCGCCCGGCCTCCGGAGAGGAGCTCGAAGGCAGCGACCCGATGCTGGCGCCCCCCGGACTCGCCGAGGCCGGGCGACTGTGGGCCGGGAATCGATCGACGTCGGACCCGCTTGTCAGCCCGGTAAACGCGGACCTCGCCGGCCTACCACCGATCGCGGTCCACGCCGGCACGCGCGACATTCTGATCGCCGACGCGCGACGACTGGCGGCGCGCGCCCACGCCGCCGGTCACGAGATATCGCTGACCGAATACCGCGGCCTGTTCCACGTCTTCATGACGATCCCGATGCCTGAAACGGCACGCGCTCTCGACGCGGTGGCGGCGCAGATCGCCGCCGCGAACCGTTGAGCCGGCTCCGCCGGCTTCTCCCGAAAATCACAGGTCGAGCGCTCGGCGTTGTTTAGGATCGGCGATCCGATGAGCGATTCGTGCCAAGCCCGCCGCAGCCGCCGAACCGGCTTCCTGGCGATCGTGGCGATTGCGCTCGCGATGGGCGTCGTGATCCAGTCGCTGGGCTGGGCTCAGACCTCCAACTTCGCGCTGGTGCGTGCGCTGTCGGATGGGACCGCGCGGATCGACGCTTACAGCTGGGAGTCGCGCGACACCGCCTATAACGACGGTCACTACTACTCGGTCAAGGCCCCGGGCATGGCCGCGGTCGTTTTGCCACTCTACGGCGCTCTCGAAACTGCCGGCGGGGAACGGCTCTCGGCGGAGGTGGCGCGCAACGCGCGTGACGCCGGCGCGCTGCGCTGGTATCGGGCGGGTGTCGCCAGCGGCCAGTACGGCGGCGACCTCCAGCGGGCGCGCATGGTCCGCTCGAGAATCGAGAACTACACGCCGATTGTCTGGATGCTCGGTCTTGCCGGCTGCGTGCTGCCGGCGCTGGGCTTGATGTTGCTCGTTCGCGCGTTCGCCGAGCGTCTCGCTCCAGGGTTCGGGACGATCAGCGCGATCGCCCTGGGCACGGGAACAATGGTTCTGCCGTTCGCCACGTTGTTCTTCTCGCACGTTCTCGCCGCGCTGCTGGGGTTCGCCTGCTTCGCGCTGTTGTGGCGGGAGCGCGAGGGTCCCCGGCGACTCGGTCCGCTGGTACTGGCCGGCGCGCTGAGCGGACTCGCCACCACCACCGAATACCCGCTCGCGCTGGCCGGGGCGATACTCGGGATCTACGCGATCGGCCGAGCCGGCGACCGCCGGTTTCGCTCGATCCTGCGCCGCGGCGGCGCCTACTCTGCCGGCGTGGTCGCCGGTATCCTGCCGCTGCTCGGTTACAACCTGTGGGCCTTCGGCTCGGTCACTCACTTCTCGTATAAAAACGCGATCGCGGTCCAGGGGGAGAGCGGGCACGACGTCCTGGGGTTGAACGACGGCGGGTTCTTCGGGATCGGCACACCGTCGCCGGGCGCCGCGTTCGATCTGCTGCTGTCCAGCAAGGGGCTACTCGTCACCTCGCCGGTGCTCGCCCTGGCGCTGGCCGGTCTCGCGATCATGTGGCGTGGCGACCACCGTGCCGAGGCCAACGTGATCGCCGGGATTTCGCTCGCCTACCTCGTCTACAACGCCGGCTACTGGCTGCCCTTCGGCGGCGGCACCCCCGGTCCGCGCTTCCTGATCCCGGTGTTGCCCTTCCTGGCGCTCGCGCTCGCGCCGGGGATCAGGCGATTTTCCGCGGTCGGCGTGGCGCTGCTGATCCCCTCGGCGATGACGATGGCCATCGCGACGATGACGTTGCCGATGATCGGCAACGGGGACACGGGGCTGTGGTGGCACCTGGTCGAGATCGGTAATTTCACGCAGACGGTGCTATCGCCGTTTGGGGTCGACAACGGGTGGTGGGGCCTGACGCCGTTCTTGGTGCCGCTGATCGCGGGACTGGCCCTAGCGTTGGCGGTCACGCCGATCGATTGGCCGCGCCGGCCGGCCGTCGCCGCCGGCGCCCTCGGTGCCGTGCTCGGATGGGCGGTGGTCGCCGCCTTCGCTCCGGCGTCGCCGGTCACCGACTCACCGCGCTCGCACGACTTCACGCCGCTCTCGATCGCCGCCGTGATCGTCGTGATCGCAATCCTCGGCGGCGGCGCGGTCTCCGGAAGATTCAGCGCAGATCGAAGACCACGACTCCCGGCCGAGTCGTCCGCTTGACACCGAGCCCGGCCGGCGACCGCGCCGCGGCGCCGGCCCAGGCCGTCCCGGGAGCCAGATACGGATGCAGGATCACCGAGCGCACGCCGAGCTCGCGCAGCCGCGCGACCGAGCGGCGATCGGGAAAGCCGCGGACGTCGCGCGTAAGCGACGAAAAGAATTGCGGGTCGATACTGCCGCGCCCGTTGACGATCCGCGGAAACCCTTCCGTCGACCAGAACACGTATCGACGATTGGCGGCGACCGTGATCGGCAGATGCAGCTGCGGGTCCGGCACACCGCGCTGGCCGGATGGCTCCAGCGGCGCGCGGGGGTTGGACGGACCGGCAAGTAGCCCGCCGCCCGGCGGCAGCGGCTGAAACCCGGAGCCTTCGACGCAGACCAGCGCGAGCGCCGCGGCACAGAGGACGGTCGGTGCGATCCCGCCGCCACGCGCGCCGAACGGCGCAACGCGAGCAGCGATCCGAGCCGCGAGCCACTGCGATCCGGCGGCCGCCAGCAGGGCCAGCCCCAGTGAGGTCAGCGTGTTGAGGCGCCCCGGCACGCGAATCCCCTGCCAGCCGGGGGCGATCTCGTACAGCAGACGGTAGGGGTAGAAACGCCCCGCTCCGGTCGTGTGGAACCCCAGCGAAAGCACCGCGAGGACCAGTACGGCCACGCCGAGGCCGATGCGCAGCCGGCGTGACAGCTGGCTCCCGAACAGTCCGGCCACCGCCAGCGAGAGGATCGCCAGTCCCGGAAACAGCGTCTGCTCGGGCACCGACGTCAGCCGGTTGTCACGAACTGACCTGGTCGCCTCGCCCCAAACCAAGTTCTCCTCCGGCGCGGCGGCGAACTGCGCGACCGGTCCCGACAGACCCGACAGCTGCGCGGCCGTGCGACGACCCTCGGGATGCGCGTCCAATACGCGCTGGTATGGCAGCGAGAGCAACAGCCCGGTCGTCAGAACGATCAGACCGCCGGCCGCAGTCACGGCGGCCATCCGCCGTGCCCGCGCCGAAAGCTCCCGCGGGCTCCGGACAAGCGCGCCCCGGCGCCACATCGCCACCGCCCAGATCGCGCCCAGCGCCAGCAGCAGATAGCCCAGCTGCAACCCGAGCGTGAAACCGAGGCTCACCTGCCACGCCGCCACCGCCCAGCCGGCGAACACGATCCCCGGCCGGCCACCGCGGTATCCGCGCAGCAACAGGAACAACGCCAGCGGAATCCCACCGCTGCTGAGCACGTGCAGATGACCGTCCTGTTCGAGACGCCACGGCGCGTAGGCGAACGCCGCACCGGCGACCGCGGCGGCGGCCGGCCGCAACCCGAGTTCACGAGCGAGCAGATACGCACCGAAAAACGCCAGCGCGTAGGCGAACAGGAACAGCAGGTTGTAGCGCACGATCGCCGCCTGCACACCGCGCCCGACCAGACCGGCCGGCGCGTAGCCGGCCAGCGCGTCGGAGAACGCGAGGCTGTCGGGAAGCGGCCAGAACATGTTCGCCTGAAAGAAGTCGAGCGGCTGGCTGAGTAGCGCGTGGCCGCCCCAGGCGACCTGCCACGCCTGCACGATCGGATCGCCGAGATCGCGCTCGACGTGACTACCGAGATACCACGGCAACGGCCAGTGCATGACCAGCGCAAGCAGCATCGCGCCGGCCGCGGCCGGCAGAAGCTCGCGGCGAGTCAACGCAGGCATCGCGCCGGACGCTAGCGCGGATCGAGCTCGACGCCCTCGCGTTGCAACGTCGCGGTGAGAAACGGCCCGATCAGCGCGGCAATCGACTGTGACGCGACCTCGATCGAGCCGGTCGGCAGGCCGGCATGGCTGATCGCGAGGCGCGTCATCGCCTCGGCGGCGATCCGCACATCCATCTCGTCGACGACCGGCCACAACTCGAGCACCGCGCGCGCGAGACGCGCCGTCGAGAGTTCGACGACCGGACCTCCGCGGGTGGTGAACAGCGCGAACAGGTCGTCGGCCCCGGCGTCGCGCACGAGGATCGAGCGAACCATCGGGTTCTCCGCGGCAAGCGTCAAGAAGCGGGCGAACGCGACCTGCACGGCGACGTGGGGGTCGTGGGGGTGTTCACGCAGCGACCGCTCGATCGAAGTCAGAAAGCGGTCGGCCTCGCGCAGCGCGAACGACTGGGCGAACTCGTCACGCGAGCCGAACTCGTTGTAGAGCGTCTGACGACTGAAGCCGGCACGAGCGGCGATCGCCTCCATGCTGATTTCGGACCAGCTGTACTCGGCGAGCAGGTCCGCGGCGGCGTCGAGCAGACTGTCGCGCAGTGGCGCGCGAGCGGCTTCGGCGTACCTCGGACGCCCGGACATCAGTCGGCGATCGGTTCGAAGTCGATCTTGTCGCGGACGCCGCAGTCGGGGCAGTTCCAGTCGTCGGGTACGTCGGCCCACTTCGTGCCGGCCGGAAAACCCTCGCGGGGATTACCGGCGTCTTCGTCGTAGGTGTACCCACAGACCGGGCACTTGAAGCAACTCATCGTCCCGCGCCGGCGATCGCGGTGTCGCCGGAGGAGCTGCCGGAGCCACGACCGGAGCCGTACTTGGAGAGAATCTTCGCGCGCTTGCGCGGCAGTATGTTCGCGCGGCTGATGTCGCCGCCGTAGTGTTCGATCACTCGCTTGTCCATCACACGCCTCCAGACCGGCGGAATCAGAGCCAGCATGATCATGCCCGCGTAACCGGTCGGTAGATTCGGCGCCTCATCGAAGCTGCGCAATGCCTGGTAGCGACGAGTCGGGTGAGCGTGATGGTCGCTGTGGCGCTGGAGGTGATACAGAAAGACGTTCGACGCGATGTTGTTGTTGTTCCAACTGTGCGCGGGCAGGCAGCGCTCGAAACGGCCGTCCTCTTTGACCTGGCGGGCCAGTCCGTAGTGCTCTAGGTAGTTGACGACCTCGAGCAACGAGAAGCCGAGGATCCCCTGGAGCACGAGGTAGGGCAGCACCACCCAGCCGAACACGGCGACGAGTGTTCCGAACAACACGACCGACATCAGCCAGGCGTTGAGCAGGTCGTTCTTGATCGACCAGAACGATGTGCCAGCCCGCTGCAGCCGCTTGCGCTCGATCTCGATCGCCGAGCGCAGGCTGCCGAGGACCGTCCGCGGCCAGAACTGGTAGAAGTTCTCGCCGAAGCGCGCGCTGGCCGGATCATCCGGTGTGGCGACACGGACGTGATGGCCGCGGTTGTGTTCGATGAAAAAGTGCCCGTAGAAGGTCTGGGCGAGGGCGATCTTGCTAAGCCAGCGCTCGACCGATTCGCGTTTGTGCCCGAGTTCATGGGCCGTGTTTATGCCGAGGCCGCCGATCGTGCCGATGGTCAGCGCCAGTCCGACGTTCGCGACCGTCGAGAGATCACCGTAGGCCCACATCCAGCAGGCAAACACGATCCCTGCAAATTGGATCGGCAGGAACCCGTAGGTCACCCAGCGGTAGTAGCGATCCTCCTCCAGCCAGGCAAGCACGCTGTCGGGCGGATTGGCGGAATCCTCGCCGATGAGGAAGTCGAGCAACGGGAACACGGAAAAAACCAGTGCCGGGCCGATAAACCAGAATCCAACCCAGCCGGTCAGGTCGACGAGCCCCCAGGCCGCGAATGGCGCCGCCGGGATCAGCGTGCCGAGAATCCACGCGTAGCGCTTGGGATCCTTCCAGGTCGCCGGGGTGAGTTCGACTGGATTGTCGTCATCGGTATCAACGTCTTTGAAATCCTGCTCGGATGGAAACGTCGTGCTGGACACTGTTGGGGACTCCTTGCGCTCTTGCTCTTGACGATTAGGCGTATGCCGTCCGTTTCGGTTTACAGCATAGCCGAGTTTGTAAAGAATGTACACGCACTTTGCGGACGATGCAAGCTCGACTTGTACCGGTCCCGCGAACACGTTCTCGGTGATGCCGTTATCGGCGGGTCGGGACGACCGCGTCGATCTGTTCCCTTGGAGGGGCTAGTCAGCCGTGATCGTTTGGCGCTCGGTGGACGCGCCCACGGGCGCGTCGTCGGCCAGCGGTGAAGCCGCTCGTGCGGCGAAACCGGCATCCGCGGGTAATTCGGCGGAATCGGTTGCCGGGGCCGGCCTGCGATCTTCGAAGTTCGGGCGCAACTTACGCTGGACCTGCTCGTCGGTGGGCCGGCGCACGTTCCAGGCGAGGCCGGTCTTTTCCAGGCCTTTGATGAACAGGTACGACGGGTCGAACTGGCGACCGAGCAGCCCGTGCTTGGCGGACGTCGGGAAGGCGTGGTGGTTGTGGTGCCACCCCTCACCCATCGACACCAGCGCCACGGCCCAGTTGTTGGTGCTCTGGTCTTCGACCTCGAACGGCTGCTTGCCGTACATGTGGCAGATCGAGTTAACGCTCCAGGTTGCGTGGTGCTGGAGGAAGATCCGCACGAAGCCGCCCCACAACATGCCGGTGAGCGCCGCGCCGATTTCGCCGCCCGAGAGCGCGAAACCGAGCACGAACGGAATCGCCAGGCCGAGCAGCACCCATGAGAAGAAGTGCTTGTCGACCCAGACGATCGTCGGATCGCTCTTGAGGTCGCGAGCGTAGCGGCTGGCCGAAGCGCGCTCGTCGCGGCTGAACAGCCAGCCCATGTGTGAGTGCCACCAGCCGCCGAGGATTCCACGCCAACCGGGCTTACCGTGCGTGTGCGGGCTATGGGGGTCACCGATCTCGTCGGAGAAGTCGTGGTGCTTACGGTGGTCGGCTACCCAGTGGATCGGTGCGCCCTGCACGGACATCGAGCCGGCGATCGCCAGCGCGGCGCGGATTTGTTTTCTGGTCTCAAAGGACCGGTGGGTGAGGAGCCGGTGGTAGCCGACGGTGACGCCCATCGCCGAGATGAAGTACATCAGCGCGAAGAGGCCCAGATCGAGAGCGTCGACGGCCCCGCCCCACAGCAGGACGATCGCTACCAGAAAACCGATGAAGGGAAGAACGACCGCCGTGACTGTGATGCGTTGCTCAAGTTTACTCATGGGTTAGAATATATGGCATACTTTGAGTCGTTTCTACGGCCAATAGTCAAATTATGAACCAAATTTTGTTGTTCTTGTTATAATTGTGGCGAGTTCAGGTGGCGACGCGCAAACAGAACACCGTTAACGAGGGCCGGCCGCGTCGCCCCTGGGAGTCGCTGCCTTCAGAAACCTGGAGGGTGCTCGAACCCCTGCAGCAGAAGATCAGTGACGAGATCGTCGTAACGCTCGGCCGTGAGATCCCCGCGTACACCCGGCCGTTGAGCGGCGCCTTCGGCGAGACCGTCCGGATCGGGGTCGAGCAGGCGCTCAAACAGTTCACCGAAATGGTCCGCAACCCGACCGTATCGCGCGAGGAGGGCCGGCTGCTGTACGTCGCGCTCGGACGCGGCG
>JBASWU010000097.1:0-28697 GCA_049276635.1 Solirubrobacterales bacterium | reverse complement strand
GGCAAAGGCGGGGGGCTCGCATGGATTGCTGCGTCGGCGTGACGAAAACGCGATGCCCGTGTGACGGAAACGCCACGAATATGTGGGCGTGGGCGAGAAGTGGAGTGGTGGCAATAAGATCGAGCGGCATGTCGGCCGCCGCCTCGCTATACAGACGCCACCGCCCGCGCACATTTGACGATGTGATCGGACAGGAGCACGTCGTGCGCACGCTGCGCAACGCGGTCGACGGCAACAACGTGCACCACGCCTACATGTTCGTCGGCTCACGCGGGACCGGCAAGACGAGCATGGCGAAGATTCTCGCCAGCGCGCTCAACTGCGCCGACGGGCCCAAAAGCACCTTCGCGGCCGACGATCCGGCGGTCGAGGCGATCGCCGCCGGGGTCTCGATGGACGTCGTCGAGATGGACGCCGCCTCCAACAACGGTGTCGACGACATCCGCGACCTGATCGACAGCGTCTCGGTGATGCCCGTCGGCGGCGGCTGGAAGGTCTACATCCTCGACGAGGCGCACATGATCACGCCTCAGGGTTGGAACGCCTTCCTCAAAACACTCGAGGAACCGCCTCCCAACACCGTATTCGTGCTCGCGACCACCGAGGCCGGCAAAGTCCTCCCGACCGTCGCCGACCGCTGCCACCGCTTTGACTTTCGACGCCCGACCGTCGAGCAGCTCGCCACCGCCGTCCGCCGCGCGGCCGACGCCGAGAACATCGAGATCGGCGACGACGCGGTCGCGATGATCGGCCGCGCCGCGACCGGCTCGTTCCGCGACGCGCTCGGCACGCTCGAACAGCTCGTCACCTACGGAGGCGCCTCGGTCGACAGCGACGACGTGCAGGCGGTGCTCGGCGTAGCCGATTTCGAACTCCTGCTGAGAACCGCCGACGCGATCGCAACCGGCGACCGCCGGTCGGTTCTCGAAGCCATCGCCCAGCTCGCCGACAGCGGCCGTGACATGATCGCCTTCGCGCGCGATCTGGCCGGGCATGTACGCAACCTACTCGTTGCGGGCACGCTCGGCGAGGCACCGGCCGCGCTCGGCCTAACGACCGAACAGTCGGCGCTGCTGGTCAAGCAGTCCGAACACTTCGGACCCGAGCAGAGCACGCACACACTCGACCTTCTATCGCAAATGATCACGATGTCTCGCGGCGGCGCGGACCCAAGGCTGCAGCTCGAGCTCGCGCTTTTCAAGGCCGCCCGTCCCGAGGACGACAGCTCGCCCGACGCGCTGCTGGCACGGATCGAATCGCTGGAGCAACGCGCGGGGCAGATGACCGCGGCCGTCGCGGCGCCCACCGTGGGAACACCGGCGTCGACCGCGCCGGCGCCGGCGCCGGCGAGCGTCGCCATCCCGGCCGTCGCCGAACCGGCGGCGGTCCCGGCGAATCCAGCGAGTCAAATGGAACCGAGTCCCGGTGGCGATCCGCAACCCGAACCGGAGTCGGTGGCCGCAGGCGACAGCGAGCCCTTATCGGATCCAGATCCCGGACCCGAGTCCGCGGCCGAGTTCGCAACAGAGTCCGATACCGAATTCGCAGCCGACTCCGGGCCCCCGCAATCGCATAACCCGGAACCCAGCCCCGAGCCGGCGTCCAGCCTCGAGCACGCGCGCGCTGCCGAGCCACCCTCCGTCGAAGCCCAAACCGCCGCGATCGCCGTGGAACCTGAGTCCGTGACCGCCTCTCCAGCCACGCTCGCCGAACCTGCTCCCGGACCGTTCGCCGCCGAACAGGACGCCGGCCCGAATGCCGGCCCGGACGCCGGACCGGACGCCGGCCCAGATGCCGGCCAAGAGCCGAATCAAGCCGAGCCCCCGAGCCTCGAAGCGGTCCAGTCGGCCTGGCCGACGATCGTCGCCAACGTCCACGAAGCCAGTCCGCGCCTGGGAGTGGTCCTCGATCGCACCAAGCCGATCAGCGTCGACGGCCGCAAGCTGATCATCGGCTTTCCAAAGTCCGCGAGCTATCTCCAGGACACCGCCGACAAACCGACCAGCCGCGAGACGATTTCCGGGCACATCGCCGACGCGACCGGCTTCGCCTTCACCCCGGTGACCGAACAGCGACCGGATGCGGAGTTCGGCGACGGTAGCGACGCCGCGATGGTCGCGGGGATCGACGGCGACGCCCTCGTCGAGCAGCTCAAGAAGGAATTCGACGCGACCGAAAAGCCCGAGTCGACCGACTGAACACCTCGCGAAAGGACCCCGATGGCCCAACAGCCCGATCTCAACAAGATGATGCAGCAGCTACAGAAGGCCCAGGCCGAGATGATGGCCGCCCAGGACAAACTCAAGGATGAGGTCGTCGAGGCCTCGGCCGGCGGCGGCATGGTGACCGTCAAGATCAGCGGCGATCTGCAGGTGCTCGAGGTCAAGATCGACCCGGCCGCGATCGATCCCGACGACGCTGACATCCTGCAGGACATGGTCACCGCCGCGATCAACGAGGGGCTCCGCGCCGCGCAAAAGCTCGCCGAACAGCGTCTCGGCGGAATCGCCGGCGGCCTCGGCCTGCCGGGAATGTAGTGGCGCGCCGGCCCGGCGGCGCCGACCTCGTGCGACCGTAAGGTTTCAGCGATGTTCTCACCACCCGTAGAACGCCTGATCACCGAGCTCTCGAAGCTGCCGGGCATCGGTCGCCGCACGGCGCAACGACTCGCCTTTCACATCCTTCGTGTACCCGAGGACGAGGGCCTGGCTCTGGCCGACGCGATCCGCGAGGTCAAGGAGAAGATCGGCTTTTGCGAGGTCTGTTTCAACCTCACCGATCAGCCGGTCTGCAAGATCTGCTCCGACGAGCGGCGCGACAAGTCGCTGATTTGTGTCGTCGAGGAACCGAGCGACATCATCCCGATTGAGCGCACGAACGAGTTTCACGGCCAGTATCACGTGCTCGGCGGAGCGCTTTCGCCGATCGACGGCGTCGAGCCGGAGGATCTGAAGATCGCCGAGTTACTGCGCCGCGCGGAGTCTGAGATCGTCACCGAGGTCGTGCTCGCGAGCAACCCCACTACCACCGGCGAAGCGACGGCGCTGTACATCGGCGACGCGCTGGCCGAGCGCCGCCCCGGACTCACGATCACCCGTCCGGCCAGCGGCTTACCGGTCGGCGCCGATCTCGAGTACACCGACGAGGTCACGCTCGGTCGCGCGATTTCGGGACGCCGCGCGGTCACCTGATCCGATGCCGCGGGAGCTGAGCGCGCAACAAGCCGCCGCACTGGTACGCCCGGCCGACTCGCTCGGCGCAGGACTCGGGCCGGCCTGGCCTCCTGCGCTGATGCTCGCGCTCGGTGAGCGCGACGACTGGCGGAACCTCAGCGTCGACGGCGCGCTGCTGACGGTCGGTACCGGGCTTTTTCAGCGCGAAGGCGTGCGCTACAAGTCCGGCTTTCTCGGCCCGCTCGAGCGTTACCTGCGCGACAACGGCGCGCGGATCGATTTCATCCCGGCCGACTTTCGCCGCTTCGCGCCGCTGATCGCCGGCGAAGCGCCGCGCGTGATGGTGACCGCCGCCGCGCCGCCCGACACCGATGGCTGGTGCAGCCTCTCGCTGCACGCCGGCGGCACGATCGCCGAGCTGCAGGCCGCCGGCGCCGACCCGGACCGGCTGTTGATCGTCGAAACCTCGCCGCGCTTCCCGCGCACGTTCGGCCTGGCGCCCGAGTTCCGCCATGCGCTGCACCTCGACGAGATCGACGTCCTGGTGCAGACCGAAAGCGAGCCGACCGCGCTGCCGGTCGCACCGCCCGGCGACACCGACCGCGCGATCGCCGCGCACGCCGACGACTACATCCCCGACGGAGCCACCCTGCAGACCGGGATCGGCTCGCTCCCGCTGGCGATCGCCGAGCATCTCGCGACCAAGCCGGGCGGCGGCTACGGAATCCACACCGAGATGTTCAACGACGGCTTGATGGAGCTGCACAAGGCGGGAAAGGTCTCCAACCAGAAGGGATTCCGCGACGGCCTTTCGATCACAACCTTCGCGCTCGGCTCGCGCGAACTCTACGACTGGCTGCATGAGAACCGCGAGGTCGCGTTTCTACCGGTCGAGCAGGTCAACGACCCGCACTACATCGCCCGCAATCGCCGGGTCGTAACGATCAACGGCGCGCTGAGCGTCGACATCCACGGGCAGGTGGTCGCCGACACCCGTGACGGCCGGCAGTTCAGCGGAATCGGCGGCGCCGAAGACTTCGTCTCGGGTCCGGCATACGCGCATGACGGCCACTCACTGTTGTGCATGCACGCCACGGCGACCGTCGGCGAGCGCCTGGTTTCGCGGATCGTGCCGCAACACCCGGCCGGAGCGGTGATCACCACGCCGCGCCACCAGATCGACATCATCGTCACCGAGTACGGAGCAGTCGAACTCGAGGGAATGACCGTCGGCGAGCGCGGAGTGGCGCTCGCCGAGATCGCCCATCCGGACTTCCGCGAGTCGATTCGCACCGCGGCACATGACTACGACCGCCGCTGAATCCGTACGCCGGAGCCAGACACACCGATAGGGGCACACCCGCCCGCTACGCTGTCTCTAGACGGACTTGAAATTGGGTAACTCGGCACTTAATCGGGCAAGGACGCTGCCTTCGCGCGCAGTCACAATCGCACTCGCGATCTGCGTTATCTCGGTCGGTCTCGTCGCCTCGGCGGTCGGTGGCGACAACGACCGGCCGGCCGCCAAACCCAAGAGCGACGCAAGCGCCGACGCCGTGGCGCGGATCGTCCGCGCCGTGCGCGAGCCCGGGAGCGCGCGACTCTCGATGTCGAAGGCACTTCTGGGCAAGAGCGACCACGAGTCGCGCCCGCGCAAACCTCGAGGGCCGAAGCCACGAATCTTCGCGGCCGTCACCGACTGGCCACATCTGTACTTCGTTCGCTCAAAGACGTCGCTCGACTCCGAGCGGACCTTCGAAAACGGAACCACGCCGTTGACACTCGTGCGCAAGGACCTCACCAGCGGCGCCGAAACCCGGTTGCTGCGTATTCGCGGAGCTACCGTAAACGCACTTCGCGCCGGCGGCGGGCGGGCGATGGTCTCACTCGTCCGGACGAGCGAGAGCCGTGGTAATACACGGATCAACACGCGAATCGTCGCCTTTGAAGCCGGGTCGACGGCCGCCAAGACGATCTCGGTTGTGACCGGCTCGTCCCCGACTGGCAATGATCTCTTCGACGACAAGTTGTGCGGCCGTATCGCCGTGCTCGCCGGCGTCGCCGACACCGGCGAAGCGATCGTCAACCGACTGACGGGTACCTGCTCGGCCGATGGACAGCATACGTATGCGCTGGAAACCGTGGCGATCGGGCTCGACGGCGCCGTGCGGGTCTTGCAGATCAACAACACGCAGCTCTACCTGATCGCGTTCGGTCGAGCCACGCTCACCGGAACCCGGCTCCTACAATCCGCGCCGTTCCTACAGAGCGTCACCCAGGTGGACACGGCGACCGCGTCTTTGTCGCGCCTCTGGAACGGTGATTTCGCGGCGACCGTCGCGCAGGCCGCCGACGGAACGGTGGCTGTCGCCGGCACCTACTTAGCGACCCTCGCCGGGGAATCCGGAGACCTCTTCGAAGTCGATTCCGGCGACGACTACGACCAACGCGACGCGACACCCGATCCATTCGTGCTCTTCCCACTGGGCGACCGCGATCAACCGATCGAGATCGCTCCAGGCCTGCCCGGCCGACTGGCGCTGCACTATTGCGGCGCGTCTCTGTACGAGCTCCAGGCGACGCGCAAAGTTGAACTAGACGGAATCTCCGCGCTCCTTTCGTTAGTCAACGGTGGGCTCCCGCGCGCCGGCAAGATTCGTGTGAACCTACGCGACGCGCGGGGCGCGTTGATCCGCGAAGTGGCGATCACCGACGGCGCATGGGTGCGAGACATCGCCTGCGACGGCGAGACGCTCGTGCTGGCGACCTCCAGCGGCGCCACATCCTCCGCGACGAGGTACGGGCCGTGACCGCGCGTCGCATGATCTTTGTCGCCGTGTGTCTGGCGATTTTGACGTCGCCGGCGACCGCGGCGACCGCGGATGCAGCGGTGTTCAAGCCAAGGGATCCGGACGCACTACTCAACGCACAGGTGGACAACGGCGCGATCTTCTGGTTTGAACGCACCCGCGTGAGCCAGAAGGCGACCGGCGGCGGCCACATCTACCGTCGCGCGCTTGCGAGCAACAGCGTCGAACTGATCTTCAGCTCGAGCGAGAGCTACTCGATCACCGGCTTCAAAGTCGGCGGCGGCCGTGTGGTCATCGGCCAAAAACACTCGAAGAACCTCTCCAGCCGAGTCGTCGAACTGCAACCGCAAACGCCGGCATGGCGGCCGGTCTCGCTGCTCTCGCGCGACGGCGCCCAGGACGGAGACACCTGTCTCTCGACCGCCCGCCTGATCGCGATCTCCGCCGCCGGCGAGGTGATCGCCGAGGACCGCTCGTACATCGGGCGGGCCGGCAACTGCACGCTCCAGCGCGCTCACTCACAGCTGATCGCGATCGCGGCCGATGGCACCACCAGGGATCTTCTGAGCCGCGTCGGCGCCTGGAGCGCCGGCCAGCGGTCCGGCTCGATCGCCGAACTGACTCCGGGGACCGGCGACTGGATGCGCGCGCTCGAGGGCGACCCCCTATCCGGATCTTCCCTCGCGACGCTCAATCCGTTCACCGGAGAGTCGGCGTTCACGCTCGACGCGCCCGGCGCCGACGGTGATGTCGAAATTGGGCCGGACGGCCGCATGCTACTGCCCGGCCCGCACTACGACGACTATTATGGGCCGTCCGATTCGGGCGGCTCGACACTGCTCACGGATCCCAGAGATCTGAGCAAGAGCGTCAACCTCCGTCGCAACGGATTCACCTCCTATTTCCACCTCTGCGGCGAAAAGCTCATCGAGATTTCGCTTCGCGGCGGCCGTTCCGGCTACGCATATCCCCCGGCCAGGCCCGGCCGGAGAGAGTCACGTGCGCAGTCACGTAAACGAATCAGGGCGAACGCTCGCCACGAGAACAAACGCACGTGGTCGATCTCGATTCGCAACGCCGACGGCACGCTCGAAGCCCGGCTACCGACCCGCCTAAAACGCGGAACGGCCTTCGAGACCTGCGACGCCGGCACGGCGTTCTTCCACCGCGCGATACCCAAGGGCAAGGGGAAGATCCGCCAGTTCCCGGTGCCGCTTTCGGCGAGCGCGCCCACCTAGGCGCCGACTACTGATTGATGTCACGGTCGCCGATTCGCCGGACGCTCAGAGCCGCCGCCCTGACGACCATCGTTCTCAGCGCACTTGGAGCGAGTGGTCCGCCCGAGCTGGGTCCGCTCCCTCGCCCCGGCGACATATTCACCGCCGAGACCGCGATCGACGTCAACCACGTCTACTGGCTGCGGGTCACCATCACCGGAATCTCCCGTGAGCATGGCCTGGAAGCACGAGAAGACGTGGTGCAGCGAACGCTCGCAACGGGCGCCGAGCGGGTGATCTTCTCGACGATCGAGTCGGACGTTTACAACTTGTACGCCGGCGGCGGGCGCGTCACCTTCACGACTCGAATCGCGTCCACGAACAGGCGGCGCAAGACGAACACCAGATTCGACCGTGTCTTCGCGATGGACGCAGCCGATCCCGCGCCACGACGGATCGCGAAACTCGGAGGAACGGTCAGTTACATCAGACCAACGCGCCCGCCAGCGGGCGATGATCCCGCCAGCCCTGCGGTCTGCGACGGGTTCGGCTACGGGAAGAACGTGGCCGAAGATGGGACGATCGTCGTGCTCGAACGGCGCGAGTTCTGCAACCGCGGGCTCGCCGACCGGGCCGAATACGCCGGCTACCGCCGGGATGGAACGCGTGTCGTACTCGCCGGGCGGCTCGACGCCGACAGACTCACCCTTTTCGGGAACAGGCTCTTCAGCGCGGGCGAGGGCGATCTCGCCGTGACCGACATCGCCACCGCCGTGACGACCCCGTCACCGGTCAGGGACTGGATCGAGTACCTCGACTTCGAGGGCGACCGCGCCGTCGGCGTCCGCAGCGACGACGACTACGAGTACCGATCGGCTTACATCTGGTTCGAGCCGGGGACGCTCAATCCGGTCAAACGCGTCACGATCGGGCGCGGCCGGCTGGCTCAGGTCCGTCTCTGCGACAGCGGTTACGTGGTGATCACCGGGCGCGTGCGAAACTGGGGGACCGGCCGCACCTTCCGGCAACTGCTCGGCGATCCACCGTACGTGGCGACCTTTTTCACCGACGGCGATCAACCGCTGCGCAGCGTCCGCCTACCCAGCCGCGGAATCGACGAACTCGACTGCGCCGGCGACAACCTGATCGCGATGATGGACGGGCGTACGCGCCCGCTGGTCAAGATCATCCCGTTCGGGTAGCCGGTTTGCCGGCGGCGCGGGGCCACTAACCTCCCCCCGACATGGACGAAACAATCGTCATGAAGTTCGGTGGAAGCTCCGTCGCCGACGGTGAGCGCATCAAGAACGCCGCCCGCCGGATCGTCACCGAGCACGAGAAGGGCAACCGTGTGGTCGCCGTGCTCTCGGCGCAAGGCAAGACCACCGACCAGCTCGTCAGCCAGGCACGGGAGATCAGCGATCGTCCCGACCCGCGCGAGATGGACATGCTGCTCTCAACCGGCGAGCGGATCAGCTGCGCGCTGGCGGCGATGGCGATTCACGACATGGGCCAGCAGGCGATCAGCCTGACCGGGTCTCAGGCCGGGATCCTGACCGACGAATCGCACACGAAAGCGCGAATCATCGACGTGCGCGCGGACCGGATCGCCGCCGGGCTCGACGACGGCAAGATCGTACTGGTCGCCGGCTTTCAGGGGGTCTCGACATCGTCGAAGGACGTGACGACACTGGGACGTGGCGGCAGCGACACCACCGCCGTCGCCGTCGCCGCCGCGCTGCACGCCGACGTCTGCGAGATCTTCACCGACGTCGACGGCGTCTACAACGCCGACCCGCGCATCGTCGAGAACGCGAAGATGCTGCCGGTCGTCTCATTCGAGGAGATGCTCGAGATGTCGGCCAGTGGCGCCGGCGTGCTACAGCTGCGCTCGATTGAGTACGCCCGCAATCACGCGATCCGCATCCACTGCCGATCGAGTTTTCATGACGGCGCGGGTACGCTTGTCGTCAGCGAGCAGGAGACCATGGAACGCCCACTTGTGACAGCCGTGACCCACGCCACCGACGAAGCCCGGGTGACCGTTCGCGGCGTCCCCGACCGCCCCGGCGTCGCCGGCGAGCTCTTCACCAAGCTCGCGGCAGCCAACATCAACGTCGACATGATCATCCAGAACGAGCCACTCGGCAGCGACCACCCGGCCGAGATGTCGTTCACCGTTCCCAAGGACGACCTGACCGCCGCGCTCGACACGCTTGAAGAGATGGGCGATTTTCAGTCGATCGACAAAAACGAGGCGATCGGCAAGGTCAGCGTGATCGGCGCGGGAATGCGCTCGCACCCCGGCGTCGCGGCCAAGGTCTTCACCGTGCTCGGCGAACAGGGCATCAACATCGAGATGATCTCGACGTCGCCGATCAAGATTTCCTGCGTGATCGACGCCGACGCGGTGCCGCTGGCGGTGCGCTCACTGCACGACGCGTTCGACCTCGGCGTCGCCGTCGAGGACGCGACCGGCGACCATCGACCCGTCGCACCATGAGCCTGCGCGTTGCGGTTATCGGCGCGACCGGCGTGGTCGGCACGCAGATGCTGCGCACACTGGTCGACCGGGGATTTCCCGCGTCCGAGGTCGTCGCCTTCGCGTCGGCGCGTTCAGTCGGCAGGCAGGTCCCCTACGCCGGAGGCGAACTGACGGTCACCGGCCTCTCCGACGTGTCGATCGAGGGATTCGACGTCGCGATTTTCAGCGCCGGCGCCACGACCAGCGGCGAGTGGGCCCCGAAGTTCGGCGCGGCCGGCGCGATCGTCGTCGACAACTCGTCGCGCTGGCGGATGCACGACGACATCCCGCTGGTCGTGCCCGAGGTCAACGCCGGAGCGCTCGACGCGGTGCGCGAACCCGGACACAGCAGGATCATCGCCAACCCGAACTGCTCGACGCTACAGATGGTCGTCGTGCTCAAGCCGCTGCTCGACGCCGCCGGTATCGAGCGGCTCGTGATCACCACGTACCAGTCCGTCAGCGGCACCGGCAAGGCCGCGATCGACGAATTGATCGCGGAGAGCGCCGCCGTGCTCGAACAACGAGACCCGCCGGAGCCGACCAGCTATCCGCACCAGATCGCATTCAACGTGTTGCCGCAGGCCGGCTCCTTCAAAAACGGTGACGCCTACACCGACGAGGAACGCAAGTTGATCAACGAGTCGCGCAAGATCCTCGCGATTCCCGATCTGGCGGTGACCGCCACCTGCGCGCGAGTACCGGTTTTCGTCGGTCACTCGGAGGCCGTCAACATCGAGACATCGTCGCCGCTTTCCGCCGCCGCCGCCGCCGATCTGCTCGAGTCCGCCGCCGGTGTCCGCGTCGTCGACGACCCGGTCGGCGCGCGCTACCCGATGGCGATCGACGCCGCAGGCGAAGACGACGTACTCGTCGGCCGCATCCGCGAAGACGACTCCCGCCCCAACTGCCTCAACCTCTGGATCGCCGGCGACAACCTGCGCAAGGGCGCGGCACTGAACGCGGTTCAGATCGCCGAAGCGCTCGTCCAGCGCGGGCTTGTCGGCTGAGTCGCATCGGAACTCCCGGGCTCCAGGGAGGCCCGGACGATTCACCTTGGGGAAGATCGTGGTCGGGATTCACGACCGGCGGCCGTAAGCCAGCCAATACCGCCGCCGTTCGGGCGCAAGCCGCTCTATCGAGTAACGCAGCGTCGTTCGCGCCATGCGCGCGGCGAACTGACCGAGAAAGCGTTCGAGGGCGGCCTCGTCCTTCTTGCCTGCCTCACGCAGCATCCACCCGGTCGCCTTGTGCATCAGGTCGTGCTGATCGTCGAGCAGCAGCTCCGCGATCTCAAAGGTCGGGCCCAATTGACGAGCCCGGATGAACGACCAGGTGCTTACGATGGCGATGCGGCGTTCCCACATCACACTCGAGCGCGCGAGCCGTTTCAGCGGGCGAGCGTCATCGATCGTCAGCAGGTACTCGCCGACTACGTCGCGACAGGTCACGTCGACCAGGTCCCAGTTGTTGATTCGGTCGGTATGGGCGAGGTAGAAATCGAAGAGCGCCTGCTGCGCCCGCGTGTCCCCCCGCTTCTTCGCGCGTCTGGCCTGCTCGCAACAGATCACCAGAGCGGCCATGCGGTGCTCGTGTACCGCGCTCGCCAGGGCTACCCGCACGTCGTCGAGTGGTAACTCTCGGAACTCGCGGACGACAGCGCGAATCGCCGGCATCCGTACGCCGATGAAGACATCGCCCTCGCCGTAGTCGCCGGGCCCGGTTTTGAAGAACCGCCGCAGCCGCGCCGCGTCGGCCGAGTCGGCGATCGCGTCGAGCGCGGCGGTCAACGCGGCCGCCGTCAAGCGTGGGTTCGCACCGTCGATATGCGAATCGGGGCCTACGTGGCGCGGTCGAGCTTCTCGGTCGCGCGGCGCAGGCGTTCGCGGGCGGCGCCGAGCCGGGCGGTGATCTCGTCGGTCGTGGCCGGCGACGGCTCGGGCGCGATCGCGCGGGTGTCGGTGATCCCGGCCTCGTGGGTGATCCCGGCCTCGTCGGCGATCCTGAACTCGTCGGCGACCGCCGAGCTTTCGGCGGCGCGCCGCTTCAGCGGCGACGGCGCCATCGACGCGAAGTCAAAGCCGGGGTGCACCTTGCGCCCGTCGTCGGCGCGGCGTTCGGCGGCGGCCAGTACCTCTTCGAGCGTCGGTCGTCCGAGCGGCGTCATCGAAAACATTGAAGCGCAGGCTGCGGACGAACGTCGTGACGTCGGCCGGCGGCGCGGTTTCGCTGGGTTCCGAGCGTCGAGTCATGTCCGGCGCACGACGCGAAAGAGGCCGCGATAGCGGCCTCTTTCCATCCCCAGCATCCTCCCCCATGGCGGTGCTGAGAGCTTGTCCGGGTGCTTACGCCGCGGCCGCCAGAGCGGTGACCTTGGCGGCCACTTCCCTAGTGGAGACAACGTGCTTTCCCATCCCCAGCTCCTTCGGCTCAAACCCTAAGGCGAGTCCGATGAGCTGAGGGAAGTGTAGTACCGGAATACCTAAATCTCTGTCCACGAACTTCGCGGCCTCTGGCTGCTGGAGATCGAGGTTGATGTGGCACAGCGGGCACGGCGTGACCAGCGCGTCGGCGCCGGCGTCGATCGCGTCCCCGAGGTGCCGGCCGGCCTGAGTCAGCGAGGTTTTCTTGTTCATCGTGATCACCGGGAAACCGCAGCACTTGTGGCTGCCGGTATAGGCGACCGATGTCGCGCCGACGGCCTCGATCACCTGCTCGAGATACTGGTCGCGGAGCGGGTGCTCCTTGTAGCCGAGACGGTCGGTCGGCCGGATGATGTAACAGCCGTAGAACGGCGCGATCCGCAGGCCGTCGAGCCGGCGCTTGACCAGCGACCGCAGCTTGTCGAGGCCGATGTCCTCGACCATCACCCAGAGGAAATTCTTGTTGGTGACGCCCTTCTCGTAGCGCAGGCTCTCGGGCGCGAGGTTCTCGTTGATGACTTCGCGGTACTCGCTGGAGGCGTCGAGTCGCTCCTGGCACTCGCTCTGGGCGCCCTGGCAGGTCGAGCAGATGTTCATCATCATCTCGGCGTCGGTGGCCTGGGCCATCGCGAAGGTGCGAGCGTTCAGAGTGTCGGCAAGCTCTTGGTTGTGCTCGGCGATCACGCCCGCGCCACAGCAGTTGGCGCGATCGAGCGCGTGTAGCTCGAGGCCGACCTTGGGGGCCACCAGTTCCATCGATCCGTGCAACTCGGGAGTGAACCCGCGCGAGACACATCCGGGCCAGTACGCGACCTTCATCAGCTGCCTTCTTCCTGGGTGTTTGTCGCGGCGGCGCCCGCTTGGCCGGCGCTCGCCCCGGCGGTTACGCCGGCCGGCGCCGGCTCATCGTCGATCATCTCGGCCTCGTCGCCGACGATGTAGAGGTTTAGCTCGACGCGCTCGTCACGGGCGTGGACCTTTTCGTAGATCGCCTTGACCTTGTCCTGGCCGGGAAGCTTGTGGTGGTGCAGGACCTTCGGGATCGTGACCTTGCCCGACTTCAAACCGCGCAGCGCCGTCGGCAGTGACGCGATCAGGTTCTTCTGGGCATCCGGGGTCGCCTTGCCGAGAACGCCTTCGCCGTAGCTGTCGGGCAGCAGCTTGGCCTCGTGCAACGTGCCCCACCTTTCGATAATCGAGACGAACGCCTTCTCGTGGCGGTAGCCGTTGTTGTGATCCTTGATGCCGAAGTCGGCCGTCGCGCGGCGGCGCAGGCGCATTATCTGGTTCATCGGAGCGACGCCCTTGGGGCAGACCTCGACGCATTTGAAGCAGTGGGTGCAGTCGTAGATACCGCTCGGGTCGTTGGCCAGATCGACGAGGCGATCCTTGGTCGCGGCGTCGCGCGGGTCACCGACAAAGCGATACGCCTTGGCCGACGCCGCCGGACCGACGAACTCGGGGTCGGCCTCCATCGAGAGGCAGTCCGAGACGCAGACACCGCAGTGGATGCAGGCCATCGACTGGGTTACATCGACCATCGACTCGTGCGGCACCACGTACTCACGTTCAGGCGGGTCGCCGGCCGGGACCAGCCACGGGATCACGCGCCGGACTTTCTTCCAGTGGGTGGCGTCCATGTCGACGATCAGATCTTTGATGACGGGCATGTTGCCCATTGGCTCGATGTCGATCGTCGCGCCGTCGGCGGCGGTGCCGAGCGCGTCGCGCAAGAGTGTGTTGCAGGCGAGCGCTGGGTTGCCGTTGATCCGCACGCCGCACGACCCGCAGATCGCCGCCTGACAGGAACAGCGGATGCCGATCGAACCGTCCGCGGCGGCCCGCGCCTGAAGGATCGCGTCGAGCACCGGGCGGTGGCCCTCCATCTCGACCTCGAACTTCTCCCAGTAGGCCGGCTCGCCGGACTCAGGTGAAAAACGGCGGATGTTGAGCGTGTAGTTCGGCATCGTCCCGGCGGGTAGAAACTAGTACGTCCGGTGGCCCGGAGCTAGTAGGTGCGCTCCTGCGGTTCCCACTGGGTCATCTTGACCGGGCTGTACTCGAGCACTGGCTTGCCGTCGGCCAGCTTGATGTTGATGTGCTTGAGCCATTCCTCGTCATTACGCTCGGGAAAGTCGGTGCGAAACTGCGCGCCGCGGCTCTCTTTGCGCTCGAGCGCGCCGAGCACGATCGTCTCGGCGATCTCGACCATGTACCCCAGCTCAATCGCGCCGAGCACATCTTGGTTGAAGATCTTGCCGTGGTCGTCGATGTAGGCGCTCCCGGCCTCCTCCTTCAAGCGCTTGATGACCTCAAGCGCACTCTTGAGACCCTCTTCGTCGCGATAGACGGCGACCTTGTCGTTCATCACGTCGCCGAGCTCGGCCTTGATCTCGCTGACGCGGCGGCCGTCCCTTCCGCGGTTCTCAATCGAGTCGATCTCGTCACGAACCATGTCGAGCTCGGCGACCGGGACCCGCGGCATGTTCATACCCTTGGCGACGGTCGCCGCATGCACTCCCGAGCGCTTGCCGAAGATCAGGGTGTCCAGCAGCGAGTTGGCGCCGAGCCGGTTTCCGCCGTGAACCGAGACGCAGGCGACCTCTCCGGCGGCGTAGAGCCCGGGAATATCGGTCTGGCCGTCGACGTCGGTCTTGACACCGCCCATGATGTAGTGCTGACCCGGCTTGACCGGGATCGGCTGCTTGGTGATGTCGATGCCGGCGAAGTCGCGGCCGACCATCACGATCTCGCGCAGAGCCTCGTGGATGCGCTTCTTCGGGACGACCGTGACGTCGAGGTGCACAGAGCCGTCGGGGAAGCCGCGGCCCTCGTTGATCTCGGTCTGCTCGGCGCGCGAGACGACGTCGCGCGAGGCGAGCTCCATCTTGTTCGGCGCGTACTTCTCCATGAAGCGCTCGCCGAGCGCGTTGTACAGGTGTGCGCCCTCACCGCGGGCGCCTTCGGTGATCAGCAGCCCGTTGCCCAGCAGCGTGGTCGGGTGGTACTGGATCATCTCCATGTCCATCAGCGCGGCGCCGGCGCGATAGGCCATCGCCATCCCGTCGGCCGTACAGACCAGCGCGTTGGTGGTCGGGCGGTAGATCTGCCCGGAGCCGCCGGTGGCGAGGATCACGGTTTTGGCGCTGAAGACCTTGAGCGCGCCGTCGCGGATGTTGCGCATGACCGCGCCGTGGCAGCGGCCGTCGTCGCCGATCGCCAGCCCGACGGTGAACCACTCTTCGTAGCGGTCGATCTGATCGCTGTACTTGAGCATCTGCTCGTAAAGCACGTGCAGGATCGCCTGTCCGGTGATGTCGGCGACGTAGTAAGTGCGGGCGGCCGAGGCTCCGCCGAAGGCGCGCGTACCAAGCAGTCCCTTGTCGTTGCGGTGAAAGGTGACGCCGAGGTGCTCAAGGTGGAGAATCTCCTCCGGAGCCTCGCTGCACATAATCTCGATCGCGTCCTGGTCGCCGAGGTAATCGGAGCCCTTGACGGTGTCGAAAGCGTGGGACTCCCAGGAGTCGTCGGGGTTGAGTGCGGCGTTGATCCCACCCTGCGCGGCGTTGCTGTGCGAGCGGACCGGATGGATCTTGCTGACGATGCCGACGGTCACCCCCTGCTCAGCAGCGGCGAGTGCGGCGCGTTGACCGGCGAGACCGGCCCCGATTACTAATACGTCATGCTCTGGCAAGGCGGCGGCAAGCCTAGTACACGCCGCCCGGCGCCGCTAACGGGTTCCGGCGTCCGTTCCGAGGTTTGCCGTGGCCGCTCCGCGGTTCATCGACCGGCGGTGTCGCCGTTGACGGAGTTTTCCCGCGCGCTTAACCTGAACCTGCTTCCTGACGAACAATGGAGGGAGTCGTCCCTGGCCAAATACAGATGAGCGAGCGTTTCCTGAATTTACCGGCCTCTCGAAGCAGAACAATGACCCTCGCGGGAGCGATCCCGGCCGGAGCCGCCACCGGGTCTGCGCCGACGACCGGGACAGACGCTCGTGGCGGCGGTCAAAGCTCAAAGGGTTTAAGATGAAATCGTTATACCGAATATTGTGAGTGAGGTTGTAGTGCGAAGTAACAAGCCCGTTCACGTCGGCCGCGAAGTTCAGCGCGTCCACGCCACTGGTCTCCCCCACCGGGTCGATGTCTCGGAGGTCCGTCGCGACGTACGCGCGGGCTCGCTCTACATGACGCAGAACACCGGCCCCGAGCGTTACTTGCAGGCCTACCGAGAGCTCGGGTACGCGCGCGGACTGCCCGACCAAATGGCGATCCACCTCGGCGGGCACGTCGGCCGAACCTGGATCGTCTGTGATTTGTGGCGCGAACGCTCCGACCTCGAGGCGCATTTCAGCGAAGCGATCGTCGCGGCGGTCTCGAATGTCATGCGCGACCACGGCGCCGCCACCGACGATCAAGGCAGGCCGGTTGACATCGAGCCGGACATCCGCCCGGTCGAAGACTTCCTGCTCTCCGCCGACGCCGCGAGCTTCGTCGACATTGCCGAGGATGACGACCGGCAGTCGATCCACCGGCTTGGCGGCGCGCCCGTGATGATGAACATACGTTTTCCGGCGCAATCGGCGCAGGACTACGAATCGCTGATGACAGAACTCGGATTCGCCGACGCGCTGCCGGTGGGTTTGATCGCTCATGCCGCGGGCGATGCACGTAGCGGCCGCTGGATCGCCGAGGTCTGGCGTGACGAGGCGACCGCGCGCAGTTATCTGGAGGACGGCTATCTACCGGCGCTTGCGCGCGTCACCGGCGACAGTTCGTTCGACGAAGGTGAGCAGTTGCTGGTCGTTCAACTCGAACGCCTAGTGTTCGGCCGTGAGATCGTCAGACGCTTCGGTTACTGACCGGCGTCGGGCCTGGACTGTGTTGCGCGGGAGATCGCGTCGCGTAACGCGCGCTGCGCCTGCTCGACGGTGACTACGCCCCGCAGCATGCCCTGCCCGTCGACGGCCATCAGCGCGCCGAACTCACCGATCGCGGAGTTGGCGAGCACGGCCGTCAGCGGCGTGTCGTCGAGTACCGATCGCAGGCGGCGCGAGTCGGGCGCGATCAGCTCGCCGACGCGACGTTGGGCGCGATCGGCCTCGTCGATCCGTTCGACGGCGTGCTGCTCGATCAGTCCGACGAACCGCCCGGTTACGTCGACGACCGGAAACCACGGCCAGCGGTAACGCCAGAAAAACTCTTCGAGCGCGCGGTCAACCGGGACGTCGTCGCCGATGGCCACCGGCTGGCGATCCATGACGTCGGTGACCGTCAGGTCTCTCGCCTCGCCAAGCAGGTTGCGCCCGAGAGCGGCCCCGCGCGCCGACTGGGCCAGCGACCAGCCCATGACGGCGAAGATGATCCCGGAGAGCGGCCGCGTCGAGATCATCAGCACCCCGAGTGCGACCAAGCCATAGCCAAAGACACGCCCCATCCACGAGGCGATCCCGGTGGCTCGGTCGCGATCGCCCGACACGCGCCAGGCGATCGAGCGAGCGATACGGCCGCCGTCAAGCGGATACGCGGGGATCAGGTTGAACACGAGCAGGAAGGCGTTGACCACGCCGAGCCACACAACACTCGCCAGCCACGCCTCTTCGCCGCCCTGTTGCTGCAACCGCACGAGGCGGCCGGCCTGGTCGGTGTCAATCGCGAACGCAGCGCCGAGGCAGGCGGCGGCGACCAGCGCGGTCACCAGCGGCCCGGCGGCCGCGACGCGAAACTCGACGCCCGGCGAGTTCGGGTCGCGATCCATCTTCGCGAGCCCGCCGAGCAGCCAGAGCTCGATTCCGAGGATGCCGATGCCGTTGCGCCGGGCGACGATCGCGTGTCCGAACTCATGCAGGACGATTGATCCGAAGAACAGGAACGAAACCCCGACCGCCCACAGATACGCCTGCGCCTGCTGTCCTGGGTCGAGCATCGCTTCGTAGTCGCCCGAGAGGATCACGACGACGTAGCCGAGCGCCAGCAGCCACGTCCAGTTCGCGGTGACGCTGATACCAGCGATCCGAAACAACGGCAACCCTTGCGAACCCCCAAACATGCCCTCTATTTTGTCAGGCTAACCTCGCTGCGTTGGCAGCGGATGGCTCACGCCCGAAAGGCGTTGGAGCCCGAAATCCAGATATTTCAGAAATAAGCGAGGAATTGACGTGGCCTACGAAGTGACTTTCATCCCCGGCGACGGCACCGGGCCAGAGATTTCCGAGGCGACGCGCCGCGTCCTCGAGGCCACCGGCGTCGAGTTCGACTGGGACCGGCAGAACGCCGGCGTCGACGTGTACGAGAAGGAGGGCACCCCGCTGCCCGACCGCGTGATCGAGTCGATCAAGCGCACCAAGCTCGCGATCAAGGGACCGATCACCACTCCGGTCGGATCCGGTTTTCGCTCGATCAACGTCGCCCTGCGCAAGGAACTCGACCTCTACAGCTGCCAGCGCCCGAGCAAGGCCTACGCGGGCGTGCGCACACGCTTCCCCGAGACCGACATCGTGATCATCCGCGAGAACCACGAGGACCTCTACGCGGGCATCGAGTTCGAGATGGGCTCGCCCGAGGCGCTCGAGTTGATCGAGGACGTCGAGAAGCTGTCGGGGATCCGCATCCGCGAGGACTCCGGCATCTCGATCAAGCCGATCTCCGTATACGGCACCGAGCGGATCGTGCGCTCGGGCTTCGAGTACGCCAAGAAGCACGGCCGCAAGAAGGTGACGCTCGCTCACAAGGCCAACATCATGAAGTTCAGCGACGGCCTGTTCCTGCGCGAGGGCACGCGAATCGCCGAGACCGAGTACCCCGAAATCGAGTTCGAGGAGCGGATCATCGACAACCTCTGCAACCAGCTGGTGATGCGGCCCGAGGAGTACGACGTGATCATTCTGCCGAACCTCTACGGCGACATCGTCTCCGACCTCGCCGCGGGCATGATCGGCGGTCTCGGCGTGGCGCCCGGTGCGAACATCGGCGACGACGTCGCGATCTTCGAGGCGGTGCACGGCTCGGCGCCGAAGTACGCGGGGCTGAACAAGATCAACCCGACCGCGCTGATGCTCTCGGGCGTGATGATGCTGCATTACCTCGAGGAGAGCGACGCCGCCTCGCGGTTGGAGACCGCGATCGCCGACGTGATCCGCGAGGGCAAGGACGTGACCTACGACCTCAAGCCGACGCGCGACGACCCGACCGCCGTCGGCACGAGTGAATATGCCGACGCGATCATCGCGAAGCTGGCGGCGTAAGACGGCTCAATGGCCGAGCCGGCGGCGTAGGATGGCTTGGGCCGACCGATGACCGCTGCCTCCGCGGCAACGACAAACCGCGATTACCGCTGCTCGAGGTCGACCTACAGGCGGCCGAGCCTAATCGCTGGCCCGGGGCCGCTACTTTCTCTGTCTGGAACGCGGCCGGCAGCGCGAATCGGCGCGCCGCACACCGAGCTTCTAATCGGTCGACGCGGACCGTCCAATGCAGAAAGACCGCGGGCGTACGCTCGCCTAAAGACTTAAGGAGTTCCCTTCGCCATGAGCAGAAAGAAGATCACCGTGGTAGGCGCCGGCAACGTCGGCGCGACATGCGCCCAGCGTCTCGCCGAACGCGACTACGCCGACGTAGTACTCGTCGACATCATCGACGGCATCCCTCAGGGCAAGGCCCTCGACCTCAACCAGGCAGGTCCGGTCGTCGGTTACGAGGCGACGCTGACCGGCACCACCGGCTACGAAGAGACAAACGGCTCCGACATCGTGATCATCACCTCCGGTTTCCCACGGCAGCCGGGTATGAGCCGCGACGATCTGCTCGCGAAGAACAAGGAGATCGTCGGTGGCGTCGCCAAGGAGGTCGCCGAGCGCTCGCCCGACGCGATCGTGATCGTCGTGACCAATCCGCTCGACGCGATGTGCCACGTCGTCTACGACGTGACGGGCTTTCCGCGTCAGCGCGTGATCGGCATGGCCGGCGTACTCGATTCGGCCCGCTTCCGCACGTTTTTGGCCTGGGAGCTTGGCGTCTCGACCGCCGACGTCACCGGTTTCGTTCTCGGCGGCCACGGCGACACGATGGTCCCGGTCGTTTCCTACACCAACGTCGCCGGAATCCCGGTCGCGCAGAAGATCAGCGCCGGCCGGCTGGAAGAGATCGTCCAGCGCACCCGCGACGGCGGCGCCGAGATCGTCAAGTTTCTGCAAAAGGGGAGCGCCTATTACGCGCCGTCGGCCGCGACGGTCGAGATGGTCGACGCGATCGTCAACGACCAGAAGCGCGTCCTGCCGTGCGCGGCGCTCTGTGAGGGCGAGTTCGGGATGAACGGCTTGTTCGTCGGCGTGCCCGTGAAGCTCGGCGCCGGCGGAATCGAGGAAATCATCGAGATCGACCTCTCCGACACCGAAACCGCGGCGCTGAAGAACTCGGCCGCGGCGGTGACTGAGCTGGTCGAGGCGCTCGCGCGGGTCTGAGCCCAAGCGCCGGCGCGCAAAGAAATCCGCGCGATTTGCGCGGTCGGTCGGTGAGCGCCGGCCGGTCCTGCGCTAGGTTGCGAGACCGATGCGGACGAGCGAAATCACAGCCCCGGCAGCTCCGAATTCAGCCCTCGGAGTGTCCGCCGCGCCGGCCGGACCGAAGCGCCGGCGCAAGCCGAAGGTCAGCTGCGAAGACTGCTACTTCGCCCGCAACATGCTCTGCGCACTCGACCGGTCCGAACCCTGCCCGACCTTTCGCGATCACGCGCACGGGCTCAAGGCGCCGCAGCAGCTGACCTTCGTCTTCCGCCAGGAACGTACGCGCAGCGCCCGAGCGTTCGAGCAGCGCGCCTGAGCGCTGTCGCCACGTCTCGCCGCACCGACCTGCCGGGTCGGCTGTCGGCCGTTCGCCGTCGCCGGCGGCCGCGGCGCGCTACGGTCCTCCAGCGGAACCGTCGTCGTAGTTTCTGATCAACTCCGCGACAGTTGGCGAACACTGAGTTATGCGGGTCACAGTCCTAGGAAAATCCCCGGCCTGGCAGGATGCGGGCGGCGCCTGCTCCGGCTATCTCGTCGAGGACACTTCCACCTGCATCGCGCTCGAGTGTGGCAACGGCTCGTTCGCGAAGCTGCGCCGCCTCCGCGACTACACCCGTACCGACGCGATCGTGATCAGCCACATGCACGCCGATCACTTCTTCGATCTGATCCCGTATGCCTTCGCGCTGATCTACGCCCCGCGCCAGCAACCGGTCCCCGTCGCGCGCTGGTCCGGTGTCGAGGATCCGTCGCGGCCGCCGCTCTACCTACCGCCCGGCGGTCTCGCGGTCATCAACAAAGTCACCGCCGCGATCGGCGCCGGCGACCTGATCGAACGGGCCTTCAGAGTGCACGAATACGACCCGGCGCGGCCGCTGGCGATCGGCGCGCTCGAGCTTCGCTTTCAACCGGTCCCGCATTACGTCGACACCTGGGCGATCGAGTTCATAGACAGCGCGGGCAAGCGCTTCGTCTTCGGCGCCGACTGCCGGCCCAACGACGAGATCGTCGAGTTCGCGCGTGACGCCGACCTGCTGATCCTCGAATCGACGCTGCCGCGCCCGGAACGTTCTGGAACGCGCGGCCATCTCACCGCGCAGGAAGCCGGAGAACACGCCAACCGCGCCGGCGCTCAGCGGCTGGTGCTCACCCATATCTCCGACGAGCTCGACCAGCTCTGGGCCAAGTCCGAGGCCGAGGACGCCTTCGGCGGGCCGGTCGCGGTCGCCGGTGAGGGTTCGGTCTACATCATTTAGCGACGTCATCTGGCGACTGATGACCGCCACGGCCCGACGACCCGGCGGCCGGCCCGGCGCACGAGCGATGTAGATTTACCGAAGTAGATTTTCTCCTATGCGCGACGACGATATTTATGCCAATTTCGAACGCATGCGCCGCCAGCTCGACGAGCTATTCGGGCACAGCTGGGAACGCATGGGCGTCTCCAGCGGCAAGCGCCGTGGGTTCCAGCCGAAGGTCGACGTGTATTACACGGGCGACCCGCCGCGCGCGGTCGTGACCGCCGACCTCGCCGGAATCGAGATCGACGACGTCGCACTCGAAGTCCAGGGCCGCCGCCTGGTGATCGGTGGCGAACGCAAGCCATGCGAGGACCGGAATCTGCTCTACCAGCAGATTGAGCTCGAACACGGCCCCTTCCGCCGCGTGATCGAACTCGGCGCCGACGTCATGCCCGACGCCGCGAAGGCCACCTACGAGGACGGTCTGCTGCGAATCGAGCTTCCGCTTGCCGAACCCGAAAAGATCGCGCTGACGGCGATAAAGAAGACCGAGAGGTCCGGCGAGCCGCGCTGATGGCCGACGACGACCGCATCATCGCGATCAGCTCCTCCGGCGAGCCACGGGACGTCGAGTTCGGGGGCTCGGCCCCGCCGGGGGTCCTCCCGGTGCTGCCGCTGCGCGAGACCGTCACCTTCCCCGACACCCTGACTCCGCTGGCGATCGGGCAGGAGCGGTCGATCGAGCTGGTCAACGACGTGCTCGCCGGAAATCGCATGATCGCGATGGTCGCCGGCCGCGAGCCCGAGAACGAGAACCCCGGTCCCGACCAACTTTACGACGTCGGCGTCGTCGGCACGATCGCCCGCATGATGAAGATGCCCGACGAGACGCTGCGCGTGCTCGTCCAGGGTTCGCAGCGGATTCGCATCACCGATTACGTTCGCACCACCCCGTACCTCGTCGCCAACGTGATCGAGCTGCCGGACAGGATCGAGCAGTCGACCGAGCTCGAGGCGCTCGTACGCAGTGTGCAGGGGTCGTTCAACCAGATCGTCGAGAACGTCCCCTATCTGCCGGAAGAGCTGATGGTCGCAGTCGCCAACGTCGATGACCCGAGCACCCTGGTGCACGTGATCGCCGGCTCGCTGAGACTCAAGACCGCCGAAAAGCAAGAGCTGCTCGAAGAGGTAGACGTCTCCAAGCGCCTGCGTCGCCTCGCGCGGTTGCTCGCCCGCGAAGCCGACGTGATCGCGATGGGCACCAAGATCCAGACTCAGGTCCAGGAAGAGGTCGACCGCTCGCAGCGCGATTTCTTCCTGCGTCAGCAGCTCAAGGCGATCCAAGACGAGCTCGGCGAGTCGGACCCCGACGCGGCCGAGGCCGAGGAGCTGCGCACGCAGATCGAAGAAGCCAACCTTCCGGAGGACGCGATGAAGGCGGCGACCCGCGAGCTTGAACGGCTCGAGCGGCTGCCGGCCGCCGCCGCGGAGTACGGCGTGATCCGCGGCTACCTCGAATGGATCGTCTCACTCCCGTGGGATCGCCGCACCGAGGACAATCTCGATCTCAAGCACGCGCGCAAGGTGCTCGACGAGGACCATTACGACATCGAAAAGGTCAAAGACCGTCTGATCGAGTTTCTCGCCGTCCGCAAACTCAAGCCCGACGCGCGCGGAACGATCCTCTGTCTGGTCGGCCCTCCAGGTGTCGGCAAGACTTCGCTCGGCCGCAGCATCGCCCGCGCGATGGGTCGAAACTTCGAGCGCATCAGCGTCGGCGGCGTACGCGACGAGGCCGAGATTCGCGGCCATCGCCGCACCTACGTCGGGGCGATGCCGGGCACGATCATCCGCGCGCTGCGCGATGCCGGCTCAAACAATCCGGTCCTGATGATCGATGAGATCGACAAGATGGGCGCCGACTTTCGCGGCGATCCCGCCAGCGCGATGCTCGAAGTGCTCGACCCCGAGCAAAACTCGTCCTTCCGCGATCACTACCTCGACCTTCCGTTTGACCTCTCGAACGTCACCTTCATCGCCACGGCGAACATGCTGGATCCGATTCCCGGCCCGCTGCGCGACCGCATGGAAGTAATCCAGCTCTCCGGCTACACCGAGCAGGACAAGCGGCAGATCGCCCGGCGATACATCGTTCCACGTCAGGTCGAACGCAACGGCCTGACCGCAAGCAAGATCGAGTTCACCGATGACGCGCTCGCCGAGATCATCAGCGGCTACACGCGCGAGGCCGGCGTCCGCAACCTCGAGCGTCAAATCGGCGCCGTCTGCCGCAAGGTCGCGCGTGAGTTCGCCGAAGGCACGCGCAAGAGCAAGCGCGTCGTGCGGTCGCGACACATGGCCGAACTGCTCGGCCAGCGCAAGGTAAAGCCCGACGCGCGGCGACGGGCCCACGTTCCCGGCGTGGCGACCGGGCTCGCCTGGACTCCCGCCGGCGGCGACGTTCTCTACGTCGAGGCCACCTCCTATCCCGGTAAGGGAGCCCTGACGATCACCGGCCAGCTCGGCGACGTGATGCGCGAATCCGCTCAGGCCGCGCTCAGCTACGTCAAGCGTCACACCGGCGAGATCGGCGCCGACCTCCCGGGCGATTGGTTCGCCAAGAACGACGTTCACATCCACGTGCCGGCCGGCGCCGTCCCGAAGGACGGGCCGAGCGCCGGCATCACGATCGCCACGGCGCTGGCGTCGCTGATCACGGGTCGCTGCGTGCGCGGCGACGTCGCGATGACCGGCGAGCTCACGCTGACCGGCCAGGTGCTGCCTATCGGTGGTCTCAAAGAGAAGTCGCTCGCCGCCCAGCAGGCCGAGATGAAACTTGTGATCGCGCCGAAGGACAACGAGACCGATGTCGACGAAATCCCGAAACCGCTGCTCAAAAACACCAAGTTCCGGTTCGTCGAGACGATCGACGAGGTGCTCAAGATCGCACTGGAGCCCGTTGGCAAGCGCGGCAAGAGTGGCGGCAACGGAAAAGTCGACCGCGCGGCGGTCGAGCGAACGGTCAAGGCCGCGAATCGCAAGACGGGTTCGACGCGACCGAAGACGGCGGCGAAGCGGACGTAACCGCCGGGCGCGCCCGGCGCGCCGCGGATGACAACGCGTTATTTTCTGTAGTCTGAGACATCATCGACAAGGAATTGGAGCGTCATGGCAGTTACCGAGTCAGCGAGCAAGATCAACAGCAGGCTTTTCGAGGCGGGCCACAACGCCAAGCGCAATCCCTACATCCAGAAACTGATCGAGGACAAAGAGCTGCGCGACAACGCCGTCTCGGCGCTGAGGTCAGCGCGCAAGGCATTCGACCGCGCCGCCTCAAAGGGCTGGGACAAAAACGACCTCGCCAATGACAAAAAGATTCGCCGAGATCTCGAACAGGCGATCAAGGGCATCAAGCAGACCCGCGCCACACTGATCGAGCCGCCGAGAAAACGCAAGGGCGGCGCCTTCAAGAAGCTTTTCCTGCTCGGCGTTATCGGCGCGATCGGCGCGATCGCCACCAACGAAGGCCTGCGCAAGAAGGTGCTCGACGCCCTGTTCGGCGCCGAAGAAGAGTTCAAGTACAGCTCGACCACGAGCACCAACGGATCCTCGTAGCGGTGGCGCCGGCTCGGTCCCGGTTCGCGTGAAGGACTGATAGGTGCCCGGCCGCACCGATGAAGCCGACTCGCCTGGATCGCACCGGGTCGACCTGCTGATCCCCGAACGGCGGATCGTGTTCGAGGTCAACGCCGGAGCGCTCGAACATCACCCTGCGCCCGACTCGCCTACCGGTTTTCGCCGGTACAAGGACATTCAAAATCGGGGTGATCGCGCCGCAATGCTGGTAATACCGAATTCCTGCTTGATTACCGCGGCGAAGAGGTACATAGTGGATCCGGGAGTAGCTATGCAAGGAGCGCCATACACATCCGCGATCGAAGGCCTAGGCGTCGATCCGTTCAGCGTTCAGGATGTAATTCTCACTCACCTTCACTTCGATCACGTCGGAGCGCTCGTGGAGTTCCCGGGTCGGCGGGTCCTGGTACACCGAAAAGAGCTTGCGGCGCCCTACGCCGAGATCCAGAAAGGGCTGCTGGAGTTGTGTGACGTCGAGGTTCTCGACGGCGACGACGGGGAGGTCGAGCCCGGCCTGCGCTGGATGCTGACGCCCGGCCACGCCGACGGGCTGATCACCTTGCTGGTGGATACCGAAGACGGTCTGGTGGCGATCCCCAGCGATTGCGTCGGACCCCTGCCAGAATACTTCGATTCGATGATGCTTCCCGACGATTTTCCCGAACGTGAGACCCTACTTACGCAGTGGAAAAAGATCCGCGACCTACAGCCCAAAACCGTGATCCCCGGCCATTACGCGCCCTTCCGACTGGCCAGTTAGCCAAACTACCTGACTTACAAGTAGACTTGACGACCACATTGAACACGACACCGGATACACCACGATCGGCCGTGGCAGCGCCGACCGCCACCCAGGACCTCAACAACGACAAGGCCTCACGCATTGTCGAGGCGATGCGCAAGTGCGTCGCCAACTACGGCGCGACCGGCGCGACGTTCGATCACGTCGCCCGCGAGGCCGGGGTCAGCCGCGGGCTGCTGCACTACTACTTCGGCTCCAAGGAGCGTCTGCTGATCGAGGTCGTGCGCCGCGAGACCGACCGCTTGATCGACGTCATCAAGAGCAGCGCGCAGGTCGCCGACAGCGCCGAAGACCTCGTCAACGTCCTGCTCGCGAATCTCCAGGACATCCTCGAGTTCGAGCCGGAGCTGTTCCTGCTCGCCTTCGAGATCATCGGAGAGGCTCGCCGCCATCCCGAGATCGGGACCGAGGTAGCCGATTACAACCGGCGCACACGCGGAGAGCTCGCCCAGGTGCTGGAGGATCTCGAGACCCGCGGCGCGTTCAAGATGCGTCACTCGCCGCTCGGCACCGCCTCGGCGCTACTGGCGATGACCAACGGTCTCGCGCTGGAGATGTTCGAGGATCCCGAAGGGGATCACGAGATGACGGTCGCCGCCGACATCGACGCCGCGCTATACCTGCTCGGCGCGCGCCCCGTCGCCGACCCGTCGCTTGACGGGCACGTCGGCGGCCACATGGCCTAGCCCGGCCGCGCTCGAGTTCGCCGGCCGCGCGGGCAAACCAACTGATTTAGGATCCGGCCACAACGAGATCCGTGCCTCGGCGCAAGCTCGACGGCGAGGCTAGCCGAGCTTCGGCGTAGACCAAGGCGCGGCGAGGCGCTTCGTGAGTTCGCCGGCGACGTCGCCGATCGGCAGCCGCGTCTGCTCCAGCGTGTCGCGGTCGCGCAGCGTCACGCTGTCGTCATCGAGCGTCTGGTGGTCGATCGTGACGCCCCACGGGGTGCCGATCTCGTCCTGACGGCGGTAGCGCTTGCCGATCGAGCCGCCCGTGTCGTACTCGGCCTGCATCAACGGGCGGAGCTGCTCGTAAAGCGCGCGCGCCTTTTCGGGCATCCCATCCTTGTTGAACAGCGGCAGGACGGCGACCTTCACCGGTGCGAGGCGCGGGTGGAAGCGCAGTACGACGCGTTCGCGCTCTTCGACGTTCTCCTCGTCGTACGCGTCGACCATGAAGGCGAGCGTGCCGCGGTCGGCGCCGGCCGACGGCTCGATCACGTACGGGACGTACTTCTCGCCGGTCTGCGGGTCCATGTACTCGAGCTTTTCGCCGCTGAACTTGGCGTGCTGGGTGAGGTCGAAATCGCCGCGGTTAGCGATGCCCTCGAGTTCGCTCCAGCCCATCGGGAAGCGATACTCGACGTCGCTGGTCGCCGAACTGTAATGGGACAGCTCGTCGCCCTCGTGCTTGCGCAGTCGCAGATGGCCGGGGCGGATGCCGAGATCGACGTACCATTGCATACGTGCGGCCATCCAGCCGCGGTGCGCCTGCTCGGCGGCGTCGGGGTGCACGAAGTACTCGATCTCCATCTGCTCGAACTCACGAGTGCGAAAGATGAAGTTGCCCGGCGTGATCTCGTTGCGGAACGACTTGCCGGTCTGGCCGATGCCGAACGGCGGCTTCTTGCGGGCGGCACCCAGGACGTTGGCGAAGTTCACGAAGATGCCCTGCGCGGTCTCCGGGCGCAGGTAGTGCAGCCCCGACTCGTCCTCGACCGGGCCGAGGTGGGTCCTGAGCATCATGTTGAAGTCGCGCGGCTCGGTCCACGCGCCCTTGGTGCCGCAGTTCGGGCAGCCGATGTCGGCGAGGCCGTTCTCCGGCAGCCGGCCCTTCCTCGCCTCGAACTCCTCCTCGAGGTGGTCGGCCCGGAAGCGCTTGTGGCAGCTCTGGCACTCGGTCAGCGGATCGGTGAAGACGCCGACGTGGCCCGAGGCGACCCAGGTCTGCCGCGGCAGGATCACCGACGAGTCCAGCCCGACGATGTCGTCCCGGCCCTGGACGACGGTGCGCCACCACTGCCGCTTGATGTTCTCCTTGAGCTCCACGCCCAGGGGCCCGTAGTCCCAGGCGGAGCGCGTGCCGCCGTAGATCTCGCCCGACGGGAACACGAACCCCCGCCGCTTGCAGAGATTGACGACCTTGTCCAGGCGCGCGGAATCGCGCTTGTCGGTCGTCGCGGCGGGGTCGTTCTCTGGGGGTGCCACGGAGGCTCCATCCGGCTGGCGGTCGGTGGTTGACCCGTCCACGGTAGTTGGCCGCCGCTGCACCCCCCGGGGCAGTGCCCAGTCACCCCCGCATCAGGAGCAGCAGCCAGACACCGGTGACGACGATGACGAGGATCGGCACGAGCGTCAGGACGACCCACGGC
>JBASWU010000096.1:0-8323 GCA_049276635.1 Solirubrobacterales bacterium | reverse complement strand
CGGCCTACGGCTCGGGCGCGAC
Organism: Solirubrobacterales bacterium; assembly: GCA_049276635.1. GTDB lineage: Bacteria > Actinomycetota > Thermoleophilia > Solirubrobacterales > JACPNS01 > JACPNS01. The sequence goes on along the minus strand of JBASWU010000096.1, from coordinate 8,301 downwards.
CGGCGCATCCGGGGGCGGCGCTTCGTTTCGGCGGTCCGGGGCGTTGGTGATCCATGTGGCCGGGGCGGTACGCCGCCCGGGGGTTGTGCGGGTGCGCGACGGGGATCGCGTCGGCGACGCCGTCAAGGCCGCGGGCGGGCCCTCGCGGTCGGCCGATCTCGATCAACTCAATCTCGCGATGCGGCTCAGCGACGGACAGCAGGTGATCGTCGCGGCGCGCGGCTCGCCGGCAACCGCCGGCGCGAGCGGGGCCGCCGGTCCGGTCAGCCTCAACGCGGCGACCGCCGAACAGCTCGATCAGCTCGAGGGGCTCGGCCCCGGGCTCGCCGCGAAGATCATCGCGTACCGAACCGAGCACGGCGGCTTTCGCTCGGTCGACGAGCTCGGCGAGGTGCCCGGTATCGGCGACAAGCGACTGGAGTCGCTGCGCGGGCAGCTTCAACCGTGAGCGCGGCGTCGGCGATGCTCAACCGCCACCCGCGCCACCTGCTCGCCGGGGCGCTGATCGCCGGTCTCGCGCTGGCGCGTCTGCCGGAACCGGGGGTCGGCATCGTGGCGGCGCTGACGGCGTGCGGTCTGCTCGCGCTCGGGTCGCGCGTCGCGCTCGCGGTGACCGCCTGCGCTTTGCTTGTGATCGGTGGCGGCGTCGGTCAGCTTCGGTTGTCACAGATCGACGCCGATCCGCTCGCGGAGCTGCCGCGCGGCGAGGTCGTTCTCCACGGGTATCTGCTTGAGCATCCCCGGTCGAGTGAATTCGGGACGTCGTTTCGCGCTCGCGTCGACGCCGGCGGCGAGCGGACACAGACGATCGAGGTTAGAACCCGTCAACCCCGGCCGGCGGCGAGTTCGATCGGTCTCGAGTTCGTCGCCCGCGGGAGGCTGCAACCGGTCGAGGTTCCGCGTTCGGCGTCGCCGGCCTCGGCCGCTTACGCGCGGCACCTGCGCCGCAACGGCGTTCGGCGGAGGCTGCAGGCGCGAAGCGTCGAGATGACCGGCGCACGGCGCGGCGGCGCCGCCGGTTTGATCGACGCGATCCGGACCAGATCCGAGCGCACGCTGGCGACCGGTCTGCCGGCTGAGCCGGCCGCCCTGCTGCGCGGGATGGTGATGGGCGGGGACAACGGCATACCCGAGCCGACGACCGACGACTTCAAGGTCGCCGGACTCAGTCACATCCTCGCGGTGTCGGGCCAGAACATCCTGCTGCTGGTGATCCTCGTCCAGGCGATCGCGGTCGCCACCGGGATCGGCAGAACCCCGCGGCTGTTGATCCCGGTGGCGCTGATCTGCATCTACGTGCCGCTCTGTGGCGCTCAGGCCTCGGTCGTCCGGGCGGGGGTGATGGGTCTTGCCGGTCTGGCGGCCCTGCTGGCGTCGCGGCCGTCGTCGCGTATCTACGCGTTGCTGCTGAGCGCGATTGTCGTGCTCGGCTACAACCCACGGGCGACCGCCGACGTCGGAGCGCAACTTAGCTTCGTGGCGGTGCTCGGGATCATGCTCTTCGCGCGACCGATCGCCGGCCGCGTCGCCGGGCGCGCGCCGCGCTGGGCCGCCGAGGCGTTCGGAGCGACGGCCGGCGCGACGATCACGACGGCGCCGCTGATGGCGTACCACTTCGGAACTGTCTCGATCGTGTCACTGGCCGCGAACGTGATCGGCGAGCCGCTGATCGGGCCGATCGTCTGGCTGGGATCGCTGGCGGCGGCGATCGGCCAGTTCAGCCTGCCGCTGGGCGCGCTGCTCAACGCGCCGAATGAGTTTCTGCTGGGCAGCCTGATCTCGGTTGCTCACACCGCGGCGTCGCTGCCGGGCGCGCAGGTCGAGACAAAGTCATTCGGAACATGGGCGCTGGTCGGGTCGAGTTTGCCCGTGCTGGTCGCCGCCGGCGTGGTGCACGGGATGCTCCCGGTCGCCGGGCCGGCTCGCCGCCTGCGCGCTGCCTGGTCGCCGCTGCGCGATGTCCACCCGCTGATCCTGACGGTCTGCTCGCTCGCCCCGTTGACGCTGCTTGCGTGGACACTTCTGCCATCTCCGAGCCGGCTCGGTGTGTCGCGGCCGTCGATCGTGTTTCTCGACGTAGGGCAGGGAGATGCGGCGCTGTTGATGGGATCCGGCGGCTGCGAGGCGCTGATCGACGGCGGGCCGCCCGGGAAGGACCTCCCGTCGCGGCTGCGTTCGCTCGGCGTCGGCCGGCTCGAACTGATGGTCGCGACGCATCCGCAACTCGACCACGACGGCGGCCTCGGCGAGATCGCGCGCGCCGGAAACCCACCCGTAGACGCCTTTCTCGACGGCGGCGGTGGAACCGGCGATCCGCGGTACACCGGCCTGGTAGCGCAACTGCGCGCACGCCGGACGCGCGCGCTCCCGGCCGAGGCCGGGGCAAGTTGGTCCTGCGGCGATCTTTCACTCTCGGTGCTCGGCCCGGATCGGCGCCCTCCGGGGGCGCCGCCGCCCGCCGATCCCAACACCCGCGCGGCGGTGACCCTGGCGCGGGCCGGACCGGTCACTTATCTTTCCTCCGGTGACGCCGAGGGACCGCAACTGCTGCCGTTGGCGCTTCCGCCGGCCGATGTCCTGAAGATTCCGCATCACGGCAGCGCCGACCCGATGCTTCCGGCGGTGCTGCGCCGGGTGCGACCGCGGGTCGCCTTGATCGGGGTCGGGGCCGGCAACCGCTACGGACATCCGGCGCCGCAAGCTCTCCAGTCGCTCGCCGACGCCGGGGTGCCGGTTTACCGAACCGACGTGCGCGGTGACATCGCGATCGGTCTAGCGGCAAAAGGCGCGCTTGAGGTTGTGCCGCTGGCCGGGTCGCGCTGATTCGCCCACCGCGACGTCGCGTATCGTCAGCGACCACGATGGCGGAACTCAAGGCCGCATACCTTTTCACCGGCGACGACGAGGTCAAAATCGATCAGGCGCGCAAACGGCTCGCGGCTCGCGCCGCGGCCGATGGCGCGACGCTCGAGACGCTGCACGGAGACAACTGCACACCCGATTCCTTCGCCGCGGCGTTGCTGTCGCCGAGTCTGCTGCCCGGTACGAGAATCGTGCTCGCCGATGGCGTCGAGGGCTGGAAGGCCGCCGACGTCGATCCAGCCGTCAAGGCCCTCGAAGCGCTCGCAAAGGGGGGGCTCGGCGCCGTAGCCGTGCTGATCTGCCGAAAGAAGCCGTTGAAGGCGATCGAAGCGGCGGTCGCGGCAGCCGGTGGCCAACTGCGCGAGTTCAAGCCGCCGTCGTCCAAGGAGCTTCCCGGGTGGCTGGTGGGACAGGCCCGGCAGCTCGGCGTCGAACTCGACCCGGCGGCCGCGCAGCTGATGATCGACACCGTCGGCGAGCCGGGCAGGGGGGTCTCGGCCGCCCGGCGCTGGAGCGCAAAGCGGCGTTTGCTCTCCGAGATCGAGAAGCTTGCGACTTCGGTCGGACCGGGAGGCACGATCACGCCCGAGGTCGCCGCCGCGCTGGTCTCCGGCGAATCGTCGGCCGAGATCTTCGCGCTGACCGACGCCGCCGTCGCGGGCAACCACGCCGCGGCCGTGCGCATCGCCGAGGACCTAATGACCGCCGGTGAGCCGCCGCCGCGAATCGTCGCGATGCTCGCGCGCAGCTTTGGCCAGGCCCAGCTGGCCGCAGCTCTGATCGAGGCCGGTAAAGCCGACCAGGTCGCCACCGAGTTGAAGATTCAGCCGTGGCTGGCCGGAAAACTCGCGATCCAGGCGCGGGCCCGCGGAGGCGCCGCGTTGCGCTGCGCGGTCATCGAGATCGCGAGACTGGATAGCGCGGTAAAAGGCGGCAGCGCGCTGGACGCGCGAACGGAGTTGCTGCGATCGCTCGGCCGCATAGCCGGTTGAACGCCGGGCGATACGCCCGGCCGAAGGTGCGGTCAGGGCGCGGAACGCTACGCGCTGATCTTCGAGCGAATTCGAGCGGCGCGGGACTTCTTGCGTGCGCCGTTGTTCTTGTGCAGCGCGCCGCGCTTGACGGCCTTGTCAATCTTCGAGGTCAGTGTTTTGAGCTCGGTGTCGGCCGCCGTCGCGTCGCCGTCACCGGCGGCGGCTTCGAGGCGACGGAAGTAGGTCTTGATCGCCGACGTGTAACGACGGTTTTCGTCGCGCTCGCGCTCGGCTCGGAGAATGCGCTTTTTCTGTGAAGTGATATTTGCCATGGGTTTAGGCTTGCCCGGCGAATGAGGCCGAACGGGACGTAAGTGTAGAGGGCGACGATCGATCATTTAGAAGACAAGCAGGCCGGGACCCGGGACGAGATCGTCGACGAACCTCGATCCGCCGGTATCGCACCGGCCCGCCGGCTCGCCTTCAGCGCGTTTTTCTTCTCGGTTGCGACCGGTCTCTCGCGCATCGCCGGCCTGATTCGCGAGATCGTCGCCGCGAGCTACTTCGGCGTCACCGGCGTTGCGTCGGCCTTCACCACCGCGTTTCTGATTCCGAACATGATTCGCTCGCTGTTCGCCGACGCGGCGCTGCAGGCGGCGTTCGTGCCGGTGTTCACCGAATTGATCGACCGCGGTGAGCGTCGCGAAGCCTTCCGCCTGGCAAGCACGCTGTTTTATCTGATGCTGTTGGTGCTCGGCGCGATCACCGCGTTGTTCGTGCTGCTCGCGCCGTGGGTCACTCCGCTGTTCGCGCCGGGTTACAGCCCGCAGTTGATGGAGATGACCGTCGGGCTCTCACGAGTGTTGTTCCCGATCGTCTTGCTGCTCGGTCTGACCGGGCTGTTCGTCGGCATGCTCAACGCCTTCGACCACTTCGAGATTCCGGCGATCGCGCCGCTGTTCTGGAACATCGCGATCATCGCCGCGATCGTCGGCCTGGTCCCGGTTTTCCCCGAAGACGACCAGATCTACGCCTATGCGATCGGCGTCTTGTTCGGCACGCTGATCCAGATGCTGATGCCGCTGCCGCTGCTCAAAAAACGAGCCGGCGGAGAGCGCTTTGGCCGTAGCTTCGATTGGCGCGACCCGAACATCCGCAAGGTTCTGCTGCTGATGCTGCCGGTGATGCTCGCGCTCGGCCTGATCAACGTCAACCTCGTGATCAACGGCGCGGTCGGATCGCTGGTCAGCGAGCGAGCGCCGGCCGCGATCGACAAAGCCTTTCGCGTCTACATGCTGCCGCAGGGGATGTTCAGTGTCGCGATCGCGACGATCCTCTTCCCGACACTCTCGCGCTTTGCGGCGCGGCGGGATTTTGCGTCGCTGCGCGCGTCGATGGCGAACGGGATCCGCCAGATGTTCCTGCTGCTGACGCCCGCGGCCGCCGCGACGGCGGTTCTCGCCGCGCCGATCGTGCGGCTGATCTACGAGCGCGGCGTGTTCGACGCCGCCGCGACCGACCTCGTCGCCGAAGCGCTCTTCTGGTTCTCGTTCAGCCTGCCGTTCAGCGGTGCGAACCTGCTGTACGCACGAACATTCTTCGCGCTGCAGCGACCGTGGTTCACGACGCTGATCTCGGTCGGCAACCTGGCCGTCAATATCGTGCTCGCGCTGCTGCTCTACAAGCCTTTCGGCGTCGGCGGCATCGTCGCCGCGACCGGCGTCGCCACAATCGCGATGGCGTTAGCCCAAGCGCTGTACCTGCGTCCGGCGCTCGGCGGGATCGAGGGCCGCGACACCGTTGTCGCCGTCACCAAGATGCTTGCGGCGTCGCTACTGCTGGCGGCGGTCAGTTACGGCGTCTGGCTCGGTTTGGACGACGTACTCGGTCGCGAGCTTTGGGCGCAGGTCGTTTCGCTGGGCGTCGCTTTGGTCGTGGGCGCGACCGTCTACGCCGCAACCGTGTACGCGCTGGGCATCGCCGAGGCCCGTCAGATCACGGCTCTGGTTGCCGGGCGGCTGCGCCGCTGATCCGGGCGGGAGTCCGCGGCGAAAAACGCGGCTCGGGTCTTGTCCCCAGTGGCACTCCGAGGTCCCCCGGTCATAATCACGCGGCAATGGAGATCCCCGCCTCTCGTATCCGCAATTTCTCGATCATCGCCCACATCGATCACGGCAAGTCGACGCTGGCCGACCGCATTCTCGAGCTCACCCGGACCGTAGCGCCCAACCAGATGCGCGCGCAGCTGCTCGACAGCATGGATCTCGAGCGCGAGCGCGGGATCACGATCAAGGCTCAGGCCGTACGCGTGTTCTACACCGCCGACGACGGCGAGACCTACCAGCTGCAACTGATCGACACGCCCGGGCACGTTGACTTCACCTATGAGGTCTCGCGCAGTCTCGCCGCCTGCGAAGGCGCGCTGCTTGTCGTCGACGCCGCGCAGGGGGTCGAGGCGCAGACGCTCGCCAACACCTACCTGGCCGTCGACGGCGGGCTTGAGCTGATTCCGGCGATGAACAAGATCGACCTGCCGAGCGCCGAGCCGGAGCGGGTCGCCGGCGAGATCGAGGAGCTGCTCGGCGAACCGGCCGAGGACGTACTGCGCATGAGCGCCAAGACCGGCGCCGGCGTACACGAGATGCTCGAGGCGATCGTCGAGAAGATTCCGCCGCCGGTCGCCGACCGCGAAGCTCCGCCGCGGGCGCTGATCTTCGACAGCGAGTTCGACCAGTATCGCGGCGTGATCGCCTACGTACGGATCGTCGACGGCGTGTTCAAGAAGGGCGACTCGATCAAGACCTTCCAGACCCCGACCAAGGCGAACATCGAGGACATCGGCTATTTCGGACCGAAGATGACTCCGGCCCCCGAGCTCAAAGCCGGCGAGGTCGGCTACATCATCACCGGGATCAAAGACGTCGCCAAGCTGCGCGTCGGCGACACGATCACCACCGAGAGCAATCACGCCGCCGAGCCGCTGCCCGGCTACCGCGAGGTCCAGCCGATGGTCTTCTGCGGTCTCTTCCCGGTCAGCACCGACGACTTCGAGGATCTGCGCGACGCGCTCGAGAAGCTCAAGCTCAACGACGCGGCGCTGACTTACGAGCCCGAGACTTCGCGCGCGCTGGGCTTCGGGTTCCGCTGTGGGTTCCTGGGCCTGCTGCACATGGACATCGTGCGCGAACGGCTCGAACGCGAGTACGACCTGGAACTGCTGGCGACGCCGCCGAACGTTCGCTACGAGGTGACGCTGACCAACGGCGAGGAGGTGAAGGTCAACTCACCCGTCGAGATGCCCGAGCGGGTGGTGATCGAGGAGATCCGTGAACCGTTCATCCGCGCGACGATCCTGACCCCCCGCGAGCACGTCGGAGCGGTCATGGATCTCTGCCAGGAGCGCCGCGGGGTCCACGTCGACATGCACTACATCTCGGAGTTGCGCATGCAGATCACCTACGACCTGCCGCTGGCCGAGATCGTGCTGGACTTCTTCGACCAGCTCAAGTCGCGCAGCCGCGGTTATGCGTCGTTCGACTACGAGGTCAGCGGCATGCGGGCGTCGGACCTGGTGCGGCTCGACATTCTGCTCGGCGGCGAACCGGTCGACGCGCTCTCGATGGTCGTACACAAGGACAAGGCCTACCCGGCCGGCCGCATGCTGACCGAGCGCCTCAAGGCGCGGATCCCGCGCCAGCAGTTCGACGTCGCGATCCAGGCCGCGATCGGCGCTGCGATCGTCGCCCGCGAGACGGTCAAGGCCGTTCGCAAGGACGTCACCGCCAAGTGTTACGGCGGCGACATCTCGCGCAAGCGCAAGCTGCTGGAGAATCAGAAGAAGGGCAAGAAGCGGATGAAACAGGTCGGCCGCGTCGAAGTGCCGCAGGAGGCTTTTCTGGCGGTGCTACAGCTTGATGATGACGGGGACGGCTAGCGCCCGCCGCTATTGGTAGGTTGGCGAAAGCAGTAGTCAATCGAATGAAAGCGAGCGTCTCGTGGCTGAGCCAGTCCCAATCTCCGGTGGTCCGGAGCAAGCGAAAATTCGGTCCCTGTGGGGCGTTGCGATTCTGTCGATCGTCACGCTCGGGATCTATTTTTGGTTTTGGTACTACTACATAAATCGCGAGATGCGGGACCTCGGGCGCAAACGCCAGGTCCAGGGCCTCGGAGACAGCCCAGGGATGTCGGTTCTCGCGGTGACGCTCGGTGCGATAGTTGTGGTTCCGGCGGTCATGTCGTTGGTCAACACCCACAAACGCATCAAGCTCGCGCAGCAGGTTGTCGGGGTCTATCCGGGAGACCAGATCAACGGCTGGATCACGCTGATCGCCTACCTGTTCTTGTCGCCGGTTGCCTACGCCTATCAGCAGGACGCGCTGAACAAGGTCTGGAACATCGACTCTGGCCGCGTGCCGGCCGGTGCGCCCGCCGCGCAACAGCCGGCCTTCCAGGTACAGGCGCCGGT
>JBASWU010000095.1:0-5237 GCA_049276635.1 Solirubrobacterales bacterium | reverse complement strand
CCGCAGCAGGGCGGCGCGGCGCGGATGCGCCCGCTCGATGGCGTCGAGCCGGGCGACCAGCCTGGCGCGTTCCTCCGGCTTTCGGAATCGACGGACGAGGTAGACGACGGCGACGATCGTGCCGACCGCCCAGCCGAAGATCAGCACGCCGCGCTCGGCGTAGCTGACGACCGCCGCGAGATTCTGCGAAAAGATGTAGCCGAGCATGCAGAAGGCCGCCGCCCACAGGCCTGATCCGATGATGTCGTAGGGCACGAAGCGCCGGTACGGCATGTGCGAGGCTCCGGCGATGAACGGGGCCAGCGCCCTGACCAGGCCGATGAAGCGGCCGACGATAATCGTCTTCCCGCCGTGATTGTCCATGTATTTCTCGACCGATTCGAGCCGTTCGGCGTTGATCTGGACCCGCGGCCCGTGCTTGACCAGGAACCCACGGCCAAGCCGTTTACCGACCAGGTAGCTGACGGAGTCTCCGGCGAACGCCGCGAGCCAGACCAGTCCGATCAACAGGCGGATGTCGACCTTGCCCTGCCCGGCGACGACGCCGCCGACGATCACCGCGGCCTCGCCGGGCGCGATCAGGCCGACGAACGCGCCGGTCTCGAGAAAGGCGAGCACGCCGACGACCAGGTAGGTCCACTTGCCGAGGATGCCCGCGACGTCTTCAAGCACCTTCTCGGGCCGCGGCAGGCTCGAAAACAAACCCGTCGCGAAGACCGTCAACAGCAAAATCGCGAGGATCGAGACGACCTTGCGCTCTGTACTCAGCCGCGTGCGTCGAACAAACAGGCTGATCGCCCAGAGCGCGGCGGCGACGCCGGCCGTTGCGTGCGGCAGGGTGATTGCTACGGGGAGGTCGGCCATGGCGAATCCGATCGGTCAGTTTGGCGCGGCCGGGCAAATTCCTCGCCGACCGGTTCTGCCGTAAACGCGCGATGACCGGCGGCCGCTAGTTCGGCGGTCGCTCGCCGCGCCGCGTCGAGCGATTCGAAGATACCGAAGCAGGTCGGCCCGGAGCCGGTAAAGCCGGTAAACCGCGCGCCGGCCGCTCGCAGCGCGCCTGGAACGGTGACCAGTTCCGGGCGCAGCGCGAGAATCGCCGGTTCGAGATCGTTTCCGACCAGCGCTCCGAGCGTCGCGAGGTCCACCGGGTCCGAGAGCTGTTGGGCGAGGGTGTGCTCGCGATCGACCACGCTGGCCTCGGCCAGTCCGCAGCGGTCGGCCTGGGCGAAGACCTCGCCGGTCGGCAGACCGGTTTCCTGGGCGACGATCACGTAGGCGCGCCGCGCCGCCGAGATGTCGACGACCGTCACCCGCTCGCCTGCTCCGCGTACGATCGCCGTGCCGGGCCGCAGCTGGCTCGGCACATCGGCGCCCAGCGCGAAGGCGATCGACTCGAACCGCTCCAGCGGCTCGCCCGCCAACTCGGCGACCAGACGCAGGGCGGCGGCCGCGTCGCCGCTTCCGCCGCCCATTCCGGCGGCGACCGGGACGCGCTTTTCGATCGTGACACGCAGGGGCGCGCTCGTCAGCAGCCCGGCCTCGCGGCAGGCGCCGAGCGCGCGCGTGACAAGGTTCTCGCCGATGACGCCAGGGCAGATGACGACGTCTTCGTTGCGGTTCGACGGTCCGGCCACCAGCGTGTCGTGCAGCGAGACAGAGTCAAAAAGCGAGACCAGCTCGTGTAGCCCGTCGGGCCGTGCCGGGCCGAGGCGAAGCGAGAGATTCAGCTTGCCGGGCGCGGCGATCGTGTAGGTCGGGATCGGGCGGCTCACGGCGATCTCTTGGAATCGTTGAGCGCGGCATCGAGCGCGACGAAATCGGCCGGACTAAGCCGCTCGGCGCGCGTCGCCGCGTCGTACCCGAGGTCGGCGAGCGCGGCCACGGCACGGGCCTTGATCGTTGCGCCGCCGTCGCGACCGCGGTATGCCAGCGCCAGCGAGCCGGGCAGCGGCTTGCGACGGTGACCGAACGCGTCGTGGACGAGGTCGACGAAGCTCGGCGATGGATTCGATGCGCTGCGGGTCAGCGAGATCAACGATGAGTCGACATTCGGCACGGGAAAAAATATCTTGCGCGACAGCCTGCGCGAAGCGGTCTGGCGGGCGACTGCCTGGACCAGCACGGAGGTCGCGCCGAAAAGTCTGCCGCCGGGGCCGGCCGCCAGCCGGTCGGCGACCTCGCGTTGCGTCATCGCGCAGACGAGCGCGAGCTCGGGAAGCTCCTGGAAGGCCTTGATCACCGCGGTCGCGGCGATCCCGTACGGGAGGTTCGCGACGAGCTTCACCGGCCGGGGGTCGAGTCTGGCGAAGTCGAGATCGACGGCGTCGGCAAAGGCCAGAGTGACATTTCCGCGGGCACCGACCGCGTCCTCGAGCGCCTCGGTCAAGCGCCGGTCGATCTCGATCACGTGGACGTGCTTGACGCGCTCGGCCAGGTACTCCGAGAGCACGCCGAGCCCGCCGCCGATCTCGAGCACCACGTCGTCAGGCGAGAGCGAAGCCGCCTCGCCGATCACGTCGAGCATGTTGTTGTCGATCAAGAAGTTTTGCCCGAGCTTGCGCTTGGGGGTGATGCCGAAGCGGCGGAGCCGGTCGATCGACGCCTGGCTCACCAGTTGAAGACGCCGCGGGCGTTGCCGGCCACCGTCGTCACGAGCTGGTCGTAGGTGACACCGCGCGCCTCGGCGACGATCTCGGCCGTCATCGTCACATGCGCCGGCTCGCAGCGCCGGCCGCGCACCGGCTGGGGCGCGAGGAAGGGCGCGTCGGTCTCGAGCAGGATCAGCTCGTCGGGAACGCGGGCCGCGGCCGCCAATAGATCCTGCGCGTTCTTGAACGTCACGTTGCCGGCGAAGGAGCAGTAGAAGCCGGCCTCGATCGCTCGGTCGAGCATCGTCGGGTCGCTGAAGCAGTGCAACACCACCGCCGGAAGCTGGTCGCCGTGCTCGAGCAGGATGTCGATGCACTCGGCCTCGGCGCCGCGGGCGTGGATCGAGACCGGCAACACGCGGTCGGCGGCGATCTCGATTTGCGTGATGAAGGCGGCGCGCTGATCGTCTGGCGGCGCGCTGTCGCGATAGAAATCGAGGCCGGTCTCGCCGATCGCGCGGACCTTCGGGTGACGCGCCGCCTCGGCGATCAGCGCTGCGTCGCGGTCGTTGAAGCCGGTCGTCTCGTTGGGGTGCCAGCCGACGGCGGCGTAGACCTGTTCGTGCCGTTCGGCGATCGCGAGGGTTTGGCCGAAGGTTTCGCCGGTCAGGCCGATCGAGAGAATGCGGTCGACCCCGGCCGCGACCGCGCGCCCGACGATCTCGTCGGGCGACCCCTCGCACAAGTCGATGTGGGCGTGAGTATCGACCACCGTCAGGCTCCGGCGGTTTCGAGCTTCGGGAACAGTGACGGCAGCTCATCGATCCGCTGTCCGCCCTCGCCGGCGCCGAACACGGCGGAACCGAGGTCTCTGTGTGCCCCCGCGCAGCCGATCGCGTCGAGCAGCCGCTCGCTCGAGCGTGGGACGAAGGGGTTGAGCAGCACCGACACGACACGGAGCCCCTCGATCAGCGCGTAGAGCACGACGTCGAGACGTTCGGACTGCGCCTCGTCCTTGGCCAGCTTCCACGGCGCTTGCTCCTCGACGAAACGGTTGAGCCGGCGGACCAGCGACCAGATGTCGTCGAGCGCGGCCGACACCTCGATCTTGTCGAACCGCTCGGAGATTCGCGCGACGATTCCGTCGAACTCCGGTTCGAGGCCGGTGGCGGCCGGCCGCGCCGGCACGACTCCGTCACGGTAGCGCTCGACCATCGCCAGTGTGCGGCTGGCGAGATTGCCGTATTCATTGGCCAGCTCGGTGTTGTAGCGCGTTTCGAATCCCTCGGTCGACACGGCGCCGTCCTGCCCGAAGCTGACCTCGCGAAAGCAGTAGAAGCGCAGCGCGTCGCTGCCGAAGAGCTCGACGACCCGATTTGGGTCGAGCACGTTGCCGAGCGACTTGGACATTTTCTCGCCTTCCATCAGCAGGTAGCCGTGGATGAACATCCGCTTCGGCAGCGGTAGGTCGGCGGCCATCAGCAGCGCCGGCCAGTAGACGGCGTGAAACTTGAGGATGTCCTTGCCCATCACCTGTACGGACGGCGGCCAGAACTTGTCGTGCAGGTCCTCGCCCTCGCGCCCGAAGCTGAGCGCCGACCAGTAGTTGAGCAAGGCATCGAACCAGACGTACATCACGTGCTCTGGATCCCACGGCAGCGGTACGCCCCAACTGAGCTTCGATCGGCTGAGCGCGACGTCGCGCAGGCCGCCCTTGATGAACGACAGCGCCTCGTTGTAGCGGTGCCGCGGCAGAACCCAATCGGGCCGTTGTGCGAACAGTGCCTCGAGCGGTTCCTGAAACGCCGACAGCTTGAAGAACCAGCTCTCCTCCTCTTCGCGGTCGAGCGGAATCCTGTGGATCGGGCAGGTGTTGTCCTCGGCGATCTCGTGTTCGGACTTGAAGTCCGCGCAGCGCGGGCAGTACCACCCCGCGTATAGGCCCTCGTACACGAAGCCGTTGTCGTAGACGCGCCGCATGACCTTCGCGACTTCATCCTTGTGCCGCTGGTCCGTGGTGCGAATGAAGAAATCGTTGGTGACGTCGATCGTTGCGGTCAGCTCACGAAAACGCCGTGAGTTTTTGTCGGCCAGCGCCTGCGGCGTCGTATCTTGGGTCTCGGCCGCCAGCGCCACCGGCTCGCCGTGTTCGTCGGTGCCGGTGACGAAAAAAACGTCCTCACCGCGCTGGCGCATGTGGCGTGCCAAGACGTCGGCTCCGATCGTGGAGTAGGCGTGCCCCAAGTGCGGCTCGGCGTTGACGTAATAGATCGGCGTGGTCACGTAGTAGGACACGCACCGATCCTACCCTCGGACCTGACGGGGACCAGACGCCCGGCGGCGACCGTCCACCCGCCTGCGCCGACGCGCGTCGTGTCTACGCGAACAGGGCGCCCGTCCGGCGCGGCCCGGGTCAGTCGCCGACCGCTCGGAGTACGCGGTCGGCCGATGATGCTCCACTGTGTTTTGGCGATCGTTGGCCGTCCGCGACGGCCGCGGGCCGCGGCGCGGTCGGAAGCTGTCCCGAACCGGTCCGCCGGGCGCGCAGCAGAAGCAGTCCAAGGCCGCCGAGCGAGAGCGCGACCAGCAGAGTCTTGAACGGGACCCGCGAGCGACCGGCGGGCGCGCCGGCGGCCGGAGTGACGC
>JBASWU010000094.1:0-7450 GCA_049276635.1 Solirubrobacterales bacterium | reverse complement strand
ACGTCAAGCTGGCGGGCGTTTTGCCGACGCCGGCGGCGCCGGTTCTGATCGAGAAATACGATTTAAGTCTCGTCGCCGTCGTCTCGGCGTCGCATAACCCCTTCGCCGACAACGGCGTCAAGTTCTTCGGTGCCGATGGACTGAAACTGTCCGACACGACAGAGGCCGAGATCGAACGAGTTATGAACGAGCCGCCCGACGGCTCCGAGCATCTCGGATCTACGGCCGAACTGCACGGCGCGCAAGACGATTATCTGCGCGCGCTCAACGAGCGCTTCGCTGGGCTCGATCTCTCCGGAATGCGGATCCTCCTCGACACCGGGAACGGGGCGACCTATCGCGTCGCGCCGGAGATCATGCGCCGCCTGGGCGCCGACGTCGAGGTGATCTTCGACCGGCCCGACGGCCGCAACATCAACGCCGGCTGCGGCTCGACGCATATCGAAGCACTGATAGAGCGAATTCAGACCGCCGCGTCGGAGGGCAGCCCGTTTACCGCTGGATTCGCCTTCGACGGCGATGGAGACCGCGTGCTCGCCGTTGACCGCGACGGCCGTGTTGTCGACGGCGACGAGATGATCGCCTTGGCGGCGCTGCACCTGCGCGATCAGGGCCGGCTGCCGGGCGACGGGGTGGTCGTGACCGTTATGACGAACTTCGGGTTCCACCAGGCGATGCGCGAGGCCGGGATCGAAGTCGCGGTCACGCCGGTCGGCGATCGATACGTCCTCGAAGCAATGCTCGAACGCGACTGGATGCTCGGCGGCGAGCAGTCCGGCCATGTGATCGAGCGCGGGTTCGTGCCCTCCGGTGACGGCACCGCGAGCGCGCTGCTGGTGCTCGAGGCGCTGTCGGCTCGCGGCGGCGAACTGCACGACGTCGTCCCGATGGACAAACTTCCGCAGACTCTGATCAACGTCCGGGTGGCCGACCACTCGGAGATCGAAGGCGCCGATGTCATTTGGGCGGCGGTCGGCGCCGAGCAGCGGGAGCTCGAGGGCCGCGGACGCGTGTTGGTGCGGCCGTCGGGCACCGAGCCGCTGGTGCGCGTGATGGCCGAGGCTCCGACGGCCGACGAGGCCAACGTGGTCTGCGCGAGGCTCGCCGAGATCATCGAGCGCGAGCTCGGCTGACCGGCCGAGTCTTGCCGGTGCCTACACTTCAGCGTCTATGTGTGGCATCGTCGGCTACGTGGGCTTCCGTCCATCGCGTGAACTTCTGATCCAGGGGCTCGAGCGCCTGGAATACCGCGGTTACGACTCCGCCGGGCTCGCGATAGTGGCCGGCGATGAGATCGACTCGATTCGGGCCGTCGGCAATCTCGACAATCTCAAGCGGGCCGTGGCCGAGCGCGGTAACGGAAGCGATTTCGGCGGCGGGGCGACGACCGGTATCGGCCACACGCGTTGGGCGACACACGGTCGTGTGACCGAGGAGAACGCCCACCCGCACTTCGACCCGACCGAGCGGATCCAGATCGTGCTCAACGGCATCGTCGAGAACTGGTCCGAGTTGCGCCAGCGGTTCACCGACGACGGAGCCGTCTTCACGTCGGAGACCGACGCCGAGGTCGTCGCCCACCTGATCGCACTCCACTACGACGGAGATCTGGTCGAAGCCGTCCGCACGGCGTTCAACGAGCTTCGCGGTCACTACGCGTTCGTGGCGGTCAGCGCAGACGAGCCGGACCTGATGGTCGCCGCCCGCAAGGAATGCCCGATGGTCGTCGGGATCGGCGATGGCGAGGCCTTCGTCGCGTCGGCGATCCCTGCATTTCTCGGCGAGACCCGGCGGGTGCAGATCGTCGAGAACGACGAGATCGTCGCGATCCGCCCGAGTGGCGCCGAGTTTTTCACCGCCGCCGGCGCGCCGCTCGAACGCCCGGTCGAGGAGGTCACCTGGGACGAAGACGCCGCCGAGAAGGGCGGCTTCGACACGTTCATGCTCAAGGAGATATATGAGCAGCCCGAGGCCTTCGCCGAGACGATCGCCGACCGCGTGGCCGAGGACGATCACGTCGATCTCGGCGACTTTCTCAGCGAAGAGACGATGGCGGCGGCCGACCGCATCGTGATCGTCGCCTGCGGCACCTCGTACCACGCCGGTTTGATCGGCCGCTACGCGATCGAGAACTGGGCGAGGGTCCCGGTCGAGATGGACGTCGCGTCCGAGTACCGCTATCGCAACCCGGTGCTCCGTGAGAACGACATCGTCATCGGGATCACCCAGAGTGGCGAGACGGCCGACACGCTCGCCGCGATGCGCTTGGCGCGCGAGCGCGGCGCGAAGGTCGTGGCGATCACCAACGTCATGGGTTCGCAGGCGACGCGCGACGCCGATGCCACGCTCTACACCCGCGCCGGACTCGAGATCGGTGTCGCGGCGACCAAGACATTCGTGTCGCAGGTCGCCGCCATGTACCTGTTCGGCCTCAAGCTGGCCGAACTCAAGGGCAAGCTCTCGGTCGACGAGCGCCGCGAGTTGATCACCGAACTCAGACGGGTCCCGCACTATCTCGACGAGATGATCCCGGGCGATGACGAACGCGCCGAGAAAATCGCCGAACGCTGGTCCAAGTCCGAGTTCTTTCTCTATCTCGGGCGCCACGTCGGTCTCGGAGTCGCGCTCGAGGGCGCGCTCAAGCTCAAAGAGGTTTCTTACATTCCGACCGATGCCTACGCGGCCGGCGAGATGAAACACGGCCCGATCGCCCTGCTCGACGAGCGCACGCCGGTCGTCTGCGTCGCCACCGACTCGCCGGTGCTCGACAAGGTGGCGTCGAACATCGCCGAGGTCCGCGCCCGCGGCGCACATGTGATCGCGGTCGCGACCGAGGGCAACGCCGATATCGAGGCCAACGCCGATCAGGTGCTGTTCGTTCCGCGCACTCACTGGCTGCTGCAGCCGGTTCTGGCGGTTGTGCCGCTTCAGCTGCTTGCCTATCACATCGCCCGCAGACGCGGGCTCAACGTCGACCAGCCGCGCAACCTCGCCAAGACCGTCACGGTCGAGTAGTTTGCGCGGCGATCAGGCCGCTCGATCCAATACTCTGGCCGGGTGATCGGGCTCGGAATAGACCTCTTGGAAATCGACCGGCTGGAGCGCGCGCTTCACCGGCGACCGAGGCTTGCCGAGCGGCTTTTCACCGACGCCGAGCGCGAGTACGCCGGTCGTCGCGGACGACCCGGCAGGCACCTCGCCGTGCGATTTTGCGCCAAGGAGGCGGTGGCCAAGGCGCTCGATCTGCGCGGCTGGTCGTTCACCGATGTGGAGGTCGTCAGCACCGGCGGCGCCCCGCGCGTTCGACTCAGCGGCCGGGCCGCCGACGTCGCCGCCGAGCACGGCGTGAAGGTCCGGGTTTCGCTCACCCACACCGACGAAACCGCCGCGGCGGTGGCGTTCGTCCACGAGGGTCCGGCGGAGGGTTGGTGACGCCGCCGGTCGCGACCGAGGTTGGGTTGCCGCGCTGGGCCGAGCCGCTCTACGACGCCGATCAGATGCGCGCGATCGACCGCTGGGCGATCGAATCCGCGAACGTGCCGTCGCTGGAATTGATGGAACTCGCCGGCACGGCGATCGCGCGTGCCGCGCTCGAACCGTCGCCCGAGGGCCCGATTGTGATCGTCGCCGGAAAGGGCAACAACGGCGGCGACGGGATCGTCGCCGCACGGCTTCTTCGCGACGCCGCCGATCGCCTGGGGGACAAGCGGGTCGAGCTGATCCTGCTTGAGGATCCGGCCAAGCTGAGCCCCGACGCGGCGGTCAATCTGGCGCGCCTGCCCGGCGATCCGCCGCACGCCTTCGATGCCGGGCTGATCGGCAGAGCCGGGGTTGTCGTCGACGCGATTCTCGGCACCGGCGTCAGCGGCGCGCCACGTGGATTGATCGCCGAGGCGATCGTCGCGATCAACGGGCGCGCGCCGGGGGCGAGGGTGATAGCGGTCGACATCGCGTCGGGGATCGACGCGTCGACCGGGGCGGCCGCGGGCGAGGCTGTCTTCGCCGACCTGACGATCAGCCTGCATCTGCCGAAGATCGGTCAATTTGTCGCCCCGGGTGTCTTTCACTGTGGCGAGCTGCGCGTCGCCGACATCGGCATCCCGAGCGAAGCCGTGACCGGCGCCGGAGTCGCGGCCGCGGCCGGTGTGATCGGCGCTCACGTGCTGCGCCGTGTCCCGCGGCGTCAGGATTCAAGCACCAAGTTCAGCTCGGGCGTGTTGGCGATCGTCGGCGGCTCGGCCGGGCTGACCGGCGCCGCCTGTTTGAGCGCGATGGCCGCACAGCGCGCCGGTGCCGGATACGTGACCGTTTTCGTCCCGCGGAGCCTCAATCAAGTGTTTGAGCAACGGCTGCTCGAAGTGATGTCGGTCCCGCTGCCCGACGATGACGGCGGACTCACCGTCGCCGGCCTAGAGCGCGCGCTTGAGCGAACCGAGCGCGCCGACGCGCTGATCGTCGGCCCCGGCATTGGCCGGGCCGATTCGACTCGGGAATTTGTGCGCATGCTGCTCGAGCGTTCCGAAAAACCGGCGCTGGTCGACGCTGATGGGCTTTTTGCCTACGCCGGGGAGATCGAACGGCTCGCCCGCGGCGCGCCGACGGTGATCACGCCGCACCCGGGTGAGATGGCTCGTTTGCTCGGATCGGGGACCGACGCCGTCGAGGGCGGCCGCCTGCGATCGGCCGCGGAGGCGGCGGAGCGCAGTGGTGCGGTCGTCGTGCTCAAGGGCTCCGACACGATCGTCGCGGCCCCGGGCCGCGCGCCGTTGATCAACACCCTGCGGGCGCCCGGTCTGGCCACGGCGGGGACCGGAGACGTCCTCGCGGGCATTCTCGGGGCCTATCTAGCGAAGGGTCTTGACCCGCACACGGCTGCCGCGGCGGCGATCTACGCCCATGCGCTGGCCGGTCGTGAGGCGTCGGAGCGCCGCGGCGCCGACCACATGATCGCCGGTGACGTGGTCGAGGCGCTTCCGGCGGTACTCGGCTAGTCACGGTTGCCGCGCCGCCGCCACCGCTCGCTATCGTGGCCGCGATGGGAGCCGCTGGCGAACAGATGCCGCTGATGCGTCGTGCCGTCGCCGAGGTCGATCTCGGTGCGATCACGGCGAACTGTGAGCGCCTGTGTCGCGATCTCGCCGGATCGACGACCCTGTGCGCTGTGGTCAAGGCAGACGGCTACGGCCATGGCATCGTCGAAGCGTCGAAGGCCGCGCTGGCGGGCGGGGCCAAGTCGCTGGCCGTCGTGACCGTCGAGGAAGCGGCGGAGCTTCGCGACGCGCTACCGACGGCGGCCGTGATCATGCTCGCTCCGCCGCAACCGGCTGAGGCCGCCGCGGCGGTCGCGACGGCGGCCGAGCTGACTGCCTGTAGCCGACACCAGATCGCTGCAATCGGCGAAGCCGCCGCCCGCCAGCGCCGCACGGTCTCCGTTCATGTCAAGCTCGACACCGGGATGAGCCGCTTCGGCGCCGAGACCGCCGACGAGGCGCTCGCGGTGCTCGACGCCGCCGCCGCGCACCCCTCCCTGCGACCGGCCGGCGTGTGGACGCATTTCGCGACCGCCGACGAGCCGGGCGACGAGTTTTTCGCAGCACAACTCGCGCGTTTCAGGGCGTTCGCTGCCGCGGCCAAGCAGCGGTATCCGGATGTGCTCGCGCACGCCGCCAACAGCGCGGCGACGCTTCGCGAGCGCGCGTCGCATTTCGACTTCGTGCGTTGCGGGATCGCAATCTACGGACTCGACCCGTTCCACACCGACGCCGCGGCGCGCGGGCTTTCACCGGCCCTGGCCCTGCGTTCGTACGTCGCCTCGATCCGGCCGCTCGCCGTCGGCGAGTCCGCCGGGTACGGCCGGCGCTTCATCGCCGCGGACGAGACGGAGGTCGCGACGGTTCCGATCGGCTACGGCGACGGCTGGCGGCGTGTCCTCGGCGACAACTCCGAGGTTCTGATCGACGGCCGGCGCTTCGCACAGCGCGGAACAGTGAGCATGGACAGCATCTGCGTTGAACTCAGCATGGGCAGCGGTCTCGAGCTCGGCGCCCCGGTTACGCTGATCGGCGCCGACGGCGCGCTGCGAATCACGACCGAGGAGGTGGCCCGGCGCGCCGGAACGATCAACTACGAGATCACCTGCGGTCTGACCGCGCGCACGTTGCGCGACTATTCCGGATCGCGGTGACCGGCACATGAGCGGTGGCAGCGACATTCGCTCGCGGTTGGACGCGGCCCTGACCGCCGGACCGGTCGCCGACGTCAACGCGGCGCTGTCGGAGACCGAGGACGTCTGGCTGGTCGGCGGCACGATCCGCGACATTCTGCTCGCTCGCGAGCTGACCGACGTCGACCTCGCCGTCGGCGGCGATGTCAAGTCCGTCGCGCGGGCGCTGCACGAGCGTTTTCGCGGCGACATCTTCAGCCTTTCCGAGCGATTCGGCACCTGGCGAATCAGTCCGGCCGCCGGCGATTGGCAGATCGACCTGACCGCGCTGCGCGGCGAGACGATCGAGCGGGATCTCGCCCTGCGCGACTTCACGATCAACGCGATGGCGCTACCGCTTGGAGCTACGGCTCGCGCGGCCGGCCGCAGGCGTGAACGCGCGCTGCCGATCGATCCCACCGGCGGCCACGGGGATCTCGCCGCCAAAACCCTGCGCGTGACCGGCGCGGGTGTCTTCATAGACGATCCGTTACGGCTGCTGAGACTCGCGCGTCTCGCCGTGGTGCTCGGCTTCGATCTCGATCCCGAGACCGCGCGACTGAGCCGCGCGCAGGCCGGAACCGTCACCCAGGCGGCGGCCGAACGGGCCTTCGCCGAGCTGCGAGGACTGGTGACCGCCGATGATGCCGTCGGCGGTATCTCGCTGCTGGACGAGCTCGGTCTGCTCGCCGCGCTGCTGCCGGAACTGACCGATCTGAGGGGCGTCGAGCAGTCCGTGTACCACCACCTCGACGCCTATCAACACACGATCGAGGTCCTCGAACGCCTGGTCGAGCTGGTCGCCGACCCCGCGGACGTGTTCGGTGACGACGCCGACGAGCTGAGCGCGCTACTCGACCGACCGCTCGCCGATGAGATGACAAGCGGTCAGGCGCTGCGCTTTGCCGTGCTGATGCACGACATCGCCAAGCGTCGCACGCGCACGGTCTTTGACGACGGTCGCGTCGGCTTTCCCGGCCACGACCGCGAGGGCGCGCGGATGGCTCGTGAGATCTGCCGGCGATTCAACGTCAGCGACCGCTTCACGCGGTTCGTAACGACGATCACCGCTCACCATCTCGATCTCGGATTTCTCGTTCGCGAACGCCCGTTGCCGCCGCGCCGGGTCTACCGGTACCTTCGCGGCTGTGAGCCCGTCGAAGTCGAGGTCGGTGTGCTGTCGGTCGCCGACCGCCTGGCGACTCGCGGCCGGAAGTCCGGCGAGGCGATCGAGCGGCACCTTCAACT
>JBASWU010000093.1:0-4159 GCA_049276635.1 Solirubrobacterales bacterium | reverse complement strand
GCGCGGAAGTGCCGCCTCCGCCGGCGATCGTCACGCGCGCGCAGTGGGGCGCCACCAAGAACTGCAAGCCGCGCGCGACCTCCGTTTACGGCGAAGTGCTCGGAACGGTCGTGCATCACACGGTCAGCACCAACGCCTACTCGCGGGCGGAGGCGGCGAGCGTCGTGCTCGGGATCTGCCGCTATCACCGTAATTCCAACAAGTGGAACGACATCGGTTACAACCTGCTGGTCGATCGCTTCGGCACGATTTACGAAGGACGCTCCGGCGGGGTCGACCGTGCGGTCGTCGGCGCCCACGCCCAGGGTTATAACGGCCAGACCGCCGGGATCGCGCTGCTGGGTACGTTCACCTCGGCGACACCGGCGACCGCCTCGATGACCGCCCTGCAGGCCGTGGTGCGGTGGAAGCTCGCGTTGGCCGGGGTGACCCGCCGTGAGCGGGTCGCGCTGAACTCGGCCGGAGGTGCGCAAAATCGCTTCAAGAACGGCCGGCTCGTGTTCGCGCTGCCGGTGTCCGGGCACAGGGATCTCGGATCGACGACCTGTCCCGGCAATGGCGCCTATCCGCAGCTTCCCGGTCTGCAGGCCTTTCTCGATCCGGGCGTGCGCGCGGCGACGCGGATGTCGCTTCGCGTCAAGCGCACCGGCCTGCCCGGCGGCGGGCGGGCGGTCGCGGTCTCGGGCCGATTGCGATTTGGCGGCAGGCCGTTGCCCGACCGCCCGGTTGAGGTCCAGAACTACACGGACGCCGGCTGGGTGAAGATCGCCGAGGCGCGTACCGACGCCAACGGCGTGTGGCGGGCTCAGCTACGACCGCGTTCGCGCGTTTACGTCCGTGGCGTGTTCGTCGGTGACGAGAGCCGTCGCGCGGTGCGGTCAACTTACGCTTTCACGCCGAAGATCCCGGCGCCGGGTCCGACGCACCCAACCGGACCATCCGGACCGAGCAGCGCAACCGGCGCGACCAACCGCCGGCGTTAGCGGCCGGCCGGCCGGTCTCGCGCAGCGCCGGCGCCGGTCTCACCTAGCGCCAACCGCCGGTCTCGCCGCGGTAGAGGCCCTCGCCGGAACACAGCAGACGAAGCGTCCGCCAGATGATCTTCGCGTCGAGGCTTGCGCTGCGGTGATCCACATACCAGAGGTCGAGTTCGATCCGCTCGCTCCACGGCAGCGACGCGCGGCCGTTGACCTGCGCCCAGCCGGTGATCCCCGGCTTGACCGCCAGCCGTCCGCGCTGGCGCTCGTCGTATTTATCGACCTGAGCGACGACCGTCGGGCGCGGACCGACGATGCTCATCTCACCGCGCAGCACGTTGAAGAGATTGGGCAATTCGTCGAGTGAGAAGCGGCGCAGGATCCTGCCGGTGCGCAGAATCCGCGGATCATCCCGGTCGACCGCGAGTCCGGCGCCGAGGCGCTCGGCGTCCTTGACCATCGTGCGCAGCTTGAACAGGTCGAACGGCTCGCCGTCGCGACCGACGCGGCGCTGACGGTAAAACGGTGAGCCGGGGGACTCGATCACGATCAGCAACGCCGCGAAGAGCTGGAGCGGAGCGGTGACCAGCAGCAGGCCGGCCGCGACCACGACATCGAACAGGCGTCTCACCGGGTGCCCTCGGGCGGCGTCCAGCCGGCCGGCGCACCGCGACGCAGGTAGTCCCACAGGCCAAGGCCAATCGCGGCGTTGGTCAGCAGGTAGTAGCGCGCGATCAGAAACGAGCGGACCGGAATCGCCGGAGCCGCGAGCGCCACGGCGACGAGCGCCAGTTGGGCGATCAGCAGCGCCAGGTAAAGCGTCGATTCAAGCGCGAGGATCGCGCAGCTGACCACCGCGAGGCCGTGCAGCAACGGCGCCGCGTAGCGCAGCACGCGATGCGAGAAGATCATCCAGCCGTAGATCGCGCCGTAGCGGCGCGGCGAGAGCATGCCGCCGTGCAGCACGATCGGCCAGGCGAAGGTCATCATCCGGCGCTTGCGGCGGAACTCGCCGTCGATGCTCGGAACCATCTGTTCACTCGCGCGCGCGGCGGGCGCATAGATCGCGCGCGCGCCCTGCTTGACGACGCGAAACGGCAGCGTCAGATCGTGCCCGGTGCTCGGCGCGATCGCGTTGTAGTGCGCGAGTTTGACGGCGTAGATCGCTCCGTTACCGGCGGTCACCGAGCGCAGGCGCGACTCGCGTTCGCGCAGCCACATCTCATAGCGCCAGTAGAGGCCTTCCTGGTTGGTGCCACCCTCGTTAACGAAGCTGACTTTTCCGCAGACGTAGCCGACATCGTCGTCTCGCGCCGCCTCGACCAAGGCCTTGAGAGCACCCGGCTCCCAGAACGTGTTCGCGTCGGAGAAGGCGAGCAGCTCGCCCTTGGCCTCGGCCACGGCCTCGTTCTGGGCGCGCATCTTGCCTCCGCGCGGCAGTTCGAGCACGAGGTCGGCGCCGGCCGCGCGGGCGAGCGCGGCGGTGTCGTCGGGCGAGCCGTCGCAGGCGACGATCAGCTGAAGCCGCTCGCGCGGGTAATCGAGCGCCAAGGCGTTAGCGACCTTGGCGGAAATCACGGCGGCCTCGGCGTAGGCGGCGACAATCAACGTGACGCTCGGGAGCTCGGAGTCCGGCAGCGGCTCCCGGCCGCCCGGCGCCGGTTTCGAGCGAGCGAGCGCGGCGACGACCAGCGGGTAGACGAACTGGCTGTAGACCAGCGCGGCGGCGGAGGTCCAGAAGATGATCGCGAGAGACGATTGCATGCGGCCGGGATTATCGCGGACGGGCGGCTTCGCGCCGTTGGGCCAACTCGCGATAGAGCGCGGCGGTTCGCCGCGCGATCGCCGGCCAGGCAAGTTCGCCGGTCGCCAGGACACGCGCGGCGGCCGACAGCTCACGGCGGCGAGCTTGATCGGCGAGCAGTCGTGTCAGCGCGGCGGCCAGCGCCGACGAGTCGTTCGGCGGGACGATCTCGGCCGCGCCGTGGACGTCGGCGATCTCGCCGAAGCCGCCGACGCGAGTCACCAGCAGCGGCTTCTCGAAGGCCAGCGCCGTGAACAGGACTCCCGATTGATCGATCTCTCGGTACGGCAGGGCGACGACGTCGGCGCGTTTGAAGTAGGCGCCCAGCTCGCTGTCGCCGACGAACCGCGGGACGAAGCGCACGCGCTCGGAAATGCCGGCCGCGTCCGCTCGCTCGCGCAGCGTCCGCTCGGGCATCCGCGGCATTCCCACGATCCAGAGCTCGGCGTCGGCGTCGGACTCGGCGAAGGCGTCGATCATCAGGTCGAACCCCTTGTACGGCCGCCAGAGCCCGAAGCAGAGTACGACCGGCCTGTCGGCGGCGGCAAGCTCGGCCGGCAACGGCTTGGCGTCCGGGACACGGGTGAGGTAGTCAAAGACGCCATGCCCGATCACGTGGACTCGCTCGGACGCGACGCCGAGGCGACCGGTCAGCAGGCCGCGCCCGTGTTCGCTGTGGACGATCACGGCGTCGACCGCGTTGTAAGTCGCTTTAAGCGCGCCGAGCTGGCCCGGCCGCGGCTCACGCGGAATCACGTCGTGGGCGGTCAGAACCACCGGGCCGTGCGGAAGCAGGCGGCGATCGACGTTCGGCATCGGCAGCCACTGAAAGTGCGTGACATCGGAGCGCGGAAGGCGGCGCAGGCGCAGCATGTCATACGGATGCTGCGCGGCGCGCGACGCCAGCGGGCCGCCGAGCCGGTGGAAGTGCTCGCGCAACTCGTAGCCTTCGGGCGCCGGCCGTTCGCCGTGGCGAAAGCGCGACGTCAGCAGTTCGACCTGCTCGCCGGCCGCGGCGAGCGCGGCGCAGAGCGCGTGGTCATATGGCGGCGTATACGCCGCCGGATCGATCATGCGGATGCGCATGGGCGTGAGTATCGCGGCTGGGCGGGCGGCGACGACGGTCGGCCGCCGTTGGGTGTCGGCTAGTTCACGAAAACGGTCTGGGGCGGGCTCGGATCGTCCGCGCTGCGTGGCGGCCGGCGCTCGGGGGCGATCGGCGGGATACGCTCGCGCGCGTGGACGTCTCGTTCTGCATCGTCAACACCAACGGCGGGGAGCTGCTCGCGCGCTGTCTCGACGCGATCGAACGGACGACGCCGCCGGACCTCCGCTATGAGATTCTGGTGCTCGACAACTGCTCGGACGACGGCTCGGC
>JBASWU010000092.1:0-3238 GCA_049276635.1 Solirubrobacterales bacterium | reverse complement strand
CGGTTCGGGCGCGGGTGGCGTGGTCGGCTCCGGCGCGGCCGGCTCCCGGCCTTCGTCGGCCCCCTCGTGTTCCTCGGCGCGGTCGGGCGCGCGAATCAGGCCTTTCAGCGCGAAGATGATCGGTTCGGGATCGGTCTTCGAGCTGCCGTCGGCGGCGATTTCCTCGACCATCGCCGAGAGCATGTCCAGACAGTCGAAGAGCACGTCGATCGCGTCCTTGTGCAATCCGGTGGTGCGCTCGCGCAGAAGCGCGAAGACGTCTTCCATCGCGTGAGTCAGCGCGGCGACCTCGTCGTAGCCCATCGTCGCCGCCATTCCCTTGACCGAGTGGGCGACGCGGAAGATCGCGTCGAGGGTGTCGCGATCGGCCGGGTTGGCCTCGATTCCGACGACGGCGGTGTTGAGCGTTTCGAGGTTCTCGCGCGCTTCGGCCAGAAACAGCGCGACGTACTCAGGGTCGTTGATCGCGCCGGACATCAGACCGCCGCCTTGCCCGTCTTGCGGAACATGAACGGTCGCACGCGCTCAAGCCCGAGTTTGGCCGGATGGATGATCATCTCGGTCGATCCGAGCACGAGTATTCCACCGGGCACCAGCGCGTTGGCGAGAATGCGATGCACCTCGTCGCGCTTTGGGTGTTCGAAGTGAATCGCGACGTTTCTGAACAGGATCAGATCCATTCCATCGGTCTTCGCCGCGAATAGGTCTTCGACCTTGAATCTGATCAGCTTTTTGACGTCTGGGCCGGCGGTCCATCCGTCCGGCTCGCGCTCGAAATACTTGTTCAGCAGCACCGCCGGCGCGTCGCGCGCGTCCTCGTCGGTGTAATAGCCGCGTTTGGCGCGTTCGATCATCCGTGGATTGATGTCGGTGCCGGTGATCGATGGCAGGCGATTGAGCTTGTGCTTGTTCTCCAGACAAAGCACCCCGAGCGTGTAGGGCTCGGCGCCGTAGCTGCACCCGGCCGACCAGATCTGCAGTTTGCGCTCGCCGGCGCGCCGGTCGAGGTCGGGCAGAATCTCGTTTTCGACCGCGTCGAAGATGTCGGTGTTGCGCCACAGCTGGCTGACCGTGATCGTCATCCGTTCCATGAAACGGTCGAGCTGGACCGCGTCGGTCCGCAGCAGGTCTAGGTAGCCGGCGAGCGTCGCGCAGTTTTGTCGCGTGGCGAGACCGCGCGCGCGGCGCTCCATTTGGTTGCGCTTGTAGAGCGATAGGTCTACGCCGAGCAGACCTTTGATGCCGTCGAGAAAGGCCTCGAAGTCGCCGGGGCCCACCTGCACGGCGTCGCGGCCGGTTGGTGGAGCCTGGCCGGGCGTCGCGGGTTCGGTCGCGGCACGGGGCGTTCTCGGCGCATCAGCCACCGGCTGCCTCGCGCACGGCGGCGCCGATCTCGTAGATCGGCAGGATCGCGTCGGCCAGACCGGCGTCGCTGACGGCCTTGGGCATTCCGTTTACGGTCGTGGTCGCGCCGTGCTCGACGATCACGATACCGCCGGCCTCGCGCACCTGGCGGGCGCCCGCGCAGGCGTCGCGACCCATCCCGGTCAACACCGCAAGCACGATGTTCTCTCCGTATTCGCCGACCGCGTCGGCGATCGTGATGTCGGCGCAGGGCCGCAGGCCGGTGACCGCGGGATCGTCGCTGAGGCGAATCTTGTGACCGCGTACGCGCATGTGCCTGCCGCCGGGGGCGACGAACGCGTGACCGCGAACGATCTTGTCGCCGGCGGACGCCTCGCTGACGGTCATTCCCGAGTAGGTGTCGAGCCGCGCCGCCAGCGACTTGGTAAAGCCCGTCGGCATGTGCTGAATGATCAGGCCGCCCTGGCCGAGGCCGGCCGGCAGGTCGGTCATCAACGTCGTAAGCGCGCGCGGTCCGCCGGTCGACGCGGCGATCACTACCAGTCGTCGGCCGTTGGTGGTGGCGGCGCGGGCAAGCTTTCGCTTTGCGCCGCCGCCGTCGGCGGGGCCACGTGCACCGGTTTCGGCCGCGCGGGTCGAGCGTTCCGGCCGATGCGGCGCTTTCGGCCGCTCGCGCGATGAACGGTCGTGTTCGAAGCTCGCGGCCTGGATCTTCGCCAGCAGGTCGTCGAGAAAGTCCTGGAGCTTGCCGCTGGATGACTGCTTGGGAACGAGTTCGAAGGCGCCCTCGGCCAGAGCGTCGACGGCGCGGATGCCTTCGCTTTCGCTGAACGAGGACACGACGACGATTCGCAACGACTCGATGTCACGCAGCGCGCGCAAAACCCCGATGCCGTCGACCTCGGGCATCGCCAGATCAAGCGAGAGCACGTCGGGCGAGTGTTGGCGACAGGCCTCAATCGCGTCACGGCCGTTGGCGGCGGTCGCCACGACCTCCATCCCGTCCCGTGTCAGCGCGTCCGATATCAGTCGGCGCATAAAGGCCGAGTCGTCGGCGATAACTACGCGAGGGGCGCTCATTTGTGGTGGATGTTCAAACCTGGTCGCGAGTCGGCCCCCGATGCATCGGAGCCACCGCGCATATAAGTGTTGTCTACCGGCCGCGTCGGCCGAAATTGATTCCGACCGGAGCGACTGCTCTTAGATCGGCAGCATCGGCCTCGACCTTGTGCGCTGAGTTCGATCCGGCCGCCGGCGGCGCCACGCCGGCGGTCGTCGCCGCGAGTTCTCCGTTGATCGCGGAGATCGCCGCCGCCTCGGCGCCGGGGCCGATCAGCGGCTCGGCGCTCGTGCCGATCACATTGAGCGCGCCGGTCCTGCGCTCGACCTTGCCGGCGATCGTCAGCAACGGCTCGCTGCGCACGGTCACCCTGAAACGCTCGTAGACCTTCGGCGGCAAAACGATGTTGACCACGCCGGTCTCGTCTTCGAGCAGCACGAACACCACGCCCTTGGCGGTGCCCGGCCGCTGTCGTGCCACGACCAGACCGCCGACCCTGACGGTCGTGTTCTCCGGCAGGTGATCGAGTTCGGCGCTGGACAGTACGCCGCGCCCGCGCAGCCGCGGGCGCAGGAGCGCAAGCGGGTGAACGCCGGTGGTCAGACCGGTCGCGCCGTAGTCGGCGATCATCGCCTCCCAGTCGCTCAGCCGCCTCAGGACCGGCGCCGGTTGTGGCTGGATCGGCAGCGCCAGCTGAGCGCCGGAGTAGCTCTCGCCGGTCGTGTTTTGCTTGCCGCGGCGTGCGCGAGCGCCCTTGCGGCGACCCGCCCCGACCGGCTCACCGGCCGGCGCCGCGCCAAGCAGCCACAGTGC
>JBASWU010000091.1:0-19236 GCA_049276635.1 Solirubrobacterales bacterium | reverse complement strand
ACCGGATGCCGGCCAGCCGCCTCGACGGCGCGCGGGTCGGCGACCCCGGCCGCGGTCTGCGCGCGCGAAGGCGCTTGTCGCGCTTGCAATCGTCATCGTCGCGGCGTGGCCGGCGAACACGTTGTTTGAGCCTTTTGCCGGCGACGGCCGGGGTGAGGGCGCGGTGGTCGTGACGATTCCACGGGGCGCGACAGTCGGCGAGATCGGAGAACGGCTTTCGACCGCCGGCGTCGTCGGTAACGCGCGATTTTTCGGCTGGAGGGCAAGCTGGTCGGGGAAGTCGGACGGGTTTCAAGCCGGCCGCTACAGGCTGGCCAGAAAGATGGGTTACGCGGCGGCGATCGACGCTCTGGCGGCCGGTCCGGCCAGCGAAGCGACCACCGTCACCGTGATCGAGGGACGTTCACGTTTTGAGGTCGCCGACCAGCTGCGCAGGCTCGGCGTCGACGGCGACTACATGTCGGCGACCACATCAAGCCGGCTACTGGACCCGGCTCGTTTCGGCGCTCCGAAGTCTGTCGGCAATCTCGAGGGCTTTTTGTTTCCGGCGACTTACGATCTGCCCGCCGAAGGCGACGCCGGCGACCTCGTGTCCCAGCAGCTGCGGGCATTCATGCGCAATCTCGCCGCGGTTGATCTGCGCTACGCGCGCAAGAAGAATCTCACCGTCTACGACGTTGTGACGATCGCGTCGTTGATTGAACGCGAGGTTCAGGTCCCGCGCGAACGCCGGCTCGCCGCCGCCGTGATCTACAACCGTCTGCGAGCAGGGATCCCACTTGGCATCGACGCGACGACCCGGTTCGAGACGCGTAACTGGACCAAGCCGCTGACCGGTGCCGTGCTGCGCGACGACACGCCCTTCAACACCCGCACCAACAAGGGTCTTCCCCCCGGTCCGATCGGTAGCCCCGGCCTCGCCTCGATCAAGGCCGCCGCGCGGCCGGCCAATGTCGGCTACCTCTATTACGTCGTCGATCCGTGCCGGCCGGGGACTCACGCGTTCTCGTCGACCGACGCCGAATTCCAGGCCGACGTGCAGCGCTACAGCCAGGCGCGTGAGCGCGCCGACGGAAAACAGCCCAGTGGCTGCTGAGCCCCCGCACCCGCGCGCCGGCCGTTTTGGCGTCGCCGGCTACCCGGTCGGGCACAGCCGGTCGCCGGGAATTCACGCCGCTGCTTACGCCGAGCTCGGAATCGACGCCGACTACCAGCGCCTGCCGATTCCGCCGGAGCTTTTCGCGCCGACCGTGCGAGCGCTGCCGGGCTCGGGTTTCAAGGGGATCAACGTGACGATCCCGCACAAGCTCGCCGCTCTCGAGGTCGCCGACGAGCGGTCTCACGCGGCGAACATGATCGGCGCCGCCAACACGCTCACGTTCACCGACGATGGCCGGATTCGCGCCGACAACACCGACGCGCCCGGGATGCTCGCGGCGTTGCCGTCGGACCCGGCCGGTTGCGAGGCGCTGGTGATCGGCGCCGGCGGCACGGCTCGCGCCGCGGTTTACGCGCTGAGCCGGGCCGGCGCCCGCGTTTCGATCTGGAACCGCACCGCCGCGCGGGCCGCTGAAATCGCCGAGGCGTTTTCCGTCGAGCTCGTACGCGATCTCGTCGTCGCCGAGCGCGCTCAGATCGTCGTCAACGCCACCGCCGTCGGAATGCGCGCCGGCGAGACCGTCGAGTCGGTGCTCGAAGACCTGCCGATCGGCCCGGCGGCGCTGGCGGATTCGCTGCTGGTCGATTTCGTCTACCGCCAGGGGGGGAGCCCGCTGGCCGAGATCGCCCGTGCGCGGGGTGGCGCGGTTGTCGACGGCGGCGAACTGCTGGTGCGCCAGGCCGGCCTTAGCTTCGAGCTTTGGTTCGGCCGTCCGGCGCCGCTCGCCGCGATGCGCGACGCGCTGGCCAAATCACTCGGTTAGCGGGTCCCCCGAAACGCCGGGCTCGTAACGGCCACTGGACGCTTGTATTAAAGCCCTAGACGCAGCCGGACGATGCAGCCGTAGATGTTCGCGTTGCCTCCGACGATATGCGCGCGTAGCCACGCGCCCTCGATCCGCTTGCTTGCCATCGTCTGCGGGCTGATCTTGACACTCGTCCTCGTAGTCGGCGCCGATTCGGCAGAGGCGAAGAAAAAGAAGCGCAGAGATAAGCGATCGCCCTACGTCACCGCCGCCACGACACTCGACAGCGATGGCGACGGCCGAGTCGATGCGGCGCTGCTGACCTACTCAGAACCGGTCAAGATCGCCAAGGTCAGGAAAGGCAACGGCAAGCCGAAGAAAAAGAACAGGAAGAAAAAGCCGTGGCGCGTCATGAACCGCGCGCTCGGGCGTATCGCGATCAAGCCCGGCAGCCGCCGGCGGCAGGTTCTCGTTCGCTTCTCGCCGGGATCCGCCGTCGATACGGCGGAGAAGCCGACGATCGTCTATCGGCGCGTTCCCAAGGGCGCCAAGGGCGTGGTCGATCGCGCCGGAAATCAGGCGCTGACGGCGACGGTCAAGACCAAGGACGCGGTCGCGCCGCGCCTCAGCGCGGCGCGTACGGCCGATACCGACACCGACGGCAGGATCGACGCGGTGATTCTCACCTACGGCGAACCCGTCGCCGATCCGCGAGCCGGGCAGTACGTCGTCTCGGGCTATTCCGTGACCGGCGCGAGCGCCGACGGCGAGACGGTCACACTCACGCTGGCCGAGACCGGCGTCGAGACCGACGCCGTTTTGCCGGTGGCCGCGATCGGCGGCGCCGTTGATGACGGAGCCGGAAACGCCCAGCAGGGCGACCAGTCGGTGGTCGCCGCCGACGGTGCGCCGCCGGCGGTCGTCGACGCCGTTACGGCCGACACCAACGCCAACGGCCGGATCGATCAGATCGTGGTGAAGTTTTCCGAGCGGATCACCCATAGCGCCGAGAGCGGTGCCGGGGCGATCGGGTCGCCGGGCTTCCAAACCGCACGCGTCAGCGAGGCGCTGTTCGACGAGCTTGTACTCGAAATCAGCGATCTCGGTGGCGGGTCGAACACCGGTGTCAAACCGGCGATCGTCGCCTCGGCGACGGCTAGCCCGGTCGCCGACCTCGCCGGGAACGTGCTCGCCGGTTCAAGCTTCACCGCCACTCGCGACGGCGCCCCGCCGGCGCTCACGGCGGCCCGCACCCGCGATGCCGACGGGGACGGGCGGATCGACGCGATCCTCGCGACATTTTCAGAGCCGGTGATTTTCACGGCCGGCGTGTTCCCGTTCTTTTCAAGCACGACCGTCGAACTCGGCGCCTTCGCCGCGACGGCGACCGTTAACGGGGCGGTCGTAACCGCGGCGGTCAACGAGGTCGC
This sequence comes from Solirubrobacterales bacterium, assembly GCA_049276635.1. Lineage (GTDB taxonomy): Bacteria > Actinomycetota > Thermoleophilia > Solirubrobacterales > JACPNS01 > JACPNS01. The sequence continues at coordinate 15,902 of JBASWU010000091.1, read as the reverse complement.
CGCGCCGGCCACCAACTCCGACCTCCCGCGCACTTCGCCGTCGCTGCCGCTGCCGATCGCCTACACACAGCCGGTCAGCGGCGGAGTCGCCGACGCGGCCGGCAACCGCACCGCCGACAAGGTCGTCAGCGCCGCCGATGGCGCCGGGCCGGCGATCACTTACGCCGAGACGGCCGACGACAACGGGGATGGGCGGATCGACGGGATGCGCATCGGATTTTCCGAACCGATCGACGAGCTGCTGGGCAACCCGTTCGAGATCGCCGATGGTGTCCGTACGGTTGTCGACGTCGCCGGTGTCTCCAGCGACGGCTCGGCGCTGATCACCTCCGGGAGTCCGGGGGACCCGCTTTATCGCGGGGTCTACGTTCCCCTCTACGCACTGACGACCGACGGCACGACAAACGGGCCGCTCGCCGACCCCGACGGAGCCGACCGGCCGACCGTCGACTACGTCCCCCACACCGGCGGCGGGACCCGGGCCAAGTTCGCCGAGGACGCCGCCAACAACGAGGTCATCGCGACCGGATCACAGGCCTTCACCGCGGCGCTCGACAAGATCAGGCCGATTCTGCTGTCGCTTGAGGCGCAAGACGCGGACGTCGATGGCTTTGTCGACCGGCTGCGCTCTGTCTGGTCCGAGCCGGTCGCGACCGACGGCACACCGGATTTTGCAGGCCTCGTCGCGCAGAACGCGCCACCGAGCGGCTACGCGGCGCCCGTCGTCCAGGCCGGCGCGACGGCCTCGGGCTTTGCCGTCGATGTTCCGCTGGTTGAGTCCGCGAGTCCAGATCGCGACATGCGTTTTTCGTCGCAGTACGTATCTGGCGGCCCGTCGGACGGGGGCGTCCGCGACGTAGCCGTTCCGCCCAACAACGCCGCCACATCGCCCACAAGCCCGGTCGAGTCGAGCGCTCTCTGCAGCGACTCATCCGAGCGTCTGGGCTCCGGTCAAGACGACGTCGCCGGCTTCGCCAATGCCACCGGGCTCGCCGCCGCCGGGACGGAGTACCTAGGCACGCTCTGCGGATCGGATTCCGACTTCTACAGCTTCAGCGTCGTCGCACCGCAGACCGTCAAGGTCGTGCTGGCGCCCTCAAGCGGGGCACTGGCCATTCGCGCGCCGGCGGGCGCCTACAACCCCTTCACCGCGGAAGGGCCGAGCGGCGCGATCAGCGTGACCTCGGCGTTCGACCCGGACGTCGGCTGGACCGGGGAGTTCGTGGCGGCACTGGCCGGGTCATACAAGATCGGCGTTCGCGACAACGTCTCTCCGCTGTTGGATTACGGCTACTGCATCTCACGCACCGACGACGGCAGCACGCCGAGCTGCGCGGTCAGTCAGGGCGACCTGGTGATCACCGAGGTCCTGCGCGACATACAGCCGAACCCGCCGACGGTCGGACCCTACGTCGAGCTTCGCAACGTCTCGGGAATCCCGGTGACGATCGCCGGCGATCTCACGCTGAGGATTCAAAATCAAATCTGCACGATCACGCCACAAAACGGCACGAACGCGACCATTCCCGATGGTGGATATTTCTATGTCTCGCAGACCGCTGACAACACCGAGACCAACGACTTCTACTGCCTGGAGGGGATGGCCTCGATCGACTACGCGTCCCCGATCAGTGTCGAGAACGACGGCGGCGTGATCGACAGCGTCGAGTTTGGCTCGATCAGCGTGCCGCCCGCCACGACCGTGCAGCTGAGGTCCCAGCCGCAGTGGCAGAACTCCTCGGCCAATGACGATATCGCTCGGGCCTGGTGCCTCTCGACGGCGGTGTACGGCACGTGGGGCACCGCCAACAACAACTGCGACCAGTTCCGCATCAACGAGGTCGGGTTCCTGCCGGCCAACAGCGCGACGCGCGACGGCAAGGTCTTCGTTGAACTGAAGGGCAGCGGGTCGGTGACGCCGACATCGACGCTGTTGGCAGGCTGGCGCATCCGCGTTCGCCCGCAGGGCGGGCCGGGGGAGATCATCATGCAGTTGCCCGCGACGGCCAACCCCAGCTCGCAGGGACTGTTCGTGCTCGCCGACAGTCCGGCGACGGGCGACACACAGGTGCCGCTGTACTCGGTGCAGAGCTCGGCCGTGAGCTCCAGCTCGAGCACCTTCAGCCGCGATCTCGAACAGTACCTCCGCGCCGATCTTCCGGTCACCGTGCAACTGCTGGCGCCCACCGGTGGCGATCCGTATACCTGCACCGCGCCGGCGATCGACGTGCTCGGCTTCGTGCCGACGAGCTCCGGAACGCTGACCGCCGGTTCAGATGCCTGCGGCCCGTACAAGCTCGGCAATGAGTTCAAAGCCGTCGACGGCTACAGCAGCGGCGTGCCCGGCACGCCAGACGACTCGGTCCAGCGCAGCAACGAACTCACTTTCACCGGCAACAACTTGTTCGACTACTGCAACCGCGCTGCCTCGCCATTGAGCGAAAACGAGATCTGCAGCATCATCAGCTAGCTCCGCGCAAGCGACCGTGGGGCCGCGACTCCATCAAGGCGGCGGGCTTTGGCGCCGATAGACCTCGTAGTTCTGGCCGCCTGATCGACTGGCCGAGTCCAGAGCCTCCGTAGTTCGCGAACCACGATAGAAGCGTCATGGCTGACGACCCAAACATCCCACGGATTGGGCAGGCCGCGCAGCAGAAACCAGCGCAAGCTCAGCAGCAGGCGCCTGGTGCGCGCCAGATGTCCCAGCAACAGGCCGGCTCAGTGCACAACATGGGCCAGGCTCGCGCGCCCGCGGCGCCGCAGGGCGCCGGCGCGACCAACACCGGAGTTCCGGGACTCTTCGCGCCGACGCTCAAGCAGGCCGGCCGTACGCCGCCGACCGTCCTCGACGCGCTCGTGCGCCTGGGCTACGTGGGGGCGCTCGCGCTAGAGGCGGCCGTGGCGCAGGCGCAGGCCAACGGCATCACACCCGAACAGGTGCTGATGGCCAACCAGACGGTCAGCACCGATCAGCTCGCCCGGGCGACGGCCGAGAAGTTCGGGCTCAACTACATCGACCTGACTTCGTTTGAGATCGACTTCGGCGTCGCCGGCCTGATCTCGCCCGACAAGGCGCGGTCGTACGAGGTGCTGCCGGTGCGCCAGTACGAGGACGGCTCGATTCTCGTCGCGGTCGCCAATCCGGCCAACGTGCTCGCGCTCGACGACCTCAAGCTGATGCTCAAGAAGGAGCTGCGGCCGGCCGTGGCCGCCCCCGACGACCTCGCCGGGGCGTTCACTCGCCTGACCAACCTCGATGAGGCGGTCACCGAGGCATTCGACGATGACGACGACGACGCCGCGGCCGTACAGCTCGACGTCCGCGAGTCGGCCAACGACGCGCCGGTCGTCAAGCTGATCAACTCGATTCTCGTGCAGGCGGTCACCGTCGGCGCGTCGGACCTTCACTTCGAGCCCGAGGGCAAGGAGATGCGCGTGCGCTTTCGCGTCGACGGGGTGCTCCAGCGTGCGACGACGGTTCCGCGCAAGATGGTCAGCGGGATGATCTCGCGGCTGAAGATCATGGCCGACATGAACATCGCCGAGAAACGCGTACCCCAGGACGGCCGCGTCGCGCTGCGCGTTGGCGCCGTCGCCGTCGATCTGCGTGTCGTTTCGCTGCCGAGCGTCCACGGCGAGAAAATCGTCATCCGCGTGCTCGACAAGAGCTCGACGCAGATGACCTTCGACGATCTCGGCATGTCCGTTCTCGCCGGCGACCGGTTCCGCACCGGGTTCACGAGCCCATACGGCGCCGTGCTCGTGACCGGGCCGACCGGCTCGGGAAAGACGACCTCGCTCTACGCCGCGGTCAACCAGCTCAACACGATCGAGCGCTCGATCCTGACGATCGAGGATCCAGTCGAATACCAGCTGCAGGGGATCTCGCAGGTGCAGGTCAACAACAAGGCCGGCCTGTCGTTCGCCGGTGGTCTGCGCGCCGCGCTGCGCGCCGACCCGGACGTGATCATGGTCGGTGAAATTCGCGACGCCGAGACCGCGAAGATCGCGATCGAGTCGGCGCTGACCGGTCACCTCGTGCTTTCGACTCTGCACACCAACGACGCCTCGACGACGGTCACGCGACTGACCGAGATGGGGGTCGAGCCGTTCCTGACGGCGACGGCGCTCGAGGTCGTCGTCAGCCAGCGACTCGCCCGGCGCGTCTGCACGCAGTGCGCTCAACAGGTGAGGATCACGGCCGACCAGCTAAGGGCGAGCGGGTTTGTTGCCGACAAGGACATTGACGCGGTCCAAGCCGTCGGCTGTTCGCGATGCAGTAACGGTTACAAGGGGCGCGTCGGGCTTTACGAGGTACTTGCGATTTCAGACACGATCCGATCCTTGATTCTCGACCGAGCCAACTCCGACGACATCGAGGAGCTGGCGATCGAAGAAGGCATGGACACACTCCGCCAAGACGGTCTTAACAAGATCATCGAAGGGCAGACGACGGTCGAGGAAATCTCCCGAGTAACCGGAGTCACCTAAGAAGGGATGCCGTCGAGCAAATGAACACAGAAAAGGCGATCGATTTCGCAGACATCATCACCCAGATGATCCAGCGTGGCGCGTCCGACCTTCACTTGACGGCCGGTGCCGCGCCGACGGTCCGTGAAAAGGGAACACTTCGCCCGCTGCCGGGCTATCCGCCGCTGTCGCCCAACCAGACACGCGCAATCATCTACGGGATTCTCTCCAACGACCAGCGCCAGCGGCTCGAGGAGAACCTTCAGCTCGACTTCGCCTACTCGGTGCCGGGCATGGCCCGATTTCGCATCAACTGCTACTTCCAGCGCAACGCGCTGTCGGCCGCCTTCCGCCTGATCCCGAGCGAGATCAAGTCGATCGAGCAACTCGGCCTGCCGAGCATTCTGCACGAGTTCGTCAACAAGCCGCGCGGCCTGGTGCTTGTAACGGGCCCGACCGGGTCGGGCAAGTCCACGTCGCTGGCGGCCGTGGTCAACGAGATTAACGAGCAGCGTCACGACCACATCCTGACGATCGAGGACCCGATCGAGTTTTTGCACCGCCACAAGAACTGCATCGTCAACCAGCGCGAGGTCGGCACCGACGCCCAGAGCTTCGCGCTCGGCCTGAAGGCCGCGCTGCGCCAGGATCCCGACGTGATCCTCGTCGGCGAAATGCGCGATCTCGAGACGATCGGCACCGCGCTGACGGCGGCCGAGACCGGCCACCTCGTGTTCGGCACGTTGCACACCCAGGACACCTCGTCGACGGTCGACCGCATCATCGACGTCTTTCCGGGCGACCAGCAGGAGCAGGTCCGTGTTCAGCTCTCGATGGCGTTGCAGGGGATCGTCACCCAGCAGCTGTTGCCGCGCGCCGACAATTCCGGGCGCGTCTGCGCCTGCGAGGTTCTGCTGCCGACCCCGGCGATCCGCAACCTGATCCGCGAGGGAAAGACCCACCAGATCTACTCGGTCCTACAGACCGGCGGAGCGCACGGGATGATCACGATGGACGCCGCGCTGGCCGAGTTGGTTCGCGCCTCAGTGCTGACTCGCGCGTTGGCCGAGACTCGGTCGAGCTCACCCGGTGAACTGCGCCGCCTGATCGGCAGCGAGGCCGGCAACCCCAACGGCGCGATGGCGGCGGTATAGGAAATCTGGGCCGGCCGGCGATGAGCGCATACGCATACAAAGCGATCGACCCGACCATCGGCCAGTCGATCGAGGGCGAGATTGAGGCCGAGAACAAGGTCGGAGTCAGCGAGCACCTCCGCGGCAAGGGCCTGATCGTCCTCGACATCGAGGAGCAGAAGGTCACCGACGTTGGCGACATCTTCGCGCGTTTCAAGAAGGTCGACGCCAAGGACCTGGTGATTTTCACGCGCCAGCTCTCGACAATGATCGACTCCGGCATGTCGCTGCTGCGCGCGCTCTACATCCTCGAAGAACAGACCGACGACGACGTACTCAAGGAAATCGTCGCCGACGTGCGCGAATCGATCGAAGCGGGCTCCTCGCTCGGCGACGCGCTCGACCAGCACCCCAAGGCCTTCGGCGAGCTCTACGTGGCGATGGTCCGCGCCGGAGAGGCCGGCGGAATCCTCGAAGAGACGCTGCGCCGCGTGGCGACCCAGCTGGAGAAAGACGAATCGCTGCGCCGCCAGGTCAAGAGCGCGATGATGTACCCGGCCTTCATCGGCGGCTTCGCGATCGTCGTCCTGGTCGCGCTGCTGACCTTTCTCGTGCCGGTCTTCGCCGGGATCTTCGACGACCTCGGCGGCGAGCTGCCGCCGATCACCAAGCTGACCGTCGCGATGTCAAACGCGATCAAGTCGTACTGGTACATATTGATCTTCGGGCCGCCGGTCTTCTGGATCTGCTTCAACAAGTGGCGCGCCAGCGAGAAGGGCAAGGCGCAGTGGCACAAGATCCTGCTGCGGATCCCCTTCAAGATCGGCGACATCATCCACAAGGTCGCGCTCGCCCGCTGGGCGCGCTCGTTCTCGTCGCTGACGTCTGCCGGTGTGCCGATTCTCCAGTGCATCGAGGTCGCCGGCCGCACGGCCGGCAACAACGAGGTTCACCGTACGATGGCCGAGGTCAGCGCGTCGGTCGAAACCGGCGGCACGATCGCCGCGCCGCTGAAAGCCTCGCCGGTCTTCCCGGCGATGGTCGGCCACATGATCTCCTCGGGCGAAGAGACCGGCGCGCTGGACCAGATGCTCAGCAAGGTCGCGGATTTCTACGAGGACGAGGTCGACGCCGCCGTCAAGGCCCTGACGTCGATTCTCGAGCCGGTGATGATCGTCGTCGTCGGCGGGATCGTCGGCTTCATCGTGATCGCGATGTACATGCCGATGTTCAAGGTCTACGACCAGATTCAGTAGCGCACGCGGTAACGCGCACGCGGTAGCGGGCACACGCGATTTGGCGGGCCGCCGTCGATTTGAGACGGCGATCATGTCCGCCGGTGTTTGCATCCGGGGCCGTTTTCGGCGGACGCGCCGACGGCTGTTGGCGGCGGTGTGGAGGCCGGCATTCCTTGACATCCAGACGCCGAAAATCGAACATTCGTCCATCGGGTCCAACACCTAGGTCAAGCCTGACGCGCCGGCGTCCGATAACCGATCCGACAGGACAGCACGCCCTTTTAGGCACCGGCCGCGGACCTCGCGGCGAAGGGCCGCCCCGGGGCACTCGCCAGGAGGATTAACCAACATGTTCACCAAAGTACGCAACCGCCTCGAGAGCGATAAGGGTTTCACCCTGATCGAGCTTCTCGTCGTGATTCTGATCATCGGCATCCTTGCCGCGATCGCAATTCCGTCGTTCCTCAACCAGCGTGAAAAAGGCCAGGACGCATGCGCGAAGTCGATGGCCCGCACGATGCAGACCGCGATGGAGACCTTCTTCGTCGACAACAACACCTACAACGGCGCCATCGCGGCGTCGCTGACCGCGATCGAAAACCAGATCGTAACCGGAGCTTGTGGTGGTACCACTGCAGTGCTTACGGGTACGGCCGGTACCGTTTCGCCGTGTGCAGGCGGCAACCCGGGTACGGGCGGCGGCTACTGCGTGTCTTCGGCCTCAAGCGCTACCGGTGGAGGCCCCCACTCCTTCTCGATCAACCGTTCGGCGGCCGGCGCGATCACCCGAGTTTGCACGCCCGCGGGCCAGGGTGGCTGTCTTGCGGCAGGTAACTGGTAGCTCCGGCTCTCTCTCAGAGTGACAAAGCAGCACTTCGAGGCGGGCCCGCAAGGGTCCGCCTCTTTTTTGGCGAACAACCGGCAGGTAGATCCCTGCCACCGAACCGAGGCGCCAGCCGATGACAGCAGCTCAAGAATCACTGATCACCGCCGTCGCCCTCGGTGGTTTCGGCCTGATCTTCGGCAGTTTTCTCAACGCCGTCGCCTACCGCCTGCCGCGCGGCCAGAGTCCGTGGGATCCAAAACGTTCGCACTGTCCGAGCTGTGGCGCCGAGATTCGCGCGCGCGACAACGTTCCCGTCGCGTCGTGGTTGATCCTGCGCGGCAAGTGCCGTGACTGCGGCGAGTCGATCTCTTGGCGTTATCCGGTCTTCGAGGCACTGACGGCGGCGCTCTGGGCCGCGCTCGGCGCCTACCACGGGCTCGAACCCGAACTGCTGCCGGATCTGCTGCTGGCCACGACGCTGCTGGTCGTCGCAAACAGCGACCTCGACACGCGGGTGATTCCGAACAAACTGTTGTTCGTCTCGCTGCTGGCCGGATTGGTCGCTCAGGCATGGGCGCGGCCCGACCAGTGGCTGGCGTGGAGCGTCTCATCGACCGCCGCCTTCACCGGCATGTTTCTGATCGCGCTGGCCTACCCGCGCGGGATGGGAATGGGCGACGTGAAGCTCGCCGGCGTGATGGGTTTGTATCTCGGCCGCGCCGTCGCGCCGGCGCTGCTGTTCGCGTTCTTGCTCGGATCGCTCTCCGGCGTCGTGGTGATGGCGCGCAAGGGCATAGCCGAGGGCCGCAAAACGGCGGTGCCGTTCGGCCCGTTTTTGGCGGTTGGCGGCGTGTTCGCCGTATTCTGGGGTGAAGACGCCGTTGAGTGGTATCTCGACACATTCGCCGGCGGATGAAGACCGCCGTGACCGGTCGGGCGGGGACGCGACGGGCCCGGCTTTAATCCGCGACCGAATATCTGGACGAATGATCGAGCGGGCGTGATCGTGGTCAAGGCCGGTTGCCCGGCGGTCGATATCTCTCGGGATGAGGATATTTCTCGCCAGATACCGCCTTGCCGCAGGGCGCGGCGACGAGGGCTGGGCGCTGATGGACGCCGTCTGGGCGTCGGTCGTCGTCGTACTCGCTTTCATGGGCACGTTCATCGCGATCGACTCGAGCGTCAAGACGGCGACGACCGACGTTCGCAAGACCGCCGCCTACGACGTCGCCCAGAACGAGCTGGACCGTCTGCGCAAGACCGGCGACAAAAATCTACCCGACCTGCTCGCGCTGAACAACACCGCCACGCCGCCGGCCTCACCGAGTCGCACGGTCGTGCTCGACGACATCCCATACTCGATCTGGACGCGTGCGTACTACGTCGACAACATCGCCGGGGGCGAGATCGACGCCTGCGGCGGATCGGGATCCGTCGACATCGAAGGCGCGAAGTACGTGTTCATCAAGGCGACCGTCACCTGGCCGGGCATGCGCGCGGGGCAGGAAGCGGTGATCGACACGTATTACAGCCCCGAGGGCGGCGACCTGCAGACCAACACCGCGACGCTGAGGCTGTTTCTCCAGAACGAGCTCGGCGTAGCGCTGCCCGGTCTGACCGTCTCGTTGTACCGCCTTTCGACGAGCACGTCGACCGACGCGACGACATCGGCGACCGGCTGTGCGTTGTGGACCGCGCTGCCGGCGGGCAACTTCGAGATTCGCGTCGACACCGGTACCAATCCAGCCACCGCGAAGCGTGATATCTACATGACGTTCAACCCGGTCACCGTCCCGGTGCGGGTTCCGTCACGCGGCGCGATTACGCGTACGCTGAAGATCGCGGTGCCGCTCACGGTCGTCCCGGCCTTCATCTCTCGCTTCGCCGCCGCCGGACCCGATACCGCCGTCGCCACCGACGCCACGACCAGCGATCTCGTCGGCCCCTGGGTCGCCGCCTCGACGCAGATCGCGCGCGTTTCGGGAACCGACTTCACGTTGACCGGCACCGACGGCGTGACGATGATGCCGCACAGCGACAGCGCGATCGCCAACCGGATGTTCCCCGATGCCGGCGGCTACACGACTTGGGCCGGGCCGTGTGACGTCAACGATCCCGGTACAGCCAGCCGTGTGACGATCCCGGATTCGAGTGCCAACGTAACCTGGGTGCCCGGCGGCGCGTACGCGCCGGCTCCGGTGCTGCGCGTCCCGAGTCTTCGCGCCCAGATTACCAGTCCAGACGCGCTTCCCAACACCGGCGAAGTTCAGGTTCGCTTGACCAACCGCGTCGGCGGTGGGGCGACCACGGCCGCGTGCGCGCAGTACCTGTCGCTTTACAACACCTGGATCAAACTCCCGGGACGCGTGCCGGGCGCCAGCGGGTTTCTTCCCGACTCCAGCTACGCGCTTCCGGTCGGCCGCTATGACATCTGCGTCCGCCAGAAGGGCAACAACGCGAGAGGGTGGGGAACCTCCACCTCCAACCACACGCGTTACATGCTGAGAACGGGCGTCGACAACGTCTCGCCCGGCCCGACCACCCAGACATTCGACGTACGCGGCATGGGCACCAACAACCCCGCGCTCTGCGGCGACACCGGGCTCTGGACGGCGTAGTCATGCGAAGGCGGCTGCGTGATCAAGACGGCTTCTCCCTGATCGAACTCCAGGTCGCGGAGCTGATCGGCGGCGTGGTCGTGACCGCGGCGATCTCAATGATGATCATCGCCGTCAACTCGGCCCAGCGCGTCTCCGATCGCGTCAACGCCGCGGCGACCGGGCGCTCGGGCATGGAACAGATCCAGCAGCAGCTGCGTTCGCAGACTTGTATGTTCCCGGGCGAGTATTCGGTCAACGGGACGACGCCGCCGACCGGCGCGGTGGCCTCGATCGTCCACGCCGCCGACGGCAAGCTGGTGTACTTCGGCGATCTCGGCGCGACCGGAGCGGGCACCACGGGATCCGGCGCGGTGGCGTTTCAGCCGCAACTCCGCTATCTCTACGCTGTGAATCCGGGGGCCACCGGCGGTAGCGAGGCGCGCAAGGCGACGATCGTCGAAGGCTTCCGATCGTCGGCCGACACGACCGCGCCCTTCGACTTCTCGATCGCGCCGGCGGCGAGTCTCGCCCAGCTCGCCTCGGCGACCACGATCAACAGCGTCAACCCGACGCAACGCCGCCTCGTGCTCGACGGCGTCACGAACATGGTCTCGGAGACCGCCGCCGTCGGGGCAACCGGGCCGACGGTCGCGTATTTCCGGTACTTCGACGCCAACGACACGCAGATCACGCCGAGCGCGGCGATCGGCGCGGTCTCTTCGGACAATTTGCCGTTGATCGCCCGTGTCACGGTCGGCTTCAAGGTGCTCGGCGCGGGTTTCAAGGACGACTCCCGCGACTCGGGCTCGACGGCGACCGCGTCGGACAAACGAACGGCTGTTTTCAAGAACGACATTTACCTGCGCACGGTCGTCGACCGGTGTCAATAGCCCGAAGGTGGAGGGAACTACCTGATGAAAGCGTCAATGACAACAAGGATCGACCGGCTCGCGTCCCGGCTGCGCTCGCAGCGGGGCTTCGCGATGATTCCGGCGATCACGGCGGTCTTCGTCGGAAGCTTGATCTCGCTTGGTGCATGGACGGCGGCCAGCAGCGATATCCGCCTTCAGCAGACCGACCGCTGGCAGAAGCGCGCCTACACGGCGGCGCAGACCGGTCTCGCCGACTACGTTCAGCGGCTCGCCGCCAACTCGAACTACTGGTCATATTGCGACCAGGACCCGCAGTCGTCGACGACGCGGCTGGCCGGTATCAATGACCGCGACGTCGGCACCGGCAGCGGCGCTCCACTGCGCTCCTGGCTGCCGGCCCCGGCGTTCGACTCGGTCGACGATCGCGCTATGACCTACCAGTACACGATCGACCTGCTGCCGAATCCCGGATACGCGACTTGCAAGGATGAGGCGAACCGGGCAATCACGATGATCAACCCGGCCAACGGAACCTTTCGCGTCCGGGTGACCGGCCGTGCCGGGCCACCGGTTCCGACGTCGGCGACGATCAACCCCGACCCGGCCAACCCCTCGGTGTTCGTCGCCCGTAACGCCGCCAGCGTCAAACAGTGGCGCGAGCTGCGCTGGAAGCGCCGCTCGGTGGTCGCCGACTTCCGCCGCCGCGGGTTTCTCGACTTCGCCTATTTCACCGACATCGAGGGTCAAGACCCGCCGTTACAACCCGATCCGGCCTGGGCGGCGGTCAACTGCAACGTCTGGTATCGCGGCGTGAACGGACGCCCGGCGAACGCAACGGGTTCCGACCAGTGCGTGGAGCTCGTGTTTCTCGCCAGCGACAGGATCAACGGCCCCTTCCACACCAACGACAGCATCTACGCGCGAAACGGCGCGACCTTCGGGACCCCCAGCGGTAACGACCGGATCGAGATCTCGGCCGACTCCACGCAGTGCCCGGTCCGCGGAGCGGCAACCGGAAGTTGCGGGACCACCTCGCCGAACTTCCAAGGCACGTACATCGATGGCGCCGCCGTACTCGAGTTGCCCGAGGCCAACGAGGAACTGCAGGTCTACGGCGAGGCGACCGACGGGATGAGCAAGACCGGGAAGACGCGAATCGTGATGAAGTCCAACGGCAGGCTCGACATCACCAACAACGGGATCACCCAGGTCGATGTGAGCCCGCCGGCAAACGGCGTCATCTACGTCAAGAGCGGCGTCGGCTGTATTCAATACAACATCAATCAGAACTACTGGAATCCGCCGGCCTGCGGGACGGTCGAGGTTCAAGGCACCTACACGGTTCCGCTGACGATCGCCGCCGAGGCCGACATCGTGATCACCGACGATGTCGTGAAGGCGAGCACGGCGCCCAACGCCGTGCTCGGTCTGATCGCCAATGACTATGTTCGCGTGCGGCACGTGACCGACGGCGATTCCGGCGGCGACAGGCCATATAACTCCTGCACAAACACCGGCGGCGCGCCGCGCGTCAATGTCATAGAAGCGGCGATCCTGGCCCTCAAGCACTCATTCATGGTCGACCAGTGGGCCTGCGGTAACAACCTGGGCACGCTGACCGTTCGCGGCGCGCTGACGCAGAAGTACCGCGGCGCGGTCGGGCGGACCGGCGGCGCCAGCTCCAACGGCTACACGAAGGATTACAACTACGACTACCGCCTGCGTTATCTGACGCCGCCGTTCTTCCTGACCCCGTCGCTGACCGGCTGGCGGATCAGCCGCTATCGCGAACAGTCGCCGGCCTGCAGGTGCAACGAGCCGTAACCGCGCGCGTGGTCGAAGAAAAAAGCGCCTGCAACCCGCCGCGAACGCTTAAAGGCTCCGGCGGCGATCGCCGATAGTGAACTAGGTCGTAAGTCCAGGCCCGCCGGAAATTCTCCGCGAATCAAGCAATGCAGCTCAAACTCTCCAACAAGAAATCAGACGCTCAAGGCGGGGCTCCGGCGATCGATATGCCCGAGAGCGTCCACGATCCGAAGACCAAGAGCGAATCGCTGGTCGGGCTTGATGTGTCGGCCACCGGTCTGGCGGCCGTGCGGGTGTCCGATGGAAGGATCCGGACGGCCTCGATCGCGGGCGTCGATTCCGGCGCGATCGTCGACGGCGAGATCGCCGATCCGGCCGCTCTGGCGAGCGCGATTTCGGAGTTCTTCGGCGCCAACGGGATGCCCAAGAAAGTTCGCATGGGGGTAGCCAGCCCGCGCGTTGTGATCCGCACGATCGAGCTCCCCCTGATCAACGATCGCAAGCAGCTCGACGCGGCGATCAGATTTCAGGCCGCCGAGCACATTCCGATGCCGCTCAACGAAGCCGTCATCGACCATCAGGTTCTGCGGACAATCGACGCGCCGGATGCTCCCAAACTGCAGATCATGCTGGTGGCGGCCAGCCGGGGCCTGATCGACTCGATCAGCGAGACTGCGCGTCGCGCCGGTATCAAGCTTCAGGGGATCGACCTCGCGGCGTTCGCGTTGATTCGCTCGCTGTATCCAGGTGCGGCGTTCGCCGCCGAGACCCATGCGTATGTGCATTTCGGCGACACCGTTAACGTGACGATTGCCGAGGGCCGGATCTGCAAGTTCACGCGAACGACCGCCGCCGGTTATGAGGCGATGCTCGCGCGACTGCGAGAGCGCGTCAACCTGACCCACGAGCACGCTCAAATGTGGGCCGACTACGTTGGGCTCACGGCGCCGCTGCAGTCGCTCGAGGGCGAGCCGGACATCATCCAAGCGACGCGCGAGGAACTCGCGAGCGCGGCCGACCAGCTCGGCAACGACGTCACCGCTTCGATCGATTTTCACACCGCCCAAGAGAGCACGTCGCACGTCTCGCGGATTCTCCTCTCCGGACCGGGGAGCTCGATTCCCGGCCTGGCCGAGAGCCTGGCGGCGCGTTCGGGCCTTGGAGTCGAAACGCCGGCGCCGCTCGGGGCGCTCGACACCGGCGGCATTGACGGCTCGGGCATCGACGAGCGTCGCTTGACGATCGCCGCCGGGCTGGCGCTGGAGGAGGTCGCGGCGCTATGAGACCGGTCAATCTCGTACCGGCCGAGCAACGTGCCGGCGGTGCCGGCGGTGATCCGAAGGTTGCCTACGGGATCGTCGGCGGCCTCGGCGTACTCCTCTTGATGGTGCTGCTCGCGGTGTCCTACTCCAACAAAGCGACGACGCTCCAGGACGAGGCCGCCGCGATCGAGGCCGAGGCCGCGCGGCGTGCGGTGACCGTCAAGCCGGTCCAGTCGTTCAACGACTTCGCCGACGTCGTGCAGGCGCGCACGCTTCTGGTCGGTGGACTCGCCGAGAGCCGCTTCCCGTGGGACAAGGCGCTGCTCAACCTCGCCCGCTCGATGCCCGAAGACGTCACGCTCGACACGATCGCCGCGGCGACGACCACCACCGCCGGTGGGACTGCCACCGGCGACAGCGTTCAGGATCCGAATTCGGCGTCGCTAGACCTGACCGGCTGTGCGTCGGGTTGGTACGGGGCGTCGCGATTCCTGGTGCGTCTGAAAGATCTTCCCGGGGTCAAGGACGTCACACCCGGTGCCAGCGACACCGAGTCGGCGGCCGAGGACGGCTCCTCCGAGGGCGGCGACGCCGGCGGCGGCCGGAAGGCCAACTGCGGCCCGGCGCCGCTGACGTTTACGTACAAGGTGACCTACAAGCCACAGAAGGTCGACCTCGTCGGCCTGCCGAAGATCGGCGGAGCGGCACCGGCCGGCGGAGCAAGCGTGGCGACAGGCGCCGAACCGGCCGCGGCGACCTCCGCGACCGGACCACAGTAGGGAGATCGCCATGGGAATGACAGATCGAGACAGGAAGTTGATGATGGTGCTGATGGTCGTCGTGGTCCTGGGTGGCTACTGGTTCTTGATTCTCGGCTCCAAGCGCAGCGCGGTCGCCGAGGCGGAGACCGCGAAGACCGCCGCGCAGGACAAGCTCGATCAGGCGATCGCCGCCGCCGCGGCCGGTCAAACCGAGAAGAAGCGATACCCGGTCAGCTACTCCCGCGTGGTCAAGCTTGGCAAGGCGATTCCCAAGGATTCCGACTACGCCGGACTGGTCCTGCAGGTCTACGACATATCCGAGGAGACCGGCGTGCGGTTCGTGAGTCTGACCGCCAGCGACGGCGTCGCGGGCATCGGCGCCAGCGCCGCCACCGGCAGGTCCACGACCTGCGAATCCGGTAGCTCGGGATCGACCGCGGCGGCGCCTCCGGTGAGCGGGGTGACGGCGGCTCCGCCAACGGGAGCCACGGGACCGACTCCGGCGAGCTCCGCCGTCGGTCAGACAATCAACAACGCCGAGTCGGCTAAAGGCGAGGCGGACCGCCGCGCGACCGCCGGTGGTGAGCAAACCGCCGATCCGAAGGCCTGCCTGGAATCACCGACGCTCACGGACCTCGCCGCCGTCTCGGCCGGCCTCGAGGTGCGAACCTACGACTTTCGTTTCAAGGGGAGCTTCTTCAAGCTGCACAAGGTCTTCAATCGGCTGCTCGGCATGACCAAGCGCGCAAACGGCAAAGTCCGTGTGACCGGCCGACTGTTGCAGATCAACACGATCAACTTCGACGCCAGCGCCTTCCCACAGCTCGACGCGACCGTTCAGATGACCGGTTACTCGCTGCCGAACGGAACCAGTTTGACCGCCGGAGCGACAGCGGCCGGCCCGGCCGGCGCGCCCGCCGCCGGCGCGACCCCG
>JBASWU010000090.1:0-47241 GCA_049276635.1 Solirubrobacterales bacterium | reverse complement strand
GGCCGCCCAGGCGCGCCCACGCCGTGCCGTCACGCGGATTCGTCGCGCATTCTCGTTCCGCCGCTTCGGCCGCCAGTTCGTTTAAGCCCATCGCTTCGTACAGTCGCGCCGCGTAGCGATGCGGCGCCGGCCGCCCGGGCTCGACGCGTGCCCACGCCCGCACCGAGCGCGCCGCCGCCTGCATATCACCGGCCTGCCAGAAAGCCACGGTCATTAAGCGGTGAATCGTCGGATCGGTCTCGTCGGCATCCCGCGCGAAGATCAGGCGGCGAGCGGCGAGCTCGTAGTCGCCCTCGGCCATCGCGTGCTCGGCCGACAGCAAAAAACGCCGCGCCCGCTCGCGAGAGTCGTCGGGCTTGCCGAACTCGACGAAATCGAGCGTGCCCGCCGGGACCGTCCGCACGCCCGGCTCGAAGTTGACGCGCGCCCACTGCTGAACGTGGTCGCCCTCGCCGGTGAAGTAGATACCGAGGATGCTGCCGACGCCCCACTCGGGGTACGCGTCGCAGCGGGCGTAGCGGTAGACGACCGAGTGGTCGGGAACCTGCGAGTGGAACGGGTCGTTGCGCTGCCGGTCGGCCTGCATCTCCTGTTCGTTGCGCCGAGCCTCGTAGTTGCGGCGGCCCTCGTCGGCGCGCCGCTGACGGGCGGCGTCGGCACTGGCGCGCACGGCGTTGGCCGAGATCCGCCCCTGCGGCATGGCCGACAGCAGCGACTCGAGCTGGTCGGCGGCGACGTTGAGAACCTTGATGTGATCTTCGTGCGCCTGACGCTTGCCCGGCGGAGCGATGTCCGGGTGCCAGCGCTTGGCCATCTTCTTGCGTGCTTGCTGCACGTCGTCGACACTGAACGGAGCGTCGAGTTCGAGCAGCATGCTCAACTGTTCGATGTCCAAGATCAAGGAACTCACAGGCACCAATTTAGACGCAATCGGCCACCGATAGGCTTGCACCACCGATGACGGTCCACTCGATCTCAGGAGCCAGCCAGACACCTGCCACGCCGCAGAGTCGCCGCGTCGCCCTGATCGCCGGCGGCGCCGGCGGAATCGGCAAAGAGGTCGCGATCGAACTGCTGCGCAGCGGAATCGCGGTGGCGATCGGCGACATCGACGTCCAGCGCGCGGCCGCCGTTGCGACCGATCTGACGTCGATCGGAACCGATGTGATCTGGGTCGAACTGAACATCACCGAACAGTCATCGGTCTCACGTGCGGTCGCTGAAGTCGGGCAACGTCTCGGCCCGATTGACGTGCTGATCAACAGCGCCGGCTGGAACTCCGCCGCGAGCCTGCTCAAGAGCGACGAGGCATACTGGCGCCAGATGATCGATGTGAACCTGCTTGGCGGCATTCGCATCACCCACGCCGTGCTCGGCGGCATGATCGACCGCGGCTACGGTCGCATCGTTCACATCGCCGGCGAGGCCGGCCGCGCCGGAACCGCCAACCAGTCCTTGATGTCCGCCGCCAACGGCGGCACGATCGCATTTGTCAAGGCGATGGCGCGCGAGGTGATGGACAAGGGCGTCACGGTCAACTGCTTGTCGCCGGGCCCGACCGCGACGCCGATGCTCGACCAACTGATTCAGTACGCCGAAGACGCCGCCGAGATGGTCGCCTCGCTGCGCGGAGCCGTGCCGATGGGCCGCCTCGGCCAGCCGCACGACATCGCCCCGGTCGTCGCCTTCCTCGCGTCCGAGGGAGCCGCCTTCGTCACCGGCCAGACGATCTCGGTCAGCGGCGGCATGACGATGACCTAGCCGGTCCGGCGTGTAGGCGGCTCGTCAAGCCCCGGTGCGAATGACTGGGGCGTGCTGGGAGACCATCGGCAGCTCGAAGCCGAGCGGTTCCGACGCCTCCTGAAAGACCGGCTGCTGCCGCGGTGTGATCGCGACGATGCCGCGGGCCGCATGGCGGATCGCTTGGGCCGCGGGGTCGTCAGGGTCGGCGACGACAAGCGGGGTGCCTTCGTCGGCGTGAATACGCAGCGGTTCGCTGATCGGGGCTTTGCCGAGCAGCGGCACGTCGAGCTCGTCGGCGAGCAGCTGCCCGCCGCCTTCGCCGAAGATCGTGAAGCGTGCGCCGTCGGGGGTGGTGAAGCCGGACATGTTTTCGATCACGCCAAGTATCTCGATGTTGACCTTCTTGGCCATCTCGGCGCTGCGTGCGGCGACCGATTGGGCGGCCGGCTGGGGCGTGGTTACGATCACGAATTTGCTTTGTGGCAGGAGCTGCGCGAGCGTCATCGAGACATCGCCGGTGCCGGGCGGCAGATCGAGCAGCAGATAGTCCAGCTCGCCCCACTCGACGTCCTCGAGAAACTGCTGGATCGCCTTGTGCAGCATCGCGCCGCGCCAGACGACCGCGGCGTTCTCTTCGATGAAGAATCCGATCGACATGACCTTGACGCCGGCCGGCGCCTCCAAAGGCAAAATCTTGCGCCGGTCGTTGACCTTCGGGCGGTCGTGCACCCCGAGCATGCGCGGGATGCTGTAGCCGTAGACGTCGCAGTCGACGACGGCGACCTTATGGCCTTCGAGCGCGAGCGCCGCGGCGAGGTTGGCGGTCATCGTCGACTTGCCGACGCCGCCCTTGCCCGACCCGACGCAGATCACGTTGCCGACCTGGGCGAGTGCGCCCTGGGGCAGCGTTCCGCGGCCGAGCTTGGTCTTGAGCTCGCCTTTTTCGGCGTCGGAAAGTACGTCGAAGCCGACGTTCACGACCTCGACGCCGTCGAGATTACGGGCCGACTCGCTGACGGCCTGCTGAAAGTGCGAACGCACCGGGCAGCCCGGCGTGGTCAGCGAAATCACGATGTCGACGACACCGCTGTCCTTGATGTCGACGGAGCGAACCATGCCGAGGTCGACGATCGACCGTCGTAGCTCGGGGTCGATCACCGTACGCAGGGATTCGCGGATCTGCTCCTCGGAGGGCATTTGCGGCCGGGTCGTCATCGACCGCGATTATCGCAGGACGAGGACCGCGGCCGGTCTGGATCAGGAGCCGGCGGAAGAGCGGCCGGCCGCATCGGTGCGCGCGCGCCGCACGCAGGGTGTGCAGTGCGATTGGTAGCCGTGCGGCAGGACCTGAACGGTGAGCTTGGCCCCGCAGTCCTTGCAGCGCCGCTCGGGCTCGAGCAGATCGCGCCGCGCCCGGTCGAGCCGGCGAATACGGAACTCCTGGGTACGCTGACCGGCCGGTTCGCGATCGTACATCGTCAGATCACCTTGCTGACGGCCTTGATCGGCATCTGCAGGTCTTCGAGCATCGCCAGGTCGTTGTTGACGGTCTGGCCGAGCGTGGTCAGGTAGTTGCCCGTGATCAACGCGTTGACACCGGCCTTCATGCCCATAGCCTGCAGGTCGCCGAGCGTGACCTCCCGGCCGCCGGCGTAACGGATCATCGTCGACGGCATGATCAGGCGAAACAGCGCGATCGTGCGGATCGCCTCGGCCGGCTCGACGAGCTGATTGTCCTGTAGCGGCGTGCCCGGGCGCGGATTGAGGAAGTTCATCGGCACCTCGTGCGGCTCCAGCGCCGCCAGCTGAAAGGCGAACTCGATGCGCTGTTCGCGCGTCTCGCCGAGGCCGATTATTCCGCCGCTGCACAACTCCATTCCGGTCGCTCGAACCAGTTCACAGGTTGCCAGGCGGTCCTCCCAGGTGTGCGTGGTACAGACCTGGGGAAAGAAGCTCTTCGCGGCTTCGAGGTTGTGGTTGTAGCGGTGCACGCCGGCGCCGGAGAGCTCCTCGGCCTGCGCGGGGGTGAGGATGCCCAGCGAACAGGCGACCTCGAGGCCGGGGACGTTGTCGTGCACGAGTTTGGTGCATTCGATCACGTGGTCCATCAGCCGGCGGTCGGGGCCGCGAACGGCGTAGACGATGCAGAACTCGGTCGCCCCGGTCTCGGCGGTGGCCTCGGCCGCCGCCAGCAGTTGCGCCGGCGGGATGAAGCCGGTTGGGGCGACCTCGGAGCCGAAGACCGATGATTGTGAGCAGAAGTTGCAGTCCTCCGGGCAGCCGCCGGTCTTGCCGCTGATGATCGACTCGACCTCGACCGACTCGCCGCAGTAGTCGAGGCGGACGCGGTGTGCGAGCTCGGCGAGGTGGCCGAGCTGGTCGTCGGGCAGCCGCTGGATTCGCAACGCCTCATCGACGGTGATCCGGCCGCGCTCCTCGAGCAGGCGGCGCTCGGCGGTCTGAAGAATTTCGGCCGGCGCGGGGGCTGGCTCTACAAGCGTGCTCGAGGCTGACGGATGCGGCATTTGCAGGCCTCCTTGGCCGGGGTTTTCACAAGTCGGGTTCGAGCCTCGATGCTACGGCCGCGACCGGACGGGGGGAGGGGCCGCGCCGCCGGTGGCCCGGCCCGGCCCGGCCTTGCGCAGGTCGTCGAAATCCTGGAAGAGCGGTACGAGTTCGCCGCTTTCGATTTGCCCGCGGATCCGCTCGGCTACCTCGCCGCGCATCGCCTGCTTGGCGATCCGGTAGGCGGAGACGTTGAGCGTGGCCGCCCGCGCCGCGATTTCGCCGGCGCGGGAGCGCACCGCGGCCGGGTCGGCGAGCTCGTCGAGATAGCCGAGCGCATGCGCTCGATCGGGCCGGTGAAGCTCGCCGTGCAGCAGCGCGGAGCCGAAGGCGGTGGGCGTCAGGTGAAGGCGGGCGAGGGTCAAGGCGAACCCGCCGAACGGGATTCCGAGCGCCACCTCGTTGAGGCCGACCTTGTACGAGCCGGTCGCGCCGACGGATCGGTCGCAGGCCAGCAGAACGACCGCTCCGCCGGCGATCGCGTGGCCCTCGACCGCGGCGATCACTGGCTTGGGGAAGATCACGATGCGATGAGCAAGCCGCGCAAGGTTTGGGCCGATCGTCCCAAGCTCCTCGCGCCCGGCCGACTCCATCCACTTGAGATCCATGCCGGCCGAAAAGAACCCCTCGCGCCCGGCGATCACGACCGCGCCGACCGCATCGTCGGCCTCGGCCGAATCCAGCGAATCGAAATACGCGTTGAAGACCTCGGTCTTCAGTGCATTGGGGCCGCCGTCGTCGAACTCGATCCAGGCGACGTTGTCGCGTACTTCGTAGGTCAGGGCGCCGCTCACGGCCGGCCAGCTTACCCCAATCGCGACGCGTCGACCGGCCCGGCGAGCGGTCGCGGGCCTGCAAGACCGCTCGCAACGGTGAAATCACCGGACACCCGTTGGGCGCAAGTTGCCGGGTAAACGGCGAAAAAATACCAAATCGGCGGTATTAATCCAGCGTATAAATATCGAACGTTCGTCCAGTGTGCTGAATAGGGCACAAGGTTGCAGCGATATGTGGCGATAAGCGCGAGGTAATCGGCGTTTTTCGTCTCAGCATGTCCAAAGCGCACCAGAGCGACACCACTCGCATCGAAGACTTCGGCCTCGTCGCCGACCGCGAACTCATGCGTCGTGTGGCGATCGCGCTGATGGCGTTTGGTGGAGCGATCGAGATACTTTATTCGCTGGCGTTTGAGGCCCCTGATTGGACTGATGCGGCGGGGATCGGCCTCGTGGTGCTCGCCGCCGCGGTCGTGATCGCGATCCCGTGGGACGACGTCTCGCCGCGCTGGTTCATTCCACCGATACTGCTCGGACTGGTCTCGGTCTCGGTCATCGCGATCGGCGACGGCGTCGCCGTCGGGATGCCGTTTCTATTTCTGCCGGCCGCGGTCGTGATGGTCTTCTTTTGGCAGGACCCGGTGGTCAAGTGGACGACCATGCTTCCGCTGGTTGTCTTGTATGTGCTGGTTCCCGCGTATTGGGGCAGCGAATCGTCGCTCACCGAATCGCTGACGACGCTGCCGTTACTGGTTGGATCGAGCCTGCTGCTCGGGGCGCTTTTCAGCCGCTTCCGTAGCGCGACGGTCGAACAGGCGCGCTTCCGCGGAACAATCACCGCACTGCTGACGGCGCTCGACGCCCGCGACGACTACGCGGCCGAGCGCTCCTCGGCGGTGCTGGCGCTTGTGATGGCCGTAGCCGAAGACATCGGCCTCGACACCAAGGAGCAACTCCACGTAGCCGACGTGGCGCTGCTTCACGACATCGGGAAGATCGGGATCCCCAACGAAATCTTGCACAAGCCCGCCGCTCTCACCGACGACGAGTGGGCGGTGATGAAGCGTCACCCCGTGATCGGCGAACGCATTCTCGCCGAGGTCCCTGGTTTCGAGGCCGTCGCGACCGCCGTACGCCACGAGCACGAGCGCTGGGACGGCGCCGGCTACCCCGACGGCATCCGCGGCGGAGAGATCCCGCTCGCCAGCAGGATTGTGCTTGCCTGCGACGCGTATCACGCGATGACCTTGGAGCGCCCCTATCGCGCGCCGATCACCGACACCGCCGCGCGCGAACAGCTGGCGCGCTATGCCGGTAGCCAGTTTGACCCCACGGTGATCGCCTCGCTGCTCGCGGTGCTCGAGCAGCGGGACCGCGACGCCGTAACCGCGAGCCCCGCGGCAGAGGGTCTCGAGTTCGGCCCGGGCGCCGGCGACGACGGCGCGAGCACCGGAAGCGGCCAGGCGAGCACCGGAAGCGGCCAGGCGAGCACCGGCCACGCGGACTCCGCCGATCTCTCCCGAGATCGCGGGTTTGGCGCTCACTACGGCGAGCAGTTCGCCGCCGAGCAGTCCGCCGAATCCGGCCGGACGCGCAGGCCATCGTCACGCAGGGCGGTGTCGCATTGAGCGTTAACTACCTAGGTCTTCCCAGCACGCAACGCCGGCGAGCCGAGGATGCACGCGCCGAGCAGGTACTGATGGGCCGCGCGCTGGCGGCCTTGTTTGCCGCGGGCCTTGGGTTGGTCTTTTTCTGGGCTGCGACGATCGGTCGGTTTGATCAGTTCTCGCTGGCCGTCGCCGGCATTTGCGCCGTCATGGCCGTCGCCGGGATCGTGCTCTCGACGGCCGCGGTCTCGAAATTCGTCTTCGTGATCCCACTTATCGTCGGCACCGCCCTCGAGGTGTCGCTCGCGTTGCACTTCGCGCGCCCCGACATCGGGTTTTTCCTGCTGATGCCGGCGATCTACACGGCCGTCTTTTTCTGGCCCAACGCGATTCTCCGCACGGTTTGCATCGCCATCTACACGATCTGTTTTGTTGCGACTCCGCTGTATATCGGCGGGGCCGACGAGGTTGCCCGCGTGATCACGATCACACCGATCTTTCTGGCTCTGGTGCTGACGACCGGCTTCCTCGGTTCGCGTTCGCACGGGATGCGGCAGGAGCGCGGCTCCTTCCAGACGACGATCTCGTCACTGCTGGTCGCGCTACAGGAGCGCGACGGCTATACCGCCGACCACTCAGGGGAGACGGTCGACCTGGCGATGTGCGTGGGCGACCGGCTGCGGATCACCGACGACGAGCGGTCGGTGCTCGCCGACGTCGCGCTGCTGCACGACATCGGCAAGATCGGTATTCCGAACGACATCCTGAACAAGAATGAGGGCCTCGATCCGCATGAGTGGGAGTTCATGAAGCGCCATCCCGAGATCGGCGAGCGCATCGTCTCGCCGGTACCTGGTTTCGCGCCGGTCGCCAAGGCGATCCGCCACGAGCACGAGCGCTGGGACGGCACCGGCTATCCCGACGGCCTCTGCGGCGAAGAGATCCCGAAGGCCAGCCGCATTGTTTTGGTCTGCGACGCCTTTCACGCGATGATCACCGATCGTCCTTACCGCCGGTCGATCGGCCTCGAACAGGCCCGCGCCGAGATGGTCCGCCACGCCGGTTCGCAGTTCGATCCCGAGATCGTCGACGCGCTGCTCGCAGTGATCGACGATGATGCGATCCCCGAGTCGGTCGGCGCCGCCTCTTGGGACGGCGCGGCCGGCGCCGCCGCGCGGTCCGGCGAGGGTGACGAACTCGCCACCGCCGCGAGCTAGCTGGCTCGCTCCGGCGTCAAGCGCCTTTTGATGCCGGTCTCTAGGCCGGATTAGCCGGGCTGTGGCCGTCGGCTCCCTTGCTTAGGCCGATCTTCTGGTGCAGCTTGCGCAGCGGCCCGGGCGCCCACCAGTTGTATCGGCCCAGCAGCGCCATCAGGGCGGGGACGAGGAAGGCGCGGATGATCGTCGCGTCGATCGCCACCGCCAGCGCCGTCCCGACGCCGAGTTCCTTGATGAAGACGAGCTGCGAAATCGCGAACGCGCCGATCGCGACGCAGAACAACAGGGCGGCTGCGGTGATCACCGGCCCGGTCCGGGCGACACCGTTGGCGACCGCCTCTTCGTTGCTCTGGCCGGAGTCGCGCAGTTCCTTGATCCGCCCGAGCAGGAACACGCCGTAGTCGGTCGCCAGACCGAACGAGATCGCGAACAGCAGCACCGGCTGCGTCATTTCCAGAGCGCCCTGGCCGGTGTAATCGAGCACTCCCTCCAGCCGGCCGTCTTGGAAGATCAGGGTCATGAGCCCAAAAGTCGCCGCCAGCGTCAGCAGGTTCATGATGAAGGTCTTGATCGGCAGGACCACCGATCCGGTCATCAGGAACAGCACGACAAAGGTGATCGAGCCGATCAACAGCAGCGCGAGTGGCACTCGGTCGAGGATCGCCGAGCGCTGGTCGACGAACGACGGCGACTGCCCGCCGACCCAGCGCCGGGCGCCGGCCGGTAGCGCGCGAATCGCTTCGGTGGCGTCCTGGGCGGTTGTCGAGAAGCGCGTGCCGTCTGGGTAGACGTCGAAACGCCAGCTATCGCCGCCGATGTAGGCCGGCGATCCGACGGACCTGACGCCGGGAATCTTCGCGACCTGTCCGGCGAACTTCAGCGGGACGTCCCGCGCGCCGGGCTTTGCCGCCATCAAGACGAAGAGTGAAGCATTGCTGTTGCTCGCCGGGTAGTCGCGCTCGACGATTTCGGCGACCTGGCGCGGGGCCGCGGTCGCCGGCAGCACGGTCGTGTCGATCGAGGTGAAACGCATGTCCAGCGCCGGGAACGAGAGGACGAGGATCAGCGCCGTCGTGCCGATCGCGAAAGTGGCGGGCCGGCGCATCACTGAGACCGCGAGACGGTGCCAGCGCGAGTTGTCGTGGTCGGCCGGCCGGCGCTCGAACGACAGCTTGTTGATTCGTGGGCCGAGCAGCATCAGGACTGCCGGCAGCAGCGTCAGAGCGACGGCCGCCGACGTCAGCGCGACGGTCGCGCCGCCGAGACCCATCGAGTAGAGGAACTTCAGCGGGAAGATCGTCAGCGCGGCGGCCGAACCGGCGACCGTCAGCGAACTGAAGACGACGGTGCGTCCGGCCGTGGCGACCGTGCGCTTGACCGCGGCCGTCGTATCTGCGCCGGCCGCCAGCTCCTCCCTGAAGCGCGAGACGATCAGCAGCGAGTAGTCGATCGCCAGCCCGAGGCCGAGCCCGGTCGTGAGGTTGAGCGCGAACACCGAGAGGTCGGTGATGCCGTCGTAAAAACCGATCAAGGCAAACGTCACGGGGATCGTGATGCCGCCGACCAACAGCGGAAGCGCGGCCGCGATCAAGCCGCGGAACACGAAGAACGCGAGGATGAACAGCAGGGGGAAGGCGATCGTCTCGGCCCGGCGCAGGTCTTCCTCGACCGTCGCGCTGACCTTGTCCTGGGCGATCAGGCTGCCGCCGAGTCTGACGTTTGCGTCCTCGGCGAACGCATCGAGCAGCCGGTCTGCGGCACCTCCTTCCAGCCTGCCCGGCTTGAGATATCCGGTGACGATCGCGGTGCGGCCGTCACGGGCGATCAACCCGGGGCCGGTGCGGGCATCGCCGAACGGATCGGTGACGACGGCCATGTCGGGATCGGACTTGAGCTTCTCGGCCACGGCGGCGATCTCGGCCCGGTTCGCCGGAGACGTGGCGCCGCCGGGCGTGGCGACGAGCGCCACGACCTCGGTTTCGACATCGATCCCGCTGGCCTCTGCGATGCGGTCGTTAGCGCGCGTGGATTCGGCGGCGGGGTCGGTGAATCCCTGTGACGCGAGTCTGTCGGCCAGCCCCGCGCTCGCGATCCCGGCGCCGACGGCGACCAGCGCGACGACCGCGAGCACCCGCCACGGCCGACGAGTCGCGATGTTGCCGATTGCGGTGAACACGGGGGACTACCTCCCGGCCGGCCGGTCCCCGGCCCGTGGCTCGGGGCGGGCGATTTGCGACGATCGACGGGTTCGGGTCTGGCGGTTAGACGTTCTTCAGTTCCTGGACGATGTCCGCCAGCGAGGCCTTGGCGTCGCCGAACAGCATCTGGGTCTTGGGGTCGTAGTAGAGCTCGTTTTCGATGCCGGCGTAGCCCGAGCTCATGCCGCGCTTGAGCACGATCACGTTGTGGGCCTGGTCGACCTCGAGGATCGGCATGCCGTAGATCGGGCTGTCGGGTGAGTTCTTCGCCGCCGGGTTGGTGACGTCGTTGGCGCCGACGACGATCGCCACGTCGGCGCGTTCGAACTCGGGATTGATGTCGTCCATCTCGACCAGCTGGTCGTACGGCACGTCGGCCTCGGCGAGCAGCACGTTCATGTGACCGGGCATGCGGCCGGCGACCGGGTGGATCGCGTACTTGACCGTGACGCCCTTGGCCTCGAGTTCGGAGGCCATCTCGCGCACGGTGTGCTGTGCCTGGGCGACGGCGAGGCCATACCCGGGCACGACGATCACATTTTGCGCGTAGGCCATCAAAATCGCGGCGCTGGCCGCGTCGGTTGAGCGCACCGTGCCGTCGTGGCCGGCGCTCCCGCCGGCCGGATCCGGCCCCCCGCCGGCGCCCCCGCCGAAGGCGCCGAACAGCACGCCGGCGATCGTGCGATTCATCGCGACCGCCATTAGGTTGGTGAGGATCGTGCCCGACGCGCCGACGATCATGCCGGCGACGATCAAGGCGTTGTTCTGCAAGGCGAAACCGGCCGCCGCCGCGGCGAGGCCGGTCATCGCGTTGAGCGTCGAGATCACGACCGGCATGTCGGCGCCGCCGATCGGCAGCACCAGCATGACGCCGAGAAACGCACTGGCCACGGAGATGCCGACGGTGATCGAGTACGGGTCCATACCGGTGCTGGTCAGCATGTACGTCGCGGCCGCGAGCACTCCCGACGCGACGATCGCGTTGACGAACTTCTGGCCGGGGAACGACACCGGCCGGCCCGTGATCCGCTCGCTGAGCTTGAGAAACGCGACGATCGAGCCCCAGAAACTGATTGAGCCGACGATCAGCGAGAACACCGACGCGACCTCGGTGTCGGTCGTGATCAGGTTGCCGACCAGCGGGAACTCGGTCCAGCGGAAGTACTCCGACAGTGCGATCAGCGCGACAGCGCCGCCGCCGACGCCGTTGAAAAGCGCGACCATCTCGGGCATCGACGTCATCTTGACCTTGCGGGCCGAGACGTAGCCGATCGGCGCGCCGAGCACGACGCCGAGCAGGATCCACTGGTAGTCGATTATGTGGCGGTCGAGCAGCGTCGCGACCAGCGCGATGAACATGCCGATTCCGGCGACGAAGTTGCCCCGGCGGGCGGTCGCCGGGCTGGTCAGCTGCTTGAGTCCGACGATGAAAAGAGCGATCGCGACCAGGTAGATCACGTTGATGAAGTTCGGGTCGGTCAGAAACTCCGGAGCCTTGCTCTCGGCCAGTGCGACGAGCGGCGACATTACGAGGCACCTCCGTCGGTGGCCCTCTTCGCCGGCTTCTTCTTGAACATCTCGAGCATGCGGTCGGTGACCACGAAACCACCGACGACGTTGATCGCGCCGAAGAACACGGCGACCGTGCCGAGCACGATCTGCACCGTGCCGCCGGCGGCCTCACCGGCGACGATCAGCGCGCCGACGATGACGATGCCGTGGATCGCGTTGGTCGCCGACATCAGCGGCGTGTGCAGGGTCTGCGGCACCTTCGCAATCACCTCAAAGCCGAGGAACGCCGCGAGCGCGAGAATCGTCAGCTGTTGGATCAGGTTTGCGTAATCCATCTTTCCGCCAATCGTTAGAACAGGTTGGGTAGGTGGGTGGGTCTAGCGCGCGGCGCCGTCGCCGGAAGGCGACGCGACGGGCTCGGGGGAGGCCGCCGCCGCCGGCTTGACTGAGGTAAATGGCTGGTCTCCGGCGAGTTCGCCGGCGTG
The DNA here is from genome assembly GCA_049276635.1 of Solirubrobacterales bacterium. Classification (GTDB taxonomy): domain Bacteria; phylum Actinomycetota; class Thermoleophilia; order Solirubrobacterales; family JACPNS01; genus JACPNS01. Next base: position 35,138 of record JBASWU010000090.1, on the reverse strand, counting down.
GGTGATGCACGCTCCGGCGAGGATCTCGTCGTCGAAATCGATTACCGCGCGGCCTTCGTCGATCATCAGCTCCAGCAGGTTCGAGACGTTCTTCGCGTAGAGCTGACTGGCGTGCAGTGGCATCGTCGAGGGCAGATTGACCGGACCGACGACCTTCACGCCGTTGCTGACGATCGTTTCGCCGGGCCGTGTAAGCGCGCAGTTGCCGCCGGTCTCGGCGGCGAGGTCGACGATCACCGAACCCGGGCGCATCTGCTCGACGACCTCGGCCGGGATCAGCATCGGCGCCTTGCGGCCGGGGATCGCGGCGGTCGTGATCACGATGTCGCTGTCGATCACGGTCGCCGACATCAGCTCGGTCTGCTTCTGCTTCTGCTCGTCGGTCAGTTCCTTGGCGTAACCACCTGAGGTCTCGGCGTCGTCGGCGCCGAGGTCGATCTCGACGAACTTGGCGCCGAGCGACTCGACCTGCTCGCGCACGGCCGAGCGAACGTCGAAGCCGAGGACGATCGCGCCGAGACGGCGCGCGGTGGCGATCGCCTGCAGGCCGGCGACTCCGCCGCCGATCACGAAGACCTTGGCCGGCCGGACGGTGCCGGCCGCCGTCGTCAGCATCGGCAGGAACTTCGGCGACTCGACGGCGGCGATCAGCACGGACTTGTAGCCGCTGACGGTCGCCTGCGACGATAGTGAGTCCATGCTCTGGGCGCGCGTGGTGCGCGGGATCGACTCCATGGCGAAGGCGCTGATTTTGCGTGCGGCGAGCGACTTCTTGGTTTCGTCGTCGGTCAGCGGATCGAGATATCCGATCAAGATCGAGCCCTCCGGCAGCGCCGCGATCTCCTCGCTTGAGGGTTTGCCGACCCGGACCACCGCGTCGGCCGCGCCGACGGTCGCCGGCGCGTCGTTCTTGATCTGAGCGCCGGCGTCGCCGTATTGAGCATCGGGGTGGCCCGCGGCCTCGCCCGCGCCGCTCTGTACGAACACCTCGTTGCCGGCTCTGACAAGTTTTTCAACCGTTTCAGGAGTCGCCGCGACGCGGTTTTCACCGGCGATCGACTCCTTTGGAACCGCGATTCTCATCGAATACCTCGTAAAGATCGTTTCGGTTTGGAGCGCGGAAGGGTAGCCGACGCCTCTGCAAATGACCTGTCGGCCAGATCGGATCTGCGGCGGCCGCGTAAATACCTCTAAGATGGAATCGAGCGATTTTCTCTCCATATAGAGATGTGACCGCTCGGGCGGTGGTCGATCGAACGTCCGGGGAGAATGATCGATGGACCGAGTCACGCCGAAACGAGGCGTGTTGTCTGTACATGTACAAGCGTTTTCCGGCACACTATGGATGGAGACTTTCAAGCCAGCGCGTCGCGCCGAATCCGGCCGCAGACGTCGAATCGAACGCTCATGCGTAGTCCGCTCAAGCTACGACCCGCCTTTCTTCGGCCCGCGATTTTGGTCGCGGTCTGCTTCCTGGCGTGGGCGGCGGCCTGCGTGCAGGCAGTCGCCGCCGACCACAATGACCGCGTTCTGACGGTCGGTTTCGATCCCGCGGCCACCGCCGCCGACCGAGTCAAAGCTCGCACCGCCGCCGATGTCGTCGCCCGCCGCTCGCTCGCCGCTCCCGGGCTGCAGCATGTGCGCGTACCGCCCGGCCGCTCGCTCGCCGCCGCCGCCGCGAAATTGCGCGCAGACGACGCCGTGTCGTTTGTGCAGATGCCGGGCACGTACCGCAAGCTCGCGCCGGTGATCCCGAACGATCCGTACTTCGAATACCTCTGGGGACACAACAACACCGGGCAGGTCTACGCCTGTACCAGTATCGTGAAGCCCTGCCCAGAGAGCGACTCGCTGAGAGGAACCGCCGACGCCGACATCGACGCCCCCGAAGCCTGGGAGATCTGGCCCGGTCCGGCGGCCGGCTGGGCCGGCTGGGCCGGCGCGCGCGAGACGGTCGGCGTGGTCGACACCGGAGTTGCCTACCAGCACGAGGACCTCGCGGCGAACATCGATGTCAACGCGGCCGAAAGCGGCGGCGTCGCGGGAGTCGACGACGATCCCTACGTCGGCGTCGATCTCCAGCCGCGTTCGTACATCGACGACGTCAACGGCTGGGACTTCATCGACGGCGATAACGACCCGCGTGACCCCGACGGGCACGGAACACACGTCGCGGGCATCGCCGCCGCCGCCGGTGAGAACGTCAAGGGAGTCACCGGCGTCAACCCGCTCGGCAAGATTCTGCCGCTGCGTGCCGGCGACGCAAACGGCGAGTTCACCTTCGCCGCGATCGAGGAGGCCTTCAGCTACGCCGTAGACCACGGCGTGCGCGTGATCAACGGGAGCTTCGGCGGCACCGGAAACTCACCCGGGTTGACGGCGATCGTCGACGCAAATCCCGATGTCCTGTTCGTCTTTGCGGCCGGCAACTCCGGCCGCGATCACGATGCTCCTTCGGGCGGCAACCACGCCTACCCATGTGACATCCCCGCGCCGAACGTGATCTGCGTCGCCGCCAGCGACGCCGACGACCGGCTCGCCGGTTTCAGCGATTACGGCTACGACTCGGTCGATCTCGCCGCGCCGGGTTCCGTGGTTCTCGGCACCGTTCCCGACGCGATCGACGCCGCCGCCGGCGGCGACGACGACTACGACTACCTCGACGGCACCTCGATGGCCACGCCGCAGGTGGCCGGCGCCATCTCGCTGCTCTGGTCGGCGTATCCGGCGCTCGATTCCAAGCAGGTCAAGACGCTGGTCCTGACCAACGTCGATCAAAAAACTTCGCTGTCGGGTCTGGTCGGTTTCAGCGGCCGGCTCAACATCTTCAGATCGCTCGCCGCGGCAGCGAATCCGCCCGCGTCGCAGTGGCCCGAAACACCGCCGCAGCCGACCATCAGCAGCCCAGGCGGCCCCGTCGCCGAATCGGCGCCGGCGGTCGGGCCGATCGCGCCGGCGCCCGATCTGACTCCGCCGAGCTACAGGATCGTCAGTCCGCGGCGCGCCCGCCTCGGCCGCACCGGGACGATCCGCTTCACCGTCGTCTGCGGCGAGTACTGCAAGATCCACGCCTCCGGCCGCACCCAGGTCTTCGGCGCGGCCGCGAGCAGCGTTCAGGTCGAGGCGATGGCCGGTCGCATGCGCACTGTCAAGATCAAGATTCCGGTCCGCCGCGCGCGGACTCTGCGCCGCGCGTTGATCAAGAAGAAGCGCTTGAGGTTTTCCGTCTCCCTGACGGTCAGCGATCTCAGCGGCAACAGGGCCGCGACGCGGAACTTCAAGATTCGACTGGTGCGTTAGCCGCCGGCCTGCCGAAAACACGGGGCGCCGCCGGATTTCTCTAGGGGAACGCCGGGCCGGCCGGTTCAGGCCCGGACGGCCTCGCCCCAGACCAGCGGACGGACTATCGGTGGAGCCTTCGGCGTTTCGCCGCGCTCGATCTCGACGATCTCGAATCCCGCGGCGCGAATGTTCGCGACGGTGTCGCGGTTGCAGTGGCAGCCGTTGCCGATAATCCGCCACGGTCGTTCAAAGCGGTCCTGCCAGCGAGCGCGCTTCTCGTCGGGCGAGCGCACGTGTTCGAGGAACAGCAGCCGGCCGTCGGGGCGCAGCACGCGATGCAGTTCGGCCAGTACCGCGGCCGGGTCGCCGACGGTGCACAGCACCAGCGTCGAGATCGCGGTGTCGACGCTGGCGTCGCCGAGCGGGATCGCTTCGGCGCCGTGACGTATGACCCTGGCGCGGACGCCGCCACGCTTCAGACGCGCTTCGAGCCGGTCGGCCATCGGCTCGCTCGGCTCGATCAACGTGAGACTGCTCAGCAGCGGATCGTAAAAGTCACAGTTGGCACCGGTTCCCGCGCCGATTTCCAGCACGTCGCCCCGCGCTTTGGCCAGCAGTCGCGCGCGATGGTCCCGCATGCCGGCGCGCTCGGTCCGTGACATGCCGAGGTCGTAGATAGCGGCGTGGAATCGGTCGTAGAGATTCCGGATCACGACGCGGAGTTTCGCACAGGGTCCGCCGCGCCCGGCCAGCGGTTAGGATCGTCGGCGATGAGAGAACTCGCACCCGGCCTCTGGCAGTTGAGCGGTTTTCCGCCCAACGTGATCAATGTCTATATCGCCGGCGAGACTCTGATCGACGCCGCGACGAAGCTCGCGGCGCGCCGCATATCGCGCCAGATCAAGGGCCGCGATATCAGCGGGCTGGCACTCACGCACGTGCATCCCGACCATCAGGGCTCGGCCAATGCGATCTGCGAGCGGCTCGCGATCCCCCTCGCCGTGCACGCCGCCGACGTCGACGCGATGGAAGGCCGGCTGCCGGTGCAGCGCGCCGCGCCCGGCCACCCGATCAACCGGCTCGGCAAGTCGCTGATGACCGGTCCGCCGCACAAAGTCGACCGCGTGCTGCACGAAGGCGACCTGGTCGGCGAGTTCCGCGTTGTCCACGCTCCCGGCCACGCCCCCGGCGAGGTGATCTACTTCCGCGACGGCGACCGTGTCGCGATCACCGGCGACGTGATCAACACGATGAACATCTTCAACGGCCTGCCGGGAGTTCACGAGGCGCCTGGTTTCTTTACCTTCGACCGCGCCGAGTCGCGCCGTTCGATCAACAAGCTGCTCGATCTCAAGCCGGCGTTGATCTGTCCCGGCCACGGCGCCCCGCTGCGCGATATCGAACAGCTCGAGCGCTACGCGGAACGGCACGGCTTTCGCGAGCCCGCCGACGGCTGACGGGATTCGGCCGCCGATGCGCGCCCAGCTCAATACACCCAACGCACTGACGCTGGCTCGGATCGCGCTGGTCCCCGTCGTGCTGGCCGGCCTGCTTGCCGAGACCGAGCGCGGCGACGTGATCGCGGCGGCGGCGTTCGCGATCGCCGCGACGACCGACTGGTTCGACGGCTACCTCGCCCGCTCTCGCGGCCTGGTCACGACCTTCGGCAAGGTGATGGACCCGATCGCCGACAAACTGCTGATCACCGGCACGCTGACGGTGCTCTCGGCGCTCGACCGGCTGAGCTGGTGGGCGACGGCGATCGTTCTGGCGCGCGAGTTCGCGGTCACCCTCCTGCGCATGTCAGTCGCCGACGACGGCGTGGTCTCCGCCAGCCAGTACGCCAAGCTCAAGACGGTGCTGCAGTCGCTTGTCGTGCTGATCGTGATTCTCGCCGCCCCGGCGACCTGGGTCGACGTGGTGGTTTGGGCGATGGTCGCCGTGACGGTCGCGACCGGGCTGGACTACTTCGTCAACATCGGTAAGCGGCTGGACTCGGCGGCCTAGACTCCGCGCGCCGCGACGCCGCCTGGCCTTCGCCCCGGCGATCTCGACGCGGGCCACCTGGGGGCCACACGGGCCACCGCCACCGGGGGCCTTAACGGGCCTCGAGCCACTCCCGCTGGGTCAGGTGGCGCGTCGGAGAATCCTCGCCGCGCACCTCCGCGGCGATCTCGGTCAGCAGGCCGTAGCGTTCGGCGACGACGTTGTGCTGGTGGATCGTCTCGAGATTCTCCTGGCGAGCGAAGACGAAGGCCTCGGCGCCGAGCGAGTCGTCGAACTCGGCGACGACGCCGGAAATCATCTCGCGCACGCAGTCCTCGACGAAGCGCGGGCGGCGGTGGGCCTTTTCGACAACCTCGACCTCGTCGGAGCGTTTCATCAGTTCGTAAATCTCTGAGCTCATCGAGCCCTCGGCGATCTTCAGGAGCGTCTGGGCTTCGATCACGCCTTCGTAGGCCTCGGGGCAGCCGACGTGCAAACTCGCGAGGCCGCGCTGGTTGTGCGTGGCGACCGGGACCGCGTCGAAGATCTTGGCGATCTCGCCTTCGGCGAAACCCAGCTCGGTGAGGCGGGCGTGGGAGCGTTCGGCGACGAGGTCCTGGGCGCATGGGCAGGCGGTCATCCCGTGGGCCTGTACGCCGACCAGCCGGCGGGTTCCGTGCTCGGAGGCGACGGCGGTGCCGAACATCGTGTAGATCTCCTGCGTGCGCGCTCCGCTGACCGGGGCCGACTTATGCTCGGGATAGCGCGCCTCGATCGAGATCTCGGCGCGCGCGCCGCCCTGGCGCTCACGGACGAGCTCGGCGATGTTGCCGGCCAGCACCTCGGCGCGAAACGCCTGCCGCAGGACGACCTCGTCGATCGCCTCGTTGACGACCTCCTCGAAGCGCGACATGTGCACGCCCTTCTGCGCCGCGGCGAGGTCGACGAAGCAGTCGAGCTTGGCGTAAAAGAGATTCTCCTCGCCGCCGGCGGCGATGCGCACGATTTTCTCGACGCCGGTGACCCCGACGCGCGAGAGCGTCGCGGTCACCCGCGGCCGTTCGGACTGAACGTCGCGCCGCGAGCCGGCGGCACCGGCCGGGACGGCGCCGGTGTTCGCCTCGGCGGTCGGCGATGTGCTGTCGATCGGAGCGGCCACAGGCCCGACTCTAGCGGTCGCAACAGCGATTCGGTCAGCTTTACGGAGCCCGCGTTTCGCCGGATTCGACGGCGAAAACCACCGATTTCCAGGGCCGTTGCCATCGCGTCAACGCAGGTCTAGACTCGTGCTAGCGTTGATCGCGGATGGCGTAATTTGCTCGCCACCGTGCCGTGGCTGTTTTGGGGAAATCGAAAGGGATGCAGGCGATGGCTCGACCGGAACACGCAGGGCAGTCGGACCAGTCCGAAGACGCGGTTCCAGAGGCCCCGCCCACGGCCGTACCGGGCGCCGACGACCCGAGTGAAGGCTTGAGCATCGCCGGAATCGACGACCTGCTGGCCGCCGGGCGCGACCGCGGCTACCTCTCGATCGAAGACATCGAGACCCAGATCGATGCCGAGCTGACCGCCGAGCAGGTTCAGGAGCTGCGCACCGAGCTGATCGAGCAGAGCATCGAGCTCGTCGGCGGCAAAAGCGCCCCGACCGAGGTCGAGGCCGAGGTCACCGCCTCCGTACCGCGCGCCAAGGCCGTGGTCAAGGCTCACGAAGAAGCCGCCGGCGACGCCGGCGTCGACTCCCTGCGCCTTTACCTGCGTTCGATCGGCCGGGTCGACCTGCTGACCGCCGAGCAGGAGGTCGAGCTCGCCAAGCGCATCGAGCGCGGCGACGACCGCGCCAAGCAGCAGATGGTCGAGGCCAACCTGCGTCTCGTCGTCAGCATCGCCAAGAATCACGTCGGCCGCGGGCTCACGCTGCTCGACCTGATCCAGGAGGGCTCGCTCGGCCTGATCCGCGCGGTCGAGAAGTTCGACTACCGCCGCGGCTTCAAGTTCTCGACCTACGCGACCTGGTGGATCCGCCAAGCGGTCAGCCGCGCCGTCGCCGACAAGGCCCGCACGATCCGCATTCCGGTGCACATGGTCGAACGGCTCAACGCGATCACCAACATGGAGCGCCAACTTGTCCAGAAGCTCGGCCGCGAGCCGGAGCCGCACGAGATCGCGGCCGAGCTCAAGTGGCCCGTCAGCGAGGTCCGCGAGCTGATGCGCTTCGCGCAGCAGCCGGTCTCGCTCGAAAAATCAGTCGGCGACCAGGAAGACAGCGAGCTGATCGACCTCGTCGAAGACAAAACCGCCGAATCGCCCGACGAGGCCGCCGCCGAGAGCATCCAGCGCGAGACCGTCTGGCGCGCGCTGTCGATGCTCGGCGACCGCGACCGTAAGGTGATCGAAATGCGTTACGGCCTCGACGGCCGCAAGCCCGCGACGCTCGATGAGGTCGCCACCGAGCTCAGCCTCACCCGTGAGCGCGTTCGCCAGATCGAACACAGCTCGCTCAAGCAGCTCAAGCGCCTCCCCGAGGCGATCGCTCTGCGAAATTTTTAGCCGTTGGCGGGTTCGTCGGATCCCAGGCAGCCCCGGCCCGCCGGAAACGTCGCCGACATGCGCGCCGCCCGCCCTCCCGGCGACCGGATCACCCGATCTTCGCCGTAGATGGATATCTCCCGCGTCTCACTGCGGTCGCTGACCGGCGAGGGCCTCGGCGACCTCCCGGAGTTCACCGCGCCGCCGGCCGAACCGATCGCGCTCGCCGCCGCCTGGATCGCGCGGGCGATCGACAGCGACGTTCGCGAGCCGGGCTCGTTCGCGCTGGCGACCGCCGATGCCTCGGCGGACCCGTCGAGCCGTTTTCTGCTGCTCAAGGGCTTCGACGCCGACGGCCTCGTCTTCGTCAGCCAGAGCACCAGCCGTAAAGGCCGCGACATCGCGGCCAATCCGCGAGCCTGCGCGTCGTTCTACTGGGTCGAGCTCCGCCTGCAGCTGCACCTTGCCGGTCCGGTCGCTCCGACCGAAGCGGCCGAATCCGACACTTTGTGGTCGGCGCGTCCGCTCGCCTCGCGCGCCGGCGCGACCGTCTCGCGCCAGGGTGAGCCGCTGACCAGCGAACCCGGCTTCATGGCCGACGTCGCCAGAATCATCGCCGCCGGGAGCCCGCCGCCCGAGCGCCCCGCCCGCTGGACCGGCTACCGCCTCACTCCCGACCGCGTCGAGTTCTGGCAGGGCGATCCCGGCCGCCTGCACCGCAGGCTCGAATACTCGCTTGCCGGGCCGGCCGGCTGGCGCTGGCGGCGATTGCAACCGTAAGGCCGATACGGGCCTAGACGCCCGAGGCGGCCCATGCCGGTGCCGGCGACGGTTGCGGCCGAGCGGCCGCCCGATGGCGGGAGCAGGATTCGAACCTGCGTAGGCAGAGCCAACGGGTTTACAGCCCGTCTCCTTTAACCACTCGGACATCCCGCCTAGTGGAAGTCGTCATGTTAGTGAGTCGCCGGTGGCCAGGTAAAACTGGCCATTCGGCTAAGGGTGACCGCGCAATTTGCGAAATTCCGGTAGCGTGCTTGGTGTAGGTGGCAAGGAGGCGCCGGCGTCTTGCGCCGTCTTGTTGCCGGGAGACATCACCCGCCGGTTGTCGCCGCCACGATTCAACGGGGTCACACGAGAAGGGTTCCAGTTGCACGATGGATAGATTTCGCGACGAACCCGTCGGCCGCATACGGCTGGCGACCGCCGGCGACGGGCAGCGGAGCCTGACCGGCAACGGCGATGCGCCGCGGCGCAGTAGGCGTCTGGTCGGTGTAGCCGGTCGCCCGGCGGCCATACCCAGTCCGCCTGCCTCGGCCGGCACGATCACGGTCTTGGTCGCCGAGGACGACGAACTCGTGCGCGCGGTGCTGACGGCGGCGATCGCCGCCGACCCGGCCTTCGAGCTCGTGGCCGAGGCCGCCGACGGCGAGGCCGCGGCGATCGCCGCGATCGCCAAGCGGCCCGACCTCGCGTTGCTTGACGTGCAGATGCCCGGTGGCGGCGGAGTGGCCGCGGCGATGGCGATTTCGTCGTCCTGCCCGGACACGCGGATCGTCGCGCTCTCGGCGCACGAGGACCGCGAGTCGGTTTCGTCGATGATGCACGCCGGCGCCAGCGGCTACATCGCCAAAGGGGTGGCGCCGTCGCAGATCATCGAGACGCTCAAACGCTGCGCCGCGGGCGAGTCGGTCTACACGCCGATCGCCGCCGGCTCGGTCCTACGCGACTTTGTGACCTCGTCTCGCGGGATGCAGGATGCGAGCCGCCAGCGCGTCGAACGCACGGCCCGGATGCACACGGTCTGCTCACCGAGCTCGATCGAGACGGTCTATCAGCCGATCGTCGGGCTCGCTGACGGCAGGACGAGGATGCTGGAGGCGCTGACGCGATTTCACACGCCGTTCGACATCGACACCGGCGAGTGGTTTCAGGAGGCGCTCGATCTCGACATGGCGATCGACCTCGAACTGGCGACGCTGCGCAGCGCGGTCACCGATCTGGCGGACCACGACTACCGCGCGAGCCGGATCTCGATCAACCTCTCGCCCGACACGCTGCTCGATCCCGCACTCGAATCCGCGCTCGAAGCGGTCGAGCCCGACCGGCTTACGGTCGAGATCACCGAGCACGCGCGGATCGCCGACTACGCGGCCACCAAAGCGGCGCTCTCGGCGCTGAGCGAGCGCGGCGTGAAGATCGCGATCGACGACGCCGGCGCCGGATTTGCCAGCCTGCGTCACATTCTCTCGCTGATGCCCGACCTGATCAAGCTCGATATCTCGCTGACCCGTGGGATCGACGCCGACCAGGCGCGCCGCGCGCTGGCCAAGGGCCTGATCACGTTCGCCCAGGAAATCGGCGCCGAGATCGTCGCCGAAGGCATCGAGACGAGCGCCGAGTTGGAGTGTCTGCGCGAGCTTGGCGCCACCTACGGCCAGGGATACATCATCGCCCGCCCAGCCCCGCTGAGCGAGATGCGGCAGCTCTACTCGCACATCTAGCGACGGCGATACCGGCTTTGCGGTAGCGCCTCAACGATCGGACGGCTGAGGGCCTAAGGCCGTCGCCGCGACCGGCCGATGTGCCGGATGTGAGCTCGGTTACCGACGAAATGCGCGACGCTTGCTGGCGGGCGGCACGCGACGGCGACGTGGAGGTTGTCCGGCGATCGGTCGAAGACGTGGTCGCGTCGACACCGCGAATGCTCCACGGCGTCGCGCTGGACCTGGTCTCCTCGCTGATCGCCGCCGACCAGCTCGACGAGGCCTTGAGCCTGGCCGAGTTTGTCGAGTCCGAGACCGATTACGCGCTGATCGAGGACGACGGCGACGCCAGCCCACCTACGATCCGCCGGCACATCGAGCGGCTTGCCGTCGCCGGCGAAGCGCTGGAGCAAACGGGCGTCCTCGAAGTCAAGCGCCGCCGGCGCCCGGGACTCGAGACGCGTGCTCTCGACGCGGCGCAGATCAGCCACGCGGCCCGCAAGGTTCTGATCACCGCCGACGCGATCGAGATCGCTCGGCCGCGGGGCGGCTGGAAGCTCGACTGGTTCGAGATACGGCGCTGCGAGCTGCTGCGCGCCGAGGCGATGGCCAAGGCCGGCGGCCGCTCCGTGATCTACGAACGCCGCGAGCTGATGTTCCACACCGAGCGCGGCGAGTTCCGGATCGATGTTTCGCGTCTCAACCCGGCGCTTGAGTTTCCCGTGTTGATCGAACGCGCCGTCGACGAGCGGCTCTCGCTCAAGCGCGGTGAGCTGATCGCGCTGTCGACGATCGAGCTCGAGAAAACACGACGCGTCGAGTCGCTGGGCGGCTGGCTGCTGCTTGGTTTGATCGCATGTTTCCTCGTGGCGGTGCTGATTATCGAGTTTCGCTGACCCGGGGCGCGCGGAGCGCCGCGGCCGGGGTGGCGTCGTGGGCGACGACGCGGCTATACCCCGCCGGGGTATATGCTGTGGGAATGGCCACTAAACGGAAATCCGCCCTCGGATCGCCCGCTCTCGCCGGTTCCTCGACGGCCGCGGCCGAAACCCGCGGCTACTCGGACACCAAGAGCGACCTAATCAAGCGCCTGCGCCGTATCGAGGGCCAGGTCCGCGGTGTGCAAGGGATGATCGAGGAGGAGCGGTACTGCATCGACGTCCTGACGCAGATAAGCGCGATCAGCGCGGCGCTGGATCGCGTGTCACTGGGGCTGCTCGACGATCACGCGCGGCACTGTGTGATGAGCGCCGACGACGCGACGCGCGCGGAGCGGACGGCGGAAATGATGGGGGCGGTCGGGCGGTTGCTGCGGGGGTGATGATCCCCGCCTCGGCCGTCCAACACATATCTTGTGGGGCGTCGACGCGTCGACGTGGCCGGCGCCCGCCACCCGGCCTTCGCGCTGAAGTAGCATTACCGGACCAACCCGCCCTCTTAGCTCAGTTGGTAGAGCACTTCCATGGTAAGGAAGGGGTCTCCGGTTCAAGTCCGGAAGAGGGCTTCGCTTTCCTAAGCGGCAGAGGAAGCTTCGCTGTCGAACTTAGCGTCGTCGTTGGGTACCGATTGGGTACCAGCCGCTCTTTTTCTCCGTGCATCCGCGATCTGGCAGAATCCCGAATCACTACAAAAGTTGGCGGCCTGAAGTGTCAACTTGGGCGGGGTCCAGGCCAGCTTCACCCAGGACGCGATCTCATTCAACACCGCCGCGACTTCTTGGCCGGAGATACTCGATGCTTCCCGCGACGAAGCCATCACCAGTACCGGAAACCAAACCGCTCTAGAGATTTAGGAGAAGTCTGAATGGGATTCGATACGCCGCAGCCGGAACTGAAGAAGTATCTCGAGTGGACAACTTCCGGAAATATCCAGCTCCCGGACTTCCAGCGCGAGTACAAGTGGGACGACGAACGAATCAGATCGCTGCTCGTGACTGTGCTCAAAGGCCATCCGCTCGGCGCCGTCATGCTCCTCGAGACGGGCAACAAAAACGTGCGCTTCAAGCCGCGACCGCTCGAAGGTGCAAACGCCGACCCGCAGGACAAGCCCAAGTGGCTTCTGCTTGACGGCCAGCAGCGACTCACTTCGCTGACGCAGGCGCTCAACGGCGACGGCGTCGTTTTCACGAAAGACGATCGCGGGAAGTTGCTTGAGCGCCGGTACTTCATCGACATCCCGATGGCACTTGAAGGCGAAGATCGGCTCGACGAAGCAGTGGTTTCGCTGCCTGCCGAAGGGATCATTCGCACAAATTTCGGACGCGATGTCGTGCTTGACGTCTCGACCCGTGAGAAGCAACTCGAAAAGCGGTTTTTCCCGGCGAACTACATCTTCTCCCAGGAGGCCACGCCCTGGCTTATTGAGATGGGCGACAACGATTTGTTCTCGCGCTTCCATGCCGAGGTGATCGTGCCGGTGCAGAGCTATGCGATCCCAGCGATCGAGCTCGACGATGAGACCAGCAAGTCGGCGGTAACCACAGTGTTTGAAAAGGTCAACACCGGCGGTCTCACGCTCACCGTCTTTGAACTACTCACGGCGACGTTCGCCGGAGATGCCGACTACCTCGCGGCGCACGGCGATGACTTTCGCCTCAACGAGGACTGGGAAGAAACAGAAAACCTTTTCGCCGCTCACGACGTCCTGCGCGGTGTCCGGGCACCTCGCTTTTGCCGGTAACTGTTCGTTATTGTCGATCACGACGACAACGTCGGTCGCTTGGACCATCTGTTCAAATCAAACGCCGAACGGACTGCCGCTTCGAGGTCGTCCCAGCGATCGGGGGTATAGGCACAAATGACGACCGATGCACTGAGAGGCGCGGGTTTGACCAGTTTTTCTGTTGATCCCGTAGCCACCACGCGGCTAGCGATGTCGCATATTCCGGTCTTGCTCTATCACTCGGTCAGCGATGAGCCTGCCGCGGGCATCGGTGCATACAGCTTGTCGCGCGAGCAGTTCAACGGCCCGATCGGATTTCTGCGCCCACAAGCGGGATTCCGTCGCAGAGGGCGATCCTCATGATGTTCCAACCCGACCGGCATTCGGGCGCAACCGTGACGCAGCCAACTACAGCAATCAAATCCCGCATGATGCTTGACGGCGGATTGCTCGCGCTGCTCGCGGCGGCGGGAATCGCGGCGGCGCTGGCCGCCCACGGAACCGGCCGTGAGCTTCTGGCGACGTTCGCTTTTCTGCTCGTACCGGGCGGCGCCGTGGTGAGCAGAATGCGCAGCGAGAGCCTGTTGATCGGCACTGCGCTCGCGATCACCATCAGCCTTGCGGTGACCACGACCGGCGCGACTGCGATGGCATGGACGGGTTGGTGGTATCCCGACCAGATGTTGGTCGCGGTCGGTGCAATCGCCTTCGGCCTCTTGGCATTCGACCTCCTGCAGCTTATCGGAGAGCACATGCGGAGCCCGTCGGATGAATCTAATCGCGACGAATCAACGACCGGCGTCCTGCAGGACCTTGAGTCGTCGATCATCGCCTTGATCCCGCTAGCTGTCGGTCTCGCGTTATGGGCCTTCGCGATTTCCAAAATCAGCATCTACGAACTCAGCGACAACGGTCTACCGCCGAAGTTTCCGGCCGCGGGCTACGCGGCGCTGCTCGTAATGGTCGTGGGCGCGGCCAATTCGATCTGGAGCGGCACGCCGCGTAAATTCGTGATCACCGCGTACGTCGGATCGATCGCGCTGTGCTTGTTCGGGACGATTCCATTGCTCGCCGAAGTGCCGCAGTATGCCTGGACGTACAAGCACATCGGTGTGGCGAATTTGATCGATGCCGTCGGCGGAACCAGCCCGCAGGTTGACATCTACAACCGTTGGCCCGGTTTCTTCGCGGTCAGCGCCGTCTTCGCGCACCTCTCGGGCGGCGACATTTTGTCGTGGGCGGCGTGGGCCGAACCCGGATTCTTGATTTGCAACGTGATCCTCGTCGGGGCGGTCGCGTTGGCGATATCCCGAAATGTGCAGATATCAGCGTGTGCGGCGTTGGTCTTCATCCCTACGATGTGGCTCGGACAGACTTACTTCGGCGCGCAGGCGTTGGCCTACACACTCGATATCGGCGTGCTGCTGCTGGTCTTCTTGTGTTTCAGCGGAAACTGGCACCTGATCCGCCCGGTTCGCTGGGTCGCGACGAAGATCACTTCTAGGCAGCCAGAACTTGCGCAGCAACCCCCGATAATTCGCCTCGGGCGCACGGGCGCGATCTTGACGATCGTGATCCTCGAAATCGCGATCATCGGCACGCACCAACTGACGCCGTACATCTTGGTCATTCAACTCTCGATGCTTTGGGCGGTCGGCATGCTGCGGCCGGTTTGGCTAGTGGCGATCACGCTTGCGCTGACCGTCGCGTACCTGCTGCCCAACCTTGCATGGGTCAACGAGCACTATGGCCTGCTCAACAGTGTGAATCCCGCCGACAACGTGCGAGTTCAGCCCGCTGCCAACAAGGACCGCACTTGGATCTACGGACACGCCGGCCCACTCAACGCGATGATCATGCTGCTCGCCGGAATGTTCGCTGCGTTTGCACTGGTTCGCTCCGGTTTTGCGCGGCGGTCAGTGCCGTTCATGGCGCTGGTAGTGGCGCCTGCGTTTGTGTTGCTCGGCAACAGCTACGGCGGGGAGGTCGTGCTGCGCGTGTACATGTTTGGCGCTCCGATGTTGGCCGTGCTTGTCGCGTCAGCAGCGGCGCTGCTGCCGACCCGCGTGCGCGTGCCTGCAACGGCCGGCCTGACGATTGCCGCGATGACATTCTTCTTTCTGGCGATGTTTGGCGACGCCGGGCAACATGTCATCCGCCCAACCGAGGTGCAAGCGAGCCGCTACTTCTATAAGAACGCGCCGCCGGGTTCGGTGCTGATGCTGTCCGATCCAAACTTTCCCGTGCGCCTTGACGCGCGGTACGCGAAGATGGCGCGGTCCGTCAGCGGCAATGGACCGAGCCTGCTCGACGAGGAAGAGTTCACGGAAAATCCGCTCGGACCGAAGGACGTTCCGGTCGCGATCGATCTGATCGGCGATTACTCGAAGTCGGGATTCCTCGTCTTCTCGACAACGCAGTTCAAGGACGCTCGGATCTTCCGGCTGACGCCGCCGCGTTCACTGGAGAACTTCGAATCGGCCGTCGAGCGGTCACCCCGCTTCGAGCTTTGGTACAGCAACCCCGACGTGAGGATTTACCGGCTCAAAGGAAATGGCGCCGATGGCTAGGTCAATGATCGGATTTGAATGCGCGGCGCATTTCACGTGCTCCGCGGAGAGCATCTTTGAACTGCCTTGGAGTGATCTCGCGCTTCGCCATCAGCGCCAAGCCAAGCACGATTCTGCGAGCAAGCAACAGTTTCACGCTGGCAGAGGAACCTGCGTGTTTGCCGAGCATCGCGACGTTGCCCGTGAAGTACTCGGCCGGACGGCCGGGCTTGTACGGGTGTTGCACGACGATCGCGGAATCGTAGATTCCATCGTCACCCAGCTCCAGGATCCGCAGAGTGAAGTCGCAGTCCTCGGCCGCACCGAACTCCGCCCCCAAGCCGAAGCGTTCGTCGAACCGGCCGATTTCGCGAACGGCGGACGCGGCAAAAAATACGTTGTTGGAACTGACCACCTGCATCACCAGCCGTGCACCGAGCGGTTGCGAGCCGGTCGGAAAGCGTGCCCGGTCAAACGTCGCACCGTCCGGTGCGTATGCGCCGGCGACGACGGTCGTGGTGCCGCCCATTCGTTGATCCACCGATGCGAGCACGCCCGCGGGATAGGAGCAATCGTCGTCAGGAAAGGCGATGAGGGCTGCTCGATCGATCAAGCCGGTTTGTTCAGCGTGTGCGAGCGCCAGGTTGCGAACTTTGCTGAGTCCCGTTTGCAGCGGGCACTCAACAACCTCGACGGCAACCGCGCCGACGGCGGCCGGAAGCGGCGGTTGCGCACCGCGGCAAACAACGATCATCGCCCCCTCGACTGCCTGACGGTCGATGCTCTCAAACAGATCGGCGAGGTGCGCCCGCGAGCGATCGGATCCGTCCGTCGCGGTGATGAAAAGGAACTCGGGCATCGGGTGAATATAAGCAGCGAACTTCGTTGGATCACTGCGTGAGCGGCCGAGACGCCTCAACCCTGAGTTCGGACGCGCACCCGTCGAAGTGGTCGATCGCCGGCCTGCGGCAGCTGGCGGGACGCCTGCGCGAAGTGTCGCTGAGCGTGGTTGCTTCGCTGACGATCCTCGGCGCGATGACGATCGCGGGGATCCTGCTGGCACGCATTCTCGGCCCGGCCGGCCGCGGCCAGATGGCGACGATCATCCTGTGGCCGGCGCTGCTGATTGCGTTCGGAAGTTTCGGCTTCGCCGAATCCGTCACATATCTGATTGCCGGTCGCCATGCGAAAGCAACGACCGTCGTCGCCACCGCCGCTCTGTCTGGAATCGCGCAGGCGCTGCTGCTGATTCCGATCGGCATCGCGCTGTTCGCGTTCGTGATCGACGACACCGTGCCCGCGGGCGCCGCGTATCTGAACATTGCGGCGATTCCGTTCGGCTTGGTCGGCATCTACTGCCTAAATGCGCTGAACGGACTGGGCAGAACGACCGCCTATCACGTCACGCGAACGCTACCTGCGGTGCTACCGATGGTTGGAATCGTCGGCCTCGCGATCACCGCATCGCTCACTGTGACTTCCGCCGTGATCGCTTACGTCGTCGGCTTGATCGCGCTGAACGTGATCGCGATGGTGTGCCTTGGATATCCGCTGCGGGTGTACGCGAGCCCGACGGTAGACGTCTTCAAACAACTCGGGTCGTTCGGGATCAAGAGCTACATCTCGTCGGTGCCGGTGCAGCTAAACTATCGACTCGACCAACTCTTGATCTCGGCTTTTCTCGCACCGGTGGCGCTGGGCTTCTACACGGTGGCGATCACGATGACTTCACTCACGCAGTTGATCGGCACATCGGTTCAGCTGGTCGCGTTTCCTGAAATGGCGCGCGCCACATCGCGTTCCGCGCAAATTGCGCTGGCGCACATGTACACCAAGTGGACGATCGTGGTCTCAATTGTCGTAACGGTGCCGCTGATCATCGTGCTGCCGCAGCTGATCGCCTTTCTCGTCGGCGACGCGTACGGCCCGGCCGTTGAAGCAGGCCGCATATTGCTGATCGGCACCGTCGCGCTCAGTACGCGTTCGCTGCTTGACGGGTTGCTCAAGGGCATCGGCAGGCCGTTGGCCGTCGGCGTTTCAGAGGGCATCGCTCTGATCGTAACGGTTCTGTTTCTGCCGTTGTTCCTGCACCTTTACGGCATCAACGGCGCGGCGGCAGTGTCGATGGCGGCTTACGTCGTCAGCGCGATCGTGATGACGGTTCAACTCGCCCGCGCGCTCGAGACCTCGCCGCTTCGACTGATGTTCGGACCAGTCGCGACCGTAGACGACGCGGATCGGGGGTCCGTGTGATCACGGCGCGCCTCACGGGCGGCATGGGCAACCAAATGTTCCAATACGCCGCCGCACGCTCACTGGCCGAGCGATCGGGCGTGCCGCTACGGCTCGATTTGACGTTCTTTCGCGGACACAAAAGCCGAGATCTTGCGCTCCGGCCATTTGCGCTGAACACGAAGACGGTCAGCAGTGGATTCGTTCCCACGATCACGCAGCATTACCCGCGAATCGACGACGCCATCACCTCGATGCGCTTCCGCGGCAAAGTCGTGCGCGAAAAGCACTTTCACTTCGACGATCAACTCAAGACAACGCGCGAACAGGCTTACCTGATCGGTTTCTGGCAGAGCGAGCAATATTTCAGTGACGTTGCCGGTGTGCTTCGCGGCGAGTTCACGCCGCAGCGGCTCTCCGAGCCTGCCGCTGCGTTCGCGCGGCGGATTGCCGAGCGGCCATCCGTCTCGGTACATGCCCGGCGCGGCGACTACGTCAATGACCCGATCGCGGCGAAGCGGCATGGGGTGTGTTCGGTTGATTACTACGAGCGCGCGCTTGGCCATGTCCTCGAACGCGTGCCCGATGCAACGCCATTCGTCTTCTCGGATGATCCCGCATGGAGCGCCGAGAATCTGCCGCTGCCGGAAAACGCTGTGATCGTGTCCGCCGAAAGCGGTGCAGCGCACGAAGAGATCCATTTGATGTCGCTCTGCAGTCACAACATCATCGCCAACAGCAGCTTCAGTTGGTGGGGTGCGTGGCTTGGCAAAGGCAGCGGCCGGATCGTGGTTGCGCCCAGTGCATGGTTCGCCGGTTCCGAGAACGACACACGTGACCTGATTCCCGACAGCTGGGTTCGCCTATGACCGTCGCCGCCACAGTTTTGATCGCCGCCACGGAGATCCCGGCGATCGCGCTGAAAGGTGATCTGCCGACCAGCGTCGGCTTGCTGCAATTGGGTGCAGAGCCTGCTGTTCAGTTGCTGGGAGGCGAGGTGACCGCTGAGGCGGCCGCGGCCACGGTGTTGGCGGTGCGCGCAGGCGCAACGCCGATCGGCTTCATCCATGCGCCCCTGAACATCACGGACCTGCAGCCGGGCGAGGTGTCTGAATTCGCTCGCGAAGCTCTTGGCGGCGCATCAACTGTCGAGTCCAACGACCGGCGCCCCCGGCGGGTGGACGCGCCCGTCACCGTGATCGTTCCGACCGGAGGAAGATCGCGCCAGCTCCAGCGCTGCCTCGAATCCCTTGCGGCGATTCCGCGGGCAGACTTGGAATTCATCGTCGTCAACAACTCCCCCGGCGACACCGGCACGCGCGAAGTCGTCAAACGCATTGCCGATCGCGATCCGCGCTTCCGCTATTTCGAGGAGTCCCGGCCGGGAAGCTCGATCGCGCGCAATCGCGGACTCGCCGAAGCGTCCGGAGACCTTGTGGCGTTCACGGATGACGACGTCGTCGTTGACGGCGAATGGCTGGATTGGCTGCTCGATCCGTTCGATGACCCCGCGGTTCAGGCAACGACCGGCATGGTGTTGCCGCTGGAGCTGATCACCGGCGCGCAAAAGAGCTTCGAACGATTCGCGGGATTCTCGAAAGGCTTGGAGCGCCGTGAATATTCACTGTCGGCGGAGAATGATCACGAAGCACCGTTCTTCCCCTTCTGGGGTGCCGTGTTCGGTTCAGGCAACAGCATGGCCTTCAGGCGAACCGGGCTCGTCCGCCGCCATGGATTCGATCCCTCGCTGGGCGCCGGAAGCGTTGCCTTGGCCGGCTCCGACGTGGAGGCGATGAGCGCTGCGATTCTCGACGGCGGCGCGCTGGTCTATGAACCGCGCTCGATCTGCTGGCACGAACATCGCCGGGACGGCGGGTCGCTCGAGCGTCAGATGTTCAACTACGGCGTCGGATGCGGCGCGATCTGCACAAAGTACTTGTCCACCGACATGAGATTTCTGACCGCGTTCGCGAAGACCGTTGCGCGCGCGCTCGTCGGCCGCGCGCGGCTTAGCCAGGCGTCCGCCGAGCGCGTGGCCGACAGGCGGAAGCCGCTGAGACAGGCATTTGCGAAAGGCCTGGCGTGCGGGCCCATTTACTACGTGCGCAGCAAGCGATGGTCGCGTCAACTCAAACTAGGAGAAGTCATAAATGGCCGCTAACAACGCACTTTCCGACACCCCAACCAAGGCTCGCGCCTGGCTGCAAAGGACCTACATCTGGGTGCGCTTCAAACTGGGCCACACCAAGGAGCGCGAAGAGCTCGGCTACTGGAAGCGTGCCTATAAACGCGAGGACACCGAGTTGGAGAACTACTGGTACGAACAATTCTACACCGCGCAACTCGGCCTCACCCACGATTCATACAAGGGCAAGCGGGTGCTCGACATTGGCTGCGGACCGCGCGGCAGTTTGGAATGGGCCACCGAAGCGGCCGAACGCGTCGGCCTGGACCCACTCGTCGAGGATTACCGAGAGCTGGGCATCGACCAACACGAGATGGATTACGTCGCTTCCGGCGCCGAAAGCATGCCCTTCGAGGACGGTCACTTCGACATCGTCGCGCTGTTCAACTCACTCGACCACGTCGACGACGCGCCAAAAGCGATCGCGGAAGTGACGCGAGTGACAAGGCCTGGAGGCACCGCGCTGGTGATCGTCGAGGTGAACCATGATCCGACGCCCGCCGAGCCCCATCGTTTCGAGTGGGACCTCTTTGACTCGTTCGAAGGTTGGAGCGTCGTGGAGCAACAGCGCTGTGCGATCCGCAAGGACCACAACGTCTACCTCAGCGTCGAGGAAGGGAAGCCCTGGCGGAAGGGCGCCGGAATTTTGGTGGGTCGGCTGGAACGCAACAAGATCTGAACCTCAGGTCGCACAATTACCGCCCTAGCCAAACCCGGCCCTTGGATATCCGATTGCGGCTGAGCGCGACGCGACCATGCGAAAGTATCGCGTACCCGATGCCGCTCATTGCATTCCGCCTGACCGAGAGCGTCCGCCGTCCGCAGCGTCCGGAATACACGACACCGTAGCTGCGTTTTCCGAGCAAGCGCACTTTGTTGGCGATGAAACCCGTCGCGTTTACCGGCCCGAACAGATCCCGCAAGCAGCGCGTGGTGGCCCATGTTGTAGCCAGCACCGCAATCCAGTCCGATGCGCATTCCACCTCTTGACGACGGGCCGGTGCGCTGAATGAGGCCGAGCCTGCCCCACGGACCGCTATGCGATGATCCCGCCATGCAAGCCCACGCTGACGCGAACGTGGAAGGTGCCGACTCTCGCCACCTCATGCGCGGCGCCAACAGCTTGATCGTCAACTCCGGCGCCACCGCGCTCCTGGGAATCGCCTTCTGGGCGATCGCCGCGCGAACATTCAGCGCTGATCAGATCGGGCGCGACGGCGCCCTGCTCGCGGCGCTCGTCGAACTCTCCACCGTCTGCCAGCTGAACCTCGACAACGCTCTGCCGCGTTTTCTACCAGCGCTGCGCGAAAACGTCCGGCGGGTGCTCGCCGGCGCGTTCGCGATCAGCGGGCTTGCGGCGCTTGTGCTGGGGACCGTTTTTGTATTGCTTGCGCCCGCCGTGTCCGACGAATTCGGCTTTCTCCGATCCGGCCTGATCGCTCCGGGATTCGTGCTTGCGCTGATCATCTGGGGCTGGTTCACGTTGCAGGATTCGGCGCTAGTCGGCTTGCGTCGCGCGCCGTGGGTGCCGGCCGAGAACATTTCGTTCGGCGTGCTCAAGATCGCCGCCTTGCCCGTGTTCGCGACGACGACGCTGACCAACGGCGTCTTTCTGGCATGGGTCATCCCGGTGCTGCCGTTGCTCATTCCGATTAGCTTGATCCTGTTCACACGCCTCGCAACTGCCCACTCGCAATTGCCTGCCGTCGAGTTCTCTACTGTGCGTCAGATGAAGCGCCGCGAGCTGATCTTCTTCCACACTCAGGATTACTTTGCCTCCGTCCTCGCCCGAGCCACCACGACCTTTTTGCCGTTGCTAGTCGTTGGCATTCTCGGGAGCGTTCAAAACGCGTACTTCTTCATTCCATTCACGATGATCATCGCGTTCGATCTGCTGTCTTACGGCGTCGCCACATCACTTGTCGTGGAGGGCGCTTTTGACGAATCGCAGACCCGTCAACTGGCGCGCACCGTCGTCCGGCGGTTCGCGGCTCCCCTGATCGCCACACTGTTTGGGCTGATCGTTTTGGCTCACGTCGTGCTGCTCCCCTTCGGCTCGGACTATGCCGCCGCTGGCGACTCAGTGCTGAGGATCCTCGCCTGCGCTTCGGTTTTCCGCGTAATCATCATGCTCTTCGTTGCGCTAGAGCGAGTGGCCGGCCGCGGAAGACGAATCCTGATCGTCGAGACATCGATCATGCTTCTTTTGATTCCCACGTCAGCCATTCTGGCTTCGCCCTTGGGGATAAACGGAATTGCCCTCGGTTGGACGATTGCGAATGCCGTCGTGGCGATCGCACTCCTACCATCGGTGATGACATCGCTTTCACCGAAAGGCCCTACAGAGTGACTCTGAAAGACCGAATCGCGCAGAACGAAAGGCTCGCAGAACGGCTCAAACCGAAGGCGCGGTGGGCAATTCGCCGCGCGCCCGGACGCCGGGTGCGCTGGGGTTCACTGAAGCGAACGAAGCCGTTCAGCGGCTGCTACGGATGGGATCGCGGGCTTCCGGTGGACCGCTGGTACATCGAGCGCTTTCTCGAACGGTCGAAGAAACTCATTTTCGGCGACGTGATGGAGGTGCGTGACGCTGGCTACGTGCGCCGTTTCGGCGGCGACCGCGTGACGCGGGCGCATGTGGTGGACATCGATCCGGACAATTCAAAAGCCGACCTGATCGCAGACCTCTGCGTGCCGAAATCACTGCCGGCGGAGGCATACGACAGCATCGTGCTGACGCAGACGTTTCACCTGCTGGGTGACGAAGACGCGGCTCTGAAGAACCTGTGGCGTGCATTGAAACCCGGTGGCACCCTGCTCATCACGGCGCCGTGCTTGGGGCGTGTCGATCATGAGATCTCCGACATCGATTTTTGGCGCTACACGCCACGCGGATTCGAACAGCGGCTGACGCTGTCGCTGCCTGCAGAGGCGAAAATCGTTGTGGAAGGCCACGGAAACGTGCTCAGCGGGATCTCGTTTTTCATGGGACTTTCCGCGGAGGAACTTGACGAGCGCGACCTCGCGATCGACGATCCATTCTTTCCGATCACGTCTTGTGCAGTTGTGACCAAGCCGCGCTGACGCGCGGACGGCTCAAGCGCATATTGGCCATGCTGGACAGCCTCAATTTCCTGATCCACCCTCTATGTGAGTCCTTGGGTGTTTGATTCGGGAAGTTCTTGCCAGCGTAGCCGCGTAGCGGAACGGTGTTTCGCAAGCCAGCTACTACCGAGACGACAACGACAAGATCTTCAAGGATCCGTACGTTGTGACCGTTGGCTCGCACTGCCGCCCTGTCAAGCAAACGCTGAAAGGAAAGGCGCGCAGGTTCTCTCCCAACTCCTATTGGTACCGCTGGAGCCAACTCTTGGCGCCGCGCTACAAGGACGGTGACGCTTGGAAGTCGTACGACGACAACGACGTATACAACCTGGTCATCGTCCCAACGCACTATGCGCAGGAACCGCATGACTTCGATGTGCCGGGCCCCAATCAGGAGGAGACCACGATCTGTAAGGGCCACGACAACGATGGGCCGCGCAAGTGGGGCTCGTGCATGTTTGAAGACCACATGGAGGCTGGCGGCAATCCAGACGTGGGTGCCCCCAAGTCGTACTTCTACTTCAACTCGGGAGGTAATCCGGGGGGCTCCCGCGCCGACAAGGTGGCCGAAGGCACCACGGACGACGGCGACGCCAGGACGCGCGAGTTCTTCGGACGATGAAGATGAGACGAAGATTTGGAAAATCGATTTGTGCGAGCGCCGCCTTGGCACTCGCACTGGCGGCATCAGCCGCGGCGGCCGACATCACCTTCACCGTCCCATTGATCGGGACGGGAGCGCCCGGTAGCAATCTGGGCGGAGGAAAGTCATCGTCGACCGAACTCAATGGCCCTGAGGGCGTTGTCGCAGCGGCCGGTGGAGGCGTTTACGTTTCCGACACGCGCAACAACCGCGTGCTTCACGTCAGTGGGTCAGGCAAGGTGACTTTGTTTGCGGGATCCGGGCGAGAGGAATCGACCGGCGACGGCGGACCGGCGACGGCGGGCGGGTTGCTACGCCCGACGGCGCTAGTCGTCGACGGCGGAGGCGTGGTGATCGCTGAACCCTTCAGAGTCCGCAAGGTCGATGGAGCCGGAAACGTGAAAACGATCGGCGGTACTGGCATCCCCGGATACGGAGGAGACGGCGGTCCGGCTGTCAATGCCAAGTTCGACACGATTGGCGGCCTCTCGATAGCAACCGACAACGGCACATTGGTGGCCGACACCAATAACCACCGCATCCGGCGCATCGATCCAGGTGGGTCTGTCACGACGGTTGCCGGTACCGGTTCCGAAGGGTTCTCGGGCGATGGCGGCTCTGCAAAGGCGGCCACGCTTTCAGCGCCATCTGACGTGGCGGCACTGCCCAACGGTGGATACGTGTTCTCGGATCTCGGGAATGGACGCATCAGGTGGGTTGACGCAGACGGCGCCATCTCGACCATCGCCGGGGGTGGATCGCGCACGCCCACATCCGCCGCCATCGCCCCGTCCGAGCTGGAAATAACTCCAGTCGGCGTAGCGGTGTCCGGAGCTTCGATCGCCTTCACGAACGAGGTCGAAGACAGCCCTGGTCAGCTAGTCGAGATCGCGAACGGAAAGGCCAAGCAGATTGCGGAAAGCGGAAACTGCAGTGGCACACGCGTGCTCTGCTTGCCTCACGCCGTGTCGGCGGCGAGGGGCGGATGGCTCGTGAGTGACGCCAATGGCCACGCCGTCTATTTCGTCGGATCCGCGCAGCCACCGATACCGGCAGTGGGTGTGGCATTGAGCCTTAAGAAGGTTCGCGCCTGCGGGAAGAAAGCAGTCTGCGCGAAGCTGCTGACGTCGCAGAAGATCCGTATTACCTTCCAAGTGCGCGCCAAGTCCCGCTGGACGACGGTTGCCACGAAGTCCGTATCCGTTGGTCAACGATCGTTGAAACTTAAAGGCCGCACCCCTGTAAAAAGAGGGATGTCCTACAGGATGCTCGTGGCAAAGCAGCCAAAGTCAACGGTTACCGGAAAGCTAAAGTAGATGCCAATCAACTCACCTGCCGAGCTGGCGCCGCGCGGTAGTGCGTGGGCTTTGTCTCCGGTGGCGTTTGTGCGCGTGGCTATCGCCGTGGCCGTGCTTCGGCTGGCGCAGGGAATCGTCACCGCGTCTGTTTGGCAACAGGCCATGGACAGCGATCATCTCGCTATGGCCCTCGCCCTACCGGCCTCAGCGCTTTGGTACACAGCGCGCATGATGGAACTCACTTATGCAGTCGCGGTTCTGCTGCATTTTGCGATTGTGCCGATCGCGGTCATCGCCGCCGCCGCGGTCCGGCGAGATTCCGCGAAGCAACGCGTCTGGCGGCGTGTCTTCTGGTGGACGCTCGCCGCGACAGTCGCCTTTGCGGTATTTACGGGTTGGCTCGCGTGGGCTTACGGGAACTCAGGTCCTATCGGCATCTGATCCTGAGGCCGAGCGGCCCCGGCAAGAACAAATCGAGACTGACCTCGTTGAACCGATCAGACTTGGAGAACGGTCCGGGTCCACGCGAACAAAACGCGAACATCAGCAGTCAAAAGCAGTCACATCGAGACAATCGTGACAAACAAAAGCCGCAAAATCAAGCCCTCCGCCGGACTGAAAGAGACCCATTAGGCACCCAAGCGCCGATGGTAAGGAAGGGGTCTCCGGTTCGAGTCCGGAAGAGGGCTTTGGTGGCGGGCCGGTGGCGTCGGTTGATTGCGGCGTCGATTGACGGATCATTTAGAGTTCCATCGCATGGCGCCTAAGAAGAAATCCCGTCGCCGATCTGGTCACCCCGCGACCGAGGCCAGGCGTCGCGAGCAAGAACAACTGCGACGCGAGGCTCGGTCTAATCCGAGTCGCCAGATTGTCCTCACCTTGTGCCGAGACGCCGCAACTCTCAGGTCTGCGCTTGAAGCGGAGTTGTGGGCGTCGGAGATACTCGGAAGTTGGTGGCCGCCGAGCCTGGAGTTTCGAGCAAGCCGCCTTGAAGCGGACGACGAATACGGCGGTCCACTGGTCGCGGAACTTGCCCGCAACGGTTCCGAAGGCGCGCTTGCGGCGTTGATTGCGTTCGGCGAGGTTTGCGAAACCGAGCTTGCGTTGGTCGCGCGCCGGCACGCGGAAGAAATGATCGCGAAGGGCGTGCGCCCGCCGGCTTGGGCGGAGGCGATCACTACCGCCCAGATCAACCGCGTCGCCGTGATGCGAGATCAAATCTTTGACGACGGCATGACGATCTTCATCGAGGCGGAGCACAACGATGGTGGCGAGTCGCACGCGATCGGTGTTTACATCGATAACAACCTGGGCGGGATGGCCAAAGACATTGTGCAGGCGGATTCGATTGAGCACGTCGAACAAATCGTGGCTGGGAATTCCGACGACCAGGACGCCGTAATAGTCGAATCTATGGGACCCGTCGAGGCCGGCGCGCGAATCTACGATGCCATGCAGCTCACTGACGAAACTCTCGACCCACCGGTAGGTGAGGAATATCCTGCCCTGCGCGCACTGGCATTGCTGCGCAATTCCGATCTTCCGGGCGGTCCACCGGTTGATGTTTCAACCTCCGAAGTCAGCCCCGAGCGCAGAGAGGCGCTGCGCGCGGAATTCCTTTCCGCACCAGAAGGCAAGCAGTTCGACGCAGAAAGCGACGAGGCTTTCATCGCGTCGTTGGCGATCGATTTTTGCGCTGACTACGTTGACGGCCGCCCGCTGCGCTGGAGCCCGAGCCTCGTCGAAATATTCATGCTCGGGTGGTTGCCGAACAAAGTTCTTGCCGACCGCGCCACCTTTGAAGCTGTTCCGGAAGCGCTTGCGGCGTGGGTCCGATTCGCGGGCCGCAGACGCGAGATTGCTGAGTGGGCGATCGATAAGACGATCGCGGCGATTGAGGAGTTCAAGGCCGAACTGCTCTTGCTTCAGGACGGCGAGGGCGAGTTGTCACCGAGCATGGAGTTCTTAACCGCGGCGAAGTCTGCCGGAATTGATCTTGAGGACGAACAGGCGATGGAATCGTTTATCGCGGGCTGGAACGCGCGCAGCGGCATTGATGCCTAGCCGGCAAGCGGCCGTGCACTTGCCCCACTGACTCGCGATCAACCGAGCGCCCACAAAAGCATCGCCGACGGCAGCATCGCGAAGCTTTCGTTCAATTCAAAGGTGTCTTTCGTGGCGATGATCGCGGGTCTGCCAGGCAGCGTCCGCGCAATCGTCCGGCCCGTAATCGCGCGCGGGTTGCGCTGATACTTGACCTCCACGACGTCGAGCGAATCCCGCGCGCCCGCCACGAAGTCGATCTCGTGGCCGTTCGCCGATCGCCAGACGTGCAACCGCGAGGGGGCGGTGAACGCCTCGGGAAGCTGGCGGGTTGATTCGTACCGCCTCAGTAGCGCCATGCCTACCGTATTTTCGACAGCGGCGGCAACGTCGTAGCGCGTGCCGGGTGTGCGAGTCACCGCCAATGAGTGAATCAACGGATCGACAAAGTAGATCTTTTTGTTGCGCGACAGGTCGTTGGTCGGTGCGTTCGACCGCCAGCCGTAAACGATGAATAGGAAATATGCCGAAGCCATCGCCTCTAGATACGTGCGCAGCGTGTGGTGACTGGGTGACGTGCCCGAGCGGCGCCCGAGCGGCACGTCGATTTCGCGTGCGAGGTCTGTCCAGTTTGTGTCTGATCCCAGTGCCCGCGCGACGCGGCTGAGCAGGGCATCGGCGGCCGGCGCGCTCGCGCCGCGGCGCTGAAGTTCTTTCGCCAGTGAATCGGCAACGATGTTCAGCAGCGATGCGGATGGTTCGAGCGCTCCGCCGGCAGCCTCGGCAACTGCCGCGGGCAGTCCGCCAAACGACAGAAAGCTCTCGAGTGCGCGCTCGAACCTAGGCGCGTAGGCGAGCGCCTCGTTGAGGATTTGCCTGCCGCTGGGCTGCATCAGTTCGTCGACCGTCAACTCCGGTGATTTCGGCATCGAGTGATCGATCGCGCCGGCAAAGGCGCCGAACGATTGCGGCAGCACCAAGTGATCGGTTCCAGCGCCGCGCCTGCCCGGCAGCCGTTCGGCTGCGCCGTCGTGCAAGTCTGAGGCCGACGAGCCGGTGCAAATAACTACGTCACTGCGCAGCGTGCCATCGTCCCACAACGTCTTGATCGCGGTTTGCCAGCGCTCGGCGGAGGTGACCTCGTCCAGCAAAAGCACACTCGCACCGTCGAATCCCGACAATTGCTTGGTGCGCAGAATCGTCGCTGCCAAATCGCTCACCGGGCTCCCTTCCAAGAGGTCAAGCGCCAAATAGGCCACCGAGCGCGGCGGTCGACTTTGCGTAAGCGCGCGTTGCGCGATCAGCTTGAGGTCAGTGCTCTTGCCCACTTGGCGCGGACCGCGAATCACGTGGATCCCGGGCGGGATGAAATCGATCTCGGCTGGAAGCCCGGCGGGCAGGCGAATCGGCTGCGCGGCGAGCGCGGAAAGGTGGGCATCGGCGTGAACCCACTGCGGGTTGGTCCACCACGGGTTGTAGGCGAGTATTTGACTGTCGGAAAGCATCTCACGCAAGCATAACGGAAATAAACTTCCAAAACGTCATTATGTTATGGAAGTTAACTGCCACTGTTCTTGTGAACTCGCGATTCGACGATCACGCGCGAAACTGTTTGGAACTGCGGAATCGATACTTGGGCTTGGCCCTGCGCTAGGCGTCTCGTTTCGACGTCAGGTGCCATCCGCGGCAAACCGGGCATCGATAGATCCCGAGTCCATACTCGTCGGCGGCCATTCGCGCCTCGCTCTGCAGTGCGAACCGTTTCTTCCCACGGCACATCTTCTGCGCCAGCTCGTCGCGCGCCTCGGGTGTCAGCTCGCGTTGCCGCGAGCGCTCGCCCAACGACTTGTGGCGCTTGCTGTGCTGTGGCTTGGCCATGGAGTCAGCCTTGCACGGCCTCAGGTACTCGCGAAGCCCCGGGGTCGCACACATACACGAACGTGCCCTTAGCCATGAGCATTCACACTAGCCGCAGTTCCGGACCTTTTGCGGGCGCTGAAGAAGGGTTGACCTGTTTCCCCAGGCGCGCCGACGCGACCGCATTGTGGCCGGCTAACGCCAGCGTCTGCGGCTATGTCGACGCGACCGGCCTGCCGGGACAGTTTGTCGGCATACAGTGACCTGATGCCGGCGAGACATCAATCGTCAATGACTTCGAGATCGTTCACGACCTGCACATCCAACCCCAGTGATCGCGCGATTCTGTCCAAGAACTTGGTCGAGGTAACGAACCATTCGGAGCCACGAAGCCTGCTGCGCCCACCGGAGTGGTCGGCGTCGCGAAGCCATGCGTGAAATTCGCGCTCAGCGTTGCGCGACTCGTCGGCGGGGTAGATCCGCAACAGGATCGGGTCTTCGGGCAAGGCCGTGAGCCTGCCCTGCGCCTCGGCCCGGTACACAGCGTCGACGCTCGAATGGCCGACCTTCAACAGCGTCTTCCCGGACCCGGGATCGAATGGATGGCGAAGGTAATGGGGCAGGGTGTATACGTAGATGCCGGGGGTGTTCCCCGACTCGGCCTGTTTGGTTGAAGCCAGTGCTCCCTCAACCTCTTCGTCCTGGGCCTGACGGTCCTCAGCGCGCGAAGTGAGTAGAGCCTCCTGCGTCGTCAGCGCGTCACACAACGGCGTGCTCAACTCTTTGTTCTTCAGCCAGCTTCGAATTCGCCGCGCACACGCCGCCGCCACGCTCGGAGCTGTCGGGACCTCACCGTCTCGTAACGCGTGAACGAGCGTCCGGTAATTCGACACCCAACCTTGCCCTGCGGTTCCCTCGCGGTCGGCCATCTCTTGCGCTGAGAGCCCCTCCTCCTCGTAGCTCCAGAAGCGACCCAGCGTGGTTTCGTCGGCAGCCAGGAGCTGCTCGACCTCGGCTGCGCGGTCGAATGGCGACGCTTGGTCATCCATCGGCAGGCTTATCCCAAAGCCCGACGCCACTCTCGTCGTTCGCTCGCGGCCCAGTCTCGGCGTACCGCAGGCTCGCGCGCTCAAACTGCCTGAATTGGTAGATCGCGGCGTCCATGTTTCGCGGATTAAACAGGCCGATCTCGCTGAGCGTGCGGAAGTCAGAGATGGTGAGGCCGGTAACTCGCTGGAACAGATGCGGATCGAGCGACTCGATCACGTGCATCAAGGCCTCTTCGCGAAAGTCCGTGCCGTACATGAAGACCGGAATACGCGTGAGGAACTTCTGCAGCTTCTTGCGGATCTCCTGACGCTGGGTTGTCGTCTCCTTCTTCTCTTTCTTCTGCTTCTCGGTGAGCTCGCCGCCCTGCTCGCGCTTTGCCTTCTTGAGCATCTTCGAGGAGGTGATGACGTGCTCGGCGTGTTGCACGAGCGCACGGAAATCCTCGATTTGTTCAAGAGTTGCCATCAGCTCAGCGTTATCGAGCACCGCCTGCAGTGTTCGCCCGTTGACTTCGACGAGCATCGGCGAGTTCCAACGCTGCGCGAGCGCCGTCGCGCCCACTCCGGCGGTCGCCCAGTCCATCACCGCGTTGGCGTCGAGCGCGGTCATCGCGCCGCCGGAGAATCCGAAGATCGGCAGGTAGTTGAGCAGCTTGCCAACCGCCTGCTCCGGGGTCTCTCCTGCTTGGGCGGCAAGCCGGATTCCGTACTCGGAGAGCAGCGTCAGCGCACGGTTCGGGTCGAACTCGAATACGTAACAGGAGGGCTTCTTCACGTCGACGCCACCCTCCGCGTCGCGATACGCCCATGACGATTGCACGCGGAACGCTGCCTGGAAGTAAGACTCCGGCGACTTCAGGGAGCGCAGCATCAGGATCGCTCCCCACTCGGGCATGGTCACGCCAGTCATGAGCTTGCCGCAGGTCAGCGTGATCGAGCCCGAGCTTTGGTCTTTGTTCGCTTTGGCGATCGCTGCCTCGACAGGCGGCTTGGCGTCCGCACCTTGACCGGCCCCGGGGCCGGCAGAAACGACGATCTCGAAGCCGGAGAAGTAAGGGTGCTTTTCAAGCAGGTCGCGCATCGCGAAGCACGCTGCGACGTCGGGTAGGTACCAGACCGAATGCCGCATAGCCTCGGTGAAAGCCGGACTCTCGTAGGGAAACGGCGCTTTTTGACCGGCGACGATCTGGGCCTTCATCTGGTCGGACAGCTTGCCGCGCAATAGCTCGAGAAACTCAGAGACGCGAATTTCGTCCTCGAACTTGCACTCGCCCGGTTTCGGCACGCTGCGACCGCTCCCATCTCGCTTCGCCTTGAAGTGATCGTTGAGCGAGAACCCCGAGAACTCTCCGTCTTCGGCCCAGCGCTGTGCACTCGGCGCGATCTCGTAGGCGTAGATCTCCATCTTGGGGAGCTCCGCGTACGGGTTCTGTCCGCTGGCGGTTGGCCACGCCTCCTTGGCGGCCTGCTCGTCGACGTAGGTCCAGTCGAAGACCTGGTCTTCGGTGAACTCACCGTTGGTGATCGCGCGGAACGGGGTGCCCGAGAGGTAGAGAATGTTGGCGGCTTCGAGGCCGAGGTCCTCATCAGTAACCTCTTCGTCGGGCTCCTCCACTTCGGCGATCGACTTGTCGCTCGGGTCGTAGAGGTCGCGGGCGCTTTCGCGCCACGCGCCAAAGTGGTACTCGTCGAGCACGATCACGTCCCAGTCGGTGATGTGGATCGACTCGTTGTGAGCCTTGACCTTCCCTTCTGCGTCCTTCTGGTTCAAGTCTTGGAAAGACGCGAATTGGACGACAGGATCTGCGCCGTCGAGCAATTCATCGGCGACCGCGATCGGAGTGTCGCGGTCGACGAACTTCCACCCGCTGAAGTCGACGTGGCCGAGTAGGTCGTCGCGCCATGCGGTCTGCACGGCGGGCTTGTACGTGAGGATTAGAATCCGCTTCCAGCCCATCTCCTTTGCGAGCTGGTAGGCCGCGAAGGTCTTGCCGAAGCGCATCTTCGCGTTCCAGAGAAACCTCGGCGGGTTTTCGCTCCTCCCATGCTCGCGGAAGTAGGAGGCGGTGCGCGCCACAGCCGCAGCCTGCTCTGGTCGCATCTTGAACGAGCCTGTGCGCGTCTCGTCAAACTCCGCGCCGGTGCGGACGGAGTTCACGGCTGCTTTGATCTCGTTGAGCGTGGCCTCGAACCACTCGCCCCCAGGGCGGATGATCCCTTGGCGCACCAGTGCTGCGTGGACGTCGTGGTCGCTGAACTCGCTTCCATCGGCTCTGACGGCTTTTTCGTCGAGCAGGATCTCTACGCCATCGAGATTCGGATAGGCCGTACCGAGCTGCTGCTTGATCCGAGCGCGGGCGCTGCCCTTCGTGGTCCAGCCGACCTTGATCAAGCCCTTGCCGGTCCTGTGTGTCTGACCGACCGTGCGCTCCCAGGGCACGTCGTCTTTACCGACGAGGGTGTAGGCGTAGATGCGGTTTGTCACTCGCCGTCAGAGTCGTAGCCGTCGTCGCGATATTTCGCGCCGCCGGGGAGGTGGCTCGCCGGGGTTGGTGAGTCAAGCGAGAAGTTGGCATCGATCGGCTGAATCGTTTTCTCGATGTAGTCGCGCTCGGTCGTAGTCAGGTCGAAGTATTCGTAAAGCTCGTCGTCAGACCATGAGCGAGACATGTCCATATCCGGTACGAACTTGAACTTGTCCGGGCGAACGTCCTGGGTGCTTTTCCGGGCGTGTACCAAGAAGCGCACGAATTTCGTAGTGAGGTACTCGGCGTAAAACCTCGTCTCTTCCTTATTTTGAAGGACGCCGGCCACCAAGTACGTTTGCGTGCATGCGGAGCCGGGCGCCAGCGCGATCGGTTCGCCAAGCACTTTCGCCGGTACTCGCCCGTGCCCGTCGCCCGCCTTAGGAAGCAGTACTTTCCAACGGTCCACCCAGCCATGGTTCCGCTCAAGTTGCTCAGGCTTGACATACCCGACTTTTGATCCGAAGATGAGCGGGATGCTGCCGGCGAACGGGACGGCCTTCGCAAACTGGTAGTTCGTTGTCAGCGACTGGCCGAATGGATCGCGGGGGCTCACGATTTCGGCCAAGGTTCCATCCGATTTGGCACGCACCTTATGAACGATCTGGGCAGCCTGATTGTCCCGGAGAAGAACTCCATCTCCCTCTCGCAGGTCGCGTTCAGCCGACTCGACTATCTCGCCGTCAATCCGTACGGAGAACTCACAGTTCCCGTCGTACTCACGGTCCCAGAGGAAGTAGTTCACGCCACCTTTGATCTCAGCGGTCGGGAAACAGTCGAACAGTTTCGGGTTGTCCACAATCACTCGGAATCGTCGATCTGCGATCCGCGCTCTCCGAAACTCATCCAGTCCCTTCCCACCTGTGAACCAACGCGACGGCGTAATCATCACTAGGTATTTAGGGTTCATTGAAATAGCCTTATCGACGAACATTTGGTACAGCGGAGTGATGTTCGCAGTGCGATTCCCCTGTGCGTCCTGCATCCCGATCTGGTACGGCGGATTCCCTACGATTACGTCAAACTTCATATCTTTCAACTCCTCGGTTGGGTATGCGTCGTGGATGAATGCGTAGGCGTAGTTTTCGCGGTCCTCACCGCGCTCAAGACTCTCAGGCGCGCCGCAGATTTTGCAGCGGCCCTTCTCAAGGTCGTGCTCGGCGCGTATAAAGGGAATGTTTCCGTTGTCGTCCTCGAACCTGACCACCGAGTGTTCGCCAGCGGCGTGGCGCGAGTAGTACACAGTGCGGCGTGACACGATCCCGGTCAGCTCGGTGAGCCCGCAGCCATAGATCATGTTGCGAAAGATGTGCTCGCGGCGCTTTTCGAAGTCCGGTTCCCACTCGACCAACCCCTCGAAGAGAAGCCGCTTGACGATCTCGCGGAGAAACACCCCCGACTTCGAGCACGGGTCAAGCCAGCGGTGGCCGGGGTTCCTCCATACTTCTGTCGGCAACAGGTCCAACATCGCGTTGGCGAGCTTCGGCGGGGTTGGCACCTCATCGCTCGAAAGCTGCGCGAGACAGTCGAGAATGTCGGGGACGTGCGCGTGTGTCGGAACTGGCATTAGGCGGCCTTTCGGCCAAGTGGGCCGACCGCCGTCGGCTCGTTCTGACGCGCCAGCTTCGAGTAGTGGACTGGCACCGCATCCTCGCGGGGCATCGGAGTGAACAGGCTGGGCGCACTTCCGACCGGGTCAAGTGGGCGCGACCAGATGCGTGTGAAACGGCCGGCGCTCTCCGGCCGATACTCGATCAGTTCGATTGCTGCGCCGTCAGCAATGGTGTTGGCCTGGATGACGTTGGTCTGGAGGATTGCTTCCGCGGCCTCGCGCGCTTCGCGTGAGAGCTCTACGGCATGTTCCTCGATCACTTTCCTCATCCGTTCGCGTGTCTCGAGCACGTTGTTCTCGCAAATGTCGATCCCGTAGATCGATGCGACGCAGCGCAACATGCGATGCTCGAAGCGCTCGCCCTTGCCGTAGCGGCGAGTTGTTACGTAGGCGAGCTTGCGCCGCAGAATCTCGACTAGGAAATTTCCATGCCCGCAAGCCGGCTCGAGAAACATCCGGTCAGTGTTGCCCGGATCGTCATCGTTTGGGAACATGTCCGCCACGAGATCCAGCATCGCGTTGACCTCGCGCTCATGGGTGTAGACCTCGGCCAAGTCCCTGACCCGACTGCGCGACTTGATCTGAGCGGCGTTCATGCACTCACACTAATTGGCCTTGTGGCGGATGGCGGCCTGTTCGGCGAAGCGCTGTGTTCGTGAGTCACCAGTTTGCGAACAACAAGCGACGGGGCACGCCCTCGCGAACAATTGCGAACATCCCCCGGTCCAAACCAGGGTCAGCCAGGACATCCCAGCTTGACCGACCCCGATTACCAAGCTGGAGTGCCTCTGGACAGCCTCACATTCCTGATCCACCTGATGATCTGTCCCCAAGCACCGATCACTCCAAACGAGAATTCTCGCTTAGGTAGCGGTCGGCCCGCCGGGCTCCATTAGGATCGGCCTTACCAACAAACACCGGGGAGTCCCCGCATGGGGCTGAGAGGGCGCGTTGGCGCCGACCCGTCGAACCTGATCCGGATCATGCCGGCGAAGGGAGGACACATGTCACACCGCACGCAGTTCGCCGATGACGCGTCGTGCTGCACAGAGGGACGTCGACTGGGAGGCGGTCGCGGCGGTTATCGAGCAGCGCAGGCGCC
>JBASWU010000089.1:0-2701 GCA_049276635.1 Solirubrobacterales bacterium | reverse complement strand
AACGTGGATCGCCCGGTTGCGGCGCGTCGGCGGCGCGCGGCTCGTCGAAGCGGCTTCGCTTAAAGCGATCCCACGGCCGGCGGCGCGCGCGGTAGGTCTTGAATGGAAGTTTGTCTTGGCTCATCTTGTCTTGAGGGTAAGCGGGGTATTGAACACCGCCGCGGCGAAATGGTTGCCGGGCACGAGACGCCTTATCGCCGGGTTAGCATGCCCACCATGAGCGACGAACCCGGTTCCACCGGCCAGCAGCGCCGCGTAATCGGCATCGATCTCGGCGGCACCAAGCTCGCCGCCGGCGTCATTTCGGGCGATCTTGTCGTGCACCATCGCGCCCATCGCTTCTCACGCGGCGCCGATCAGGCGGAGATTCTCGACCGGCTGGTCGAGGTCGTCGGCGAGCTGTACATTCAGAACGAAGGGGAGGCGCCGATCGAGGCTGTCGGCATGGGCATCCCGTGCCTGCTCGACCAGGCGAGCGGCCGCGCCGTGATGGCGGTGAACCTGCCGATCAAGGACCTCCCGATCCGCGACCTGATGAGCGAGCGGATCGGTCTCCCGGTCGCGATCGACAACGACGCCAACCTCGCGGCCCTAGCCGAGCAGCGTCACGGTGCGGCGCGCGGTAAGCGGCACGTCGTGCTGTTGACGCTCGGCACCGGAGTCGGCGGTGGCCTGGTCATCGATGGAAAGAGTTTTCGCGGAGCGACCGGCTCGGGAGCCGAGTTCGGGCACATGACGGTCCTCGCCGACGGGCCGCCGTGCCAGGGCAACTGCCCCAACCTCGGCTGCCTGGAGACGATGGTCTCGGGCACTGCGATGGCGCGCGCGGCCACGGCGGCGGCGGCGGCCGATCCCGATTCACATCTCGGGCGCCTGCTCACCGAGGGCCGCGAACTCACAGGTTCGCTGGTCACCGAATTGGCGGCGACCGGCGACGCGCCGTCGCACGAGATCCTGACCCGCGCCGGCCACTACCTCGGCGTCGGCATCGTCTCGCTGGTCAACGCATTCAATCCCGAAGCGGTCGTGATCGGGGGCGGCGCGGCGGCGGCCGGCGACTTGATGCTCGGTCCCGCGCGCGAGGTTGTCGCCGAACGAGCGCTTTCACCGAACAAGGAAGTGTGTGAGATTCTCCCCGCGCACTTCGGTGCCGAGGCCGGCATGCTCGGCGCGGCGATCATGGCACTCGATGAGTTTCCGACAATCGACCTGAAAGGCCGTTGATCATGCCCGGACGACTGATCGTCTGCCCGACCCCGATCGGCAACATGGAGGATGTCACCCTGCGCACGCTCACCACGCTGCGCGAGGCCGACCTGATCGCCTGCGAGGACACCCGCCGCACCGGCAAACTGCTTGAGCGCTACGGCGTGTCGGCGAAACTCGTCTCCTATAACGAGCAGAACGAGCGCAAACGCGCGAGCGAGCTGGTCCGCAAGATGGCCGACGGCGCGAACGTCGCGCTGGTGTCGGATGCCGGGATGCCGCTTGTGTCGGACCCCGGTTACGTCATGGTGCAGAGTTGCATCGCGGCCGGTCTGCCGGTCGAGGTGCTGCCGGGTCCTTCGGCGGTGCTGGCGGCACTGGTGGCCGCGGGTCTGCCATCCGACCACTGGCGGTTCACCGGCTTTCTTCCCCGCAAGGCCGGCGAGCTCGACTCGCTGTTCACCGAGCTTGAGGAGACGCTGGTGGCCTTCGAATCGCCGAGACGGCTGGCCGCGTCGCTAGACCGGCTGGCGGCGATCGATCCACAACGGCCGGTCGCGGTCTGCCGGGAGTTGACGAAGGTTCACGAAGAGGTGGCCCGCGGGACGGCCGGCGAACTGGCGGCTAAGTACGGCGCGGGAGAACCCAAAGGCGAGATCGTCTTGGTCGTCGGCGCGGCTCCCGAGGCGGCGCGCGCCGACCGCGTGCGAGCGCAGGCGGTCGAATCCGTCGCGCGCCTGGTCGCCTCCGGGGCCAAGCCGCGCGAGGCCGCCAAGATCATCGCCGAACTGACCGGCCTGCGCGCGAACGATCTGTACTCGGCCGGCTGACCGGGCCGCGCGCGAACGGGGGCTGCGCGCGAATCACCTTGCTCGACCGGCCGGCCGGAGTGACTTTTCGACGGCTTCGTTAATGACGTGACGAGGTCGTGACGGTACGGGTTCACGCGTGTAACAACTGCAAAATTCGGCCCCAAATCGGCGACGGTTCGGGTTAGGTTCGGGGCGTGATCAATCGAATTCGCCCGCTCGTGTTGTTGTTGACCGTCTGCTGGCTATTAGCCGGCCCCGGCGAAGCGATCGCCGCGGGGACCTGGCCGTGGCCGGTCGCCGGCGACGTCATCACGCCGTACAAAAACACCGCGGATCCATATGCCGCCGGCCAGCATCGCGGAGTCGATATCGCCGCGGTGATCGGGACCCCGGTTCGGTCGACGACGGCCGGCCACGTCCGCTACGCCGGCAAGCTCCCAGACGGCGGGCTGTGCGTCACGATCGAGAGCGCCGACGGCCGGTATCTGGTCAGCTATCTCCACTTGGCGACCACGCTCGCCGGTCGCGGCGAACGCGTCACCGCCGGTCAAATTATCGGCAGCGCCGGAACTACCGGCAAGCGGTCGGCCACGCAGCCGCACCTTCACCTCAGCACCCGCGTCAGCTCATCCGGCGCCTACGTCAACCCGCTCGGGCTGCTCGGTCCGCAACCGGTTCAGTCG
>JBASWU010000088.1:0-10693 GCA_049276635.1 Solirubrobacterales bacterium | reverse complement strand
CGCGCCGTGGCGGACGACCTCGTGGCCGCGGCACCGAAGCTCGGCGACGACCAGCTCGGCGACTCCGGCGGCCATGTCCGACGAAACGGCAATGCGCATCGCGCCACGATACCGATACCGCCGCGCGCGTGTCGATCGTCTAGATCTAGGGCGTGACCTTTACCTGCTGAACCATCGTCATCGGATGCAGCGAGCAGTACAGCCCGTAGGTTCCCGGCCGGTCGAACCGGCGGCTGAAACTGCGGCCGGAATTGAGATGCGGACCCGAGAAGCCCTCCGGGCCGTTGGCGACGGTTACGTCATGCAGGGTGTCGTTGCCGTCGGGCGTGTCGAATTTCCATCGCAACGAGTCGCCGCTTTTGAGTTCGATGCGCCGCGGATCGAATCGCGGCTCCGTCACGCGGATCGTGCCGCCGGCCAGCGGCTCGAACGGCCCGGTCGGCTCCTGCGTCAGCGGTACCACGACTCGCGGGGTCTCGGAGCGGCCGGGCACGGCGCTCTCCTGATACCGGACCGGGGGCAACTTTCCGCAGGCGATCTCCGGAGTGATCGTGTCATCGGGCGCGTAGGTCCCGATGAACGTGGCCATCACGCGCGCGTGCGGCGTCGAGTTGTCGTACTCGGCCTCGAGTTCGACCCGCTGACCCTTGGCGACCGCGATCCCCTGGGGCGAATGAAAGCGGGTCATATTGATCGGGCCCGGCTCGTGGAGGATCGGGGTGACCCGGTAGAACGGGTGGTCCGGCGCGCCCCAGGTCGGCGTCGAGTTGATCGCCGTGCGGCCGTCGCAGTCGAGCTGCCGAATCCGCAGGATCTTCGCGCCGCCGTGGACGTGCCCCTGTCCGGCGACCAGCCGCATCGACTCGGGCGCCGTCCAGACGAACTTGCGCTTGAGCGTCGTTCCGGGCGGGCCGGTTCCCGGGACGTCGAAGTACGGGTCGGCCTTGCAGTTGTTGACGTCGAGCCAGAACGGGCGCACGCCCTCGACGATCTCGGCGTCGGTTCCGGTCGCGTACGTGACGCGGTACTCGATGAACGCGCGGTCGGTGACGGCGCGATGGTTCATCACCATGAACAGCATTCCCCAGCGGTCGTCGCCGCGTATTTTGTAGCCGTAGCCGAGCGGAAGATCAAAGACCGAGCGTTCTTCTCCGGTCGAGTAGAAGCGATCCGCCATCGCCGGAAGCGAGGTCTTGTTGTCGGGAAACGTCAGGGTGTCGCAGGTCGCGTCCCGGCGAATGTTGCCGGCCGCGGGATTGCCGGCGTTGAGAAAGACGATGTGGTGAAGCATCAGTCGCTGGATCGGAATCGAGCGACCGTCGGCGTCCGTGACGTTGGCGGTCATCTTCAGCAGGGCCGCGTTTTCGGACCCGCGGTAGCGACCGTCGGCGGCCGGGGTCGGCAGTTTGAAGTCCGATCCCTGGAGTACTTGGTATGGACCGACCGTGACCGGAACCCGGTTTACATAGGTGTAAACGCCGGCGCGGGCAGGCGCAGACCCACCCACGAGGTGGGCGGTGAAAATGAGGGATGTGAGGACCAGAAGCGTGAACGGCCTAGCGGCCACTCACACCGCCCGGCCGGTCGCCGGACCGCTCAGCCATGATCGATACCTGTTTTGGTGTATCTAAGCTGGCCATTCAACTAATAATACAGATTTAGTTGTTTGTTCGCGTTCACCTGCCGCGCTTGGAAAGGCGGCCGTGACGGCGGCGGTCGGTCGCCGCTTGCGCCGGCCGCTGTGTGAAAATGTTGTCTCCGCGAAGCCGACGAGGAGGACCAGGTGATCGAGGCCGGAGCCAAAGCGCCAAACTTCAAACTGCAGAACCAGGACGGAGAGATCGTTTCGCTGGAGGATCTGGCCGGGGCGACCGTCGTCCTTTACTTCTACCCGCGCGCCGACACCCCGGGCTGCACGACTCAGGCCTGCGGTATCCGCGATCGCATGTCCGAGTACGACGACGCCGGGGCCACAGTCGTCGGCGTCTCGCCGGACGAGCCGTCCGCGCTGGCGGCGTTTCGCGACAAGTACGACCTGCCGTTCACGCTGGTCGCCGATCCCGACCACGCCGTCGCCGAGCGGTACGGCGTCTGGGTCGAGAAGTCGATGTACGGCAAGAAGTACATGGGCGTGCAACGCGCGACCTTCATCATCGGGCCGGACGGGAAGATCGTGCACGTGATCCCGAAGCCGTCGCCCAAGACACACGACGACGAGGTGCTCAAGGCGCTGGGCGAGCTGTGATTGGCGAGCCGGCCGGCCGGCGCAGCTACGCCCCGAAGCGACCGCCGGCCCAGCCGACCTCGAGCATCGCTCCGACAATGCCGGCCTCGGCGAGCGCCGCGGCGAGCGCAACCGAAACCGTGAGCGCGACGACCCTGCCGGCGTGACCACGCGGAGCAAACAGCGCCAGCGCCGCAACCCCGGCCGCCAGCTCGGCGGTAAGCACCGTGCGCGCCGCGGAGTCGCTCCAGACGGCGAATCCGAAGATCGCTTCACCGATCAGCATGCCGCAGCAGACCGTGAGCGCGACGACCCGCCCGCGTGAAGACCTGGCGTGAATCAACGCACCGAAATACGCGAACACCCCACCGCTGAGCGCCGCCAGCGTGGCCCATCCGAGCGTCATAACGACGGCATATTCACGACCGGCGCGGTGCTCGACCTTCAACATCACGAAGTAATAGACGGCGACGGCCAGGGCCTGCGACAGGGCGCCCGCCACGACCGCGCTGCGCCGATCGCGGATGGCGGCGCCCGTGATGAACGCGACCAGTAGCCACGGCGCCCCGACCACGCCCAGCCAGGAGACCACATCGGAGTCGACGTGATCGGTCGCGCGACCGGCGAGCCCGACGGTGACGCCGACGACGGCCGTCGCAAACGAGATCTGCCGCCATCGCAGCGGCCTCCGAGCGGAGGTTGGGCTTGTCTCCATCTGCCAACGATGCCAGAGACGCGGGTCCCCGTGCGCCGGTTGACCACTCGGCGGGATTTTACGTTTCCGTCCCGCGAGGTTCCGAGTTGCCGGTCCCGG
Source organism: Solirubrobacterales bacterium (assembly GCA_049276635.1). GTDB lineage: Bacteria > Actinomycetota > Thermoleophilia > Solirubrobacterales > JACPNS01 > JACPNS01. The sequence continues at coordinate 7,655 of JBASWU010000088.1, read as the reverse complement.
CCGGGCCTAAGCCATCGCTCCGGCGACTTCCTGCCACCAGGCGCGGGCCGGGCCGGTCGTCGCGCGTTCGATGCGTCGTACGGCGTAGGCGCGTAGCTGGCGCCGGCCGCCGGTGGCGACGATGCCGTCGCCGGTGACGGCGAAGCGGCCGTCATCGAGCACGAGCAGCGCGCCCGGCTCGTCGTGGCGCGTGCGAATGCGGCGTCGCGTGCCGACGCCGTTGATCGTCTTGGGGTCGCCCGGGTCGCCCATCGCCGGCGTCCACGGCCGCACGGAAAAGATCGCCGCACGGCCGGCGACCGGTCGCACGTACTCCTCGCGTTGGTCGCCGATCGGACCGTCGCGCCAGAGCGTGAACAACTCCTCGACGTGTTTGGCCAGATAGCCGCGCAGCAGGATGTGCAGGCGGTCGCCGGCCTCCAGCTCGGTCGACCCGCGCGGCAGCAGCGCCTCGTTGCCGCGGACGATCACGCTGACCAGGGCCTCACGCGGAAGCTGTAGCTCGGAGACGACGTGGCCGGCGATCGCATCGCCCGGCCGAACCGGAAACTCGAAGAACTCGGCGCCGAGGCGGCGGATGTTGCCGGCTTGGATCAGAGGAGGATCGACGGCCGGCTCGCTCGTGGTCAGCCGCAGGATCTTGGCGAACCACTCGAAGGTGGTGCCCTGAAACACGGCCGAGGCGAGCACGACAAAGAACACGATGTTGAAAATCTGGTTGGCGTCGGCGATGCCGTCCAGCAGTGGAAAGGTCGCCAGGACGATCGGCACGGCGCCGCGCATCCCGGCCCACTGCAACAGCGCGACCTCGCGAAACTCAAAGCGACTAAACAGCGTCGAGACGTAGACCGCCACCGGGCGCGCGACGAACATCAGCAGCAGGGTGACGATCAACGCTTCGTTCCACAGCGTGCGCATCGACGCCGGCACGAACAGCAAACCGAGGATCAGGAACACCGAAATCTGGCTGACCCAGGCGACGCCGTCGTGAAATTCCGAGATCGCGCGCCGTGCCGGCAGGCGTGCGCTGCCGACGACCATGCCGGCGAGGTACACGGCGAGAAATCCCGAGCCGTGACCGACCTGCGCGAGTCCGAAGGCGGTCGCCGCCGTCGCGATCGTCGCGACCGGGTACAGGCCCGTCGAGACCTGGCCGACGGCACGGATCAGGTTCACGGCCGCCACGCCCACGGCGATGCCGGCGGCGGCGCCGATCGCCAGCTCGCCGGCGAACAGGCCGATCATGTCGTCGACTCCGTAGCCGGGCAACTGGATCCACTCGATGAACCCGAGCACAAGCAAGATCGCGACCGGATCGTTGAGGCCGGCCTCGGCCTCGAGCGTGCGCGCAAGCCGTTTGCGCAGCATCGATCCGCGAAGCAGAGCGAAGACGGCGGCACCGTCGGTACTGGCGACGATCGAGCCGATCAACAGCGCCTGCAAGGTCGAGAAGTCGAGTATCCATGCCGCCGCGAATCCGGTGATCAGCGCCGTCAGCAAGGTGCCGGCGGTCGCCAGCGCGACGCTCGTGCGGATCACCGGCTGGATCTCCTTCCAGCCCGAGGCGAGACCGCCTTCGAAGAGGATCAGCGCCAGCGCGATCACGCCGGCGGTCTGCGCGAACTCGATGTCGACGAAGTCGACGACTTCCAGCCCGTGCGGTCCGACGAGAATCCCGAGCAGCAAGAAGACGACCAGACCCGGCATTCGGAGCCGCCGGGCCAGCAGCGACACGCCGATGGCGAGCGCGAGCAGTAGACCGGCGACCAGGATCGTCTCTGCGTGCTCCAACTGGAGTTCAGTCTATGCGAGGTCGCCGGCCGCAGCGATGCGCGGCGATCACCGCGCCGGCTTGCGCTGCGGCGCGACGCGCCGGAAAACCCGCGCGAACAGGCCCGGGGCGATCAGCGCGAGTTGCCCGAGCAGGCGCAGCTGCGGCGGCGCGATCACGGCCTCGCCGTCGTTGCGTTCGATCGCGCGGATCAGCGCCTTGGCGTAACGCTCCGGCGAGATCGTGCCGGCGCCCGGCGGCGCCTTGCGCCCGCGCTTGGCGAACATGCCGACCTCGCTGATGAATCCGGGGGACACGACCGTCACGCCGATGTTGTGGCGCGCGAGCTCCGGGCGCAGCGCCCAGCCGAAGGCCCGCAGACCGGCCTTGGTGCTGGAGTACATCGTACTTTCGGGCAGCGCGAATTTGCCTGCCAGCGAAGCGATCAGGACGATCTGACCTTCGCCGCGCTCTTTCATCTGCGGGATCGCCGCGCGGGCCATCTGAATCGGCGCCTCGAAGTTGACCTTGATCACGTCGGCGACCTCGTCGGCGGGCAACTCGTCGAGCGCGAAGCCGCCGCTTCGGCCGGCGTTGGCGAGCAGAATGTCGATCCGTCCGGCCTGCTCGATCACGCGTCGCACGGAGCCGGCTTCGGCGAGGTCGGCGGCGATCACCTCGTGCCCGCCGCCCGGTAGTTCGGCCGCGAGCAGATCGAGCCGCTCGCGGTTTCGGCTTGAGAGGATGAGCGTCGCGCCGCGCCGTGCGAGAGCCTTGGCGGCGGTCTCGCCGAGGCCGCCGGCCGCGCCGGTTAAGAGAACGCGTTTGCCCGCCGGATCCACACGGCGGATACTAACCTCGCGGCTCCGCCGCGGGTCCGGCGTACCGTATGAGACCGATGACCGGGCCGACTTCCTCGATCGCCACTCCGCCGTTCGCAACCGAGCTCGGCGATTCGTTTCGCGCGTTTTTCGATGCCGCGGCGCAGTTCTTCGAAAACCTCGCGGCGATCCACTGGTTCGCGTTGATCGTTGCGCTGACCTGCCACGGGGTATACCTGTCGCTGCGTACACGGGTGTGGTTCAACGGTCTTCGCGCCGCCTTCCCCCGCACCCCGATTCGCTGGCGCAACGTCTGGGCGGCCGAGATCGCCGGTAACGGGGTGTCGAGCATCGTGCCCGCCCACGCAGGGGCGATCATCCGGCTTTACCTGGGCAAAAACTCGGTGCGGGGCTCGACCTACCCCACGGTCGGCTCGTCGTTCATGGTCGAGTTGCCGTTCGACCTAATCGCCGGCTCGCTGATCCTGATCTACGGATTCACGCAGGGCATCTTTCCGAGCGTTCCCGACCTGTCGTCGCTCAACGCCTTCGATCTATCGTTTCTGGCGCGGCATCCGAAGTTCGCGGTTTTTCTGCTGACGCTGATCCCGATCTTGACGCTGGCACTGTTCGGGTACCTCTCGGTCCGCGTGCGTGAGTTCTGGGCGAACGTCCGCCAGGGGGTCACGCTGCTGCGTGACCGCGACCTCTGGATGCGCCAGGCGGCGGCGATCCAGGCGGCCGCGTGGGGTTTTCGCTTCGCCAGCATCTGGTACATCCTTGAGGCGTTCAACATCGGCGGTTCGGCGGCCAACGTGCTGACCGTGCTCGCCGTGCAGAGCGTCGCGAGCCTGATCCCGTTCACCCCGCAGGGCGCCGGCGTTCAGCAGGCGCTGCTGGTGCACGCGTTTGCCGGCGCCGCGGCCGGCGCGACGGTCGCCGCATACTCGGTCGGCCAGCAGGTGGCGATCGCCGCGTTTAACGCCGTTTTCGGCCTGGTCGCTCTGGCGATCGTTTTCCGGACGACCGACTGGCGCGGCCTGATCGCGCACGGCCGCCGTGAACAAGACGCCGCCCGGCGCTCCCGCGACGGCGCCGAACCGGTCTAACCCTCGGCAACGTGACCGGCGACTCCGGGGGTCGCGAGCTCCGGCGGTCGCGGGTTTCGGTCCTCTGGGCCGCCCTCCGTAACGCGGTTGCGCCCAGTTGCGGCGGATGTGCAAACGCGGAGGAGCCGCGCGGTTAGGACAGGCCTTCGCGGGCTTCGCGGACGAGGGTTACCGCTTCGGGGAACAGGAGGCGCATGACGTCGCGGAGCTGATGGGCCTGTTCGTCGGTGCCACCGGTGGTCTGGACCTGGGCGATCGCCGCGACGGTCATCTGAACCGCCAGGTTGATCGCGTTGTCGGCCCACGCCACGCGCTGTCCGCTTTGCATCTGCTCGGCGAACTCGGCCATCCGCCGTTGCAGCTCGTCTGGGTCTCCGAAAATGTTGAACTCTTCCATAGTGCGGTCGATCCTACTCGGACGAATGCGCGATCGAGCCGCCGCGCCGGCGAGTTCAGATAGATTCGGCGCATGAGCATCCCGATTCCAGACACGGCGGGAACTTGCCTGATCACCGGCGCGTCCGCCGGGATCGGCGTCGAGTTCGCCCGCCAGATGGCAGGGCGCGGATACAACGTCACGCTGGCCGCCCGCCGCATCGACCGTCTCACCGAGCTGGCCGGCGAAATCGAGCGCGAGCACGGCGTCAAGGCGGTCGCCGCGCAATGCGACATCACCGATCTCGCCCAGCGTGAGCGGTTACTGGCCGGCATCGCCGAACGCGGCGAGCATGTCGACATCCTGATCAACAACGCCGGCAAGGGAGTCGACGGCCCGTTCGCCGGCCACGATCAGCACGCCGAGCTTTCACAGATCGACTTGAACATAAGCGCGCTCGTCGCGCTGACACATGACGTACTGCCCGCGATGATCGAGCGTGGCAACGGAGCAGTGTTGAGCGTCGCGTCGACGGCGGGTTTCCAGCCGATGCCGCGACAGGCGACATACGCCGCAACCAAGGCGTTCGTTATCTCGTTCTCGCAGGCGCTGAGCCAAGAACTCGACGGCACTGGCGTCAGCGCGACCGTGCTCTGCCCGGGCCCGACGCGCACCGAGTTCTTCGGCGAGCGCCAGGCGGCGTTCGAGAACGAATCGCCCGGCTTTGTGTGGCAGTCGGCCACCGACTGCGCGCGCGACGGCCTCGACGGGATGTTCAAGCGCAGGCGCATCGTGATCCCAAAGGCGATCAACCGCCTCGCGGCGATCAGCGCAACCCACACGCCGACCGGCGTAACGCTGAAGATTCTCGACAAGTTCTGGCCGGTCGGGAGGTAGCGCCGAAGAACTGGCCGCTGGTGTTTTGGTGCGACGTGTAGCGGCTACGCGGCGTGGCGAGCACGGATCACGGCGCGGGCGCCGCGGGCGGGGATCATCGTCACGTTGCGGTGGGTGACGTGTTCGGGCTCGCGGCGATCGGCTTCGATATCGAGGCGGCGAACCATCGCTTCAAGCACGACGCGCTGCTCGGCCATCGCCAGCGCCGCGCCGATACAGCGACGGGCGCCGCCGCCGAACGGGAGCCATTCATAAGTTCCGGGCTTGTGGCCGATCCAGCGCCGCGGCTTGAAATCGAAGGGGTCTGGGTAGAGATCTTCGCGGTGATGAACCAGCATGATGCTGATCACGACCGCGCTTCCCGCCGGGACCGCATACTCGCCGAGCTGCCAGGGCACCGAGACGCGGCGGCCGATCATCGGGATCACCGGACGTGAGCGCATCGTTTCGGTGATCACCGCTTCGATCTGCTCGGCCTTGTCGTCAGAATCGTTGCGGACCGCGTCGTAAAGCGTCGCGTAGGCGTCGGGAGTACGGGTGAGCCGTTCCCACGTCCAGGCGAGCGAGTTGGCGGTGGTTTCGTGCCCGGCCAGGACGAGGGTGAGCAGCTCGTCGCGCAACTCGCGATCGGAAAGCGCTTCGCCGTCGTCGGTGCGCGCCCGCAGAAGCATCGACATGATGTCGTGGTGATCCTCGAGATCGCCGGCCGCGCGACGCTGGCTGATCACTTCGTAGGTCGGCTTGTCCAGCAGCGAGAGGCCGGCCTTGGTGAGGCCGACGGCCTCGGAGCGGCCGACGTTCATGAGCTCCGCCAGCTGAGCGACCGGCCAGGTCGACGCGCGCACGAGCTGCCTGGTCGCGTTGCGTACCCCCCACTCGGGCGTGCCGCGTCGCGGCCGGCCCTCGATGCCGAAGACTCCGGCCATGATCACGTCCAGCGTGATCGCCTGCATCCGTGGTGCCAGTTCGAACGGACTGCCGATCGGCCACTTTGAGATCTCGCGCTCGGCCGCCTCGGCGATCATCCGCGAGTACCGCTCGACCGCCTCGCCGTGAAACGACGGCAGCAACAGTTTGCGCTGGCGGATGTGGCGCGCGCCCTGAGCGGTCAGGACCGAGTCTTTGCCGACAATCGGGCGCAGCGGCGACTCGGCGGTCAGCGACGGCACCAGTTCGGGCTTCGCGGTGAACAACGACTTCACGTGGTCCGGGTGGCCGGTGATCACGGGATGCCCTGGGATGATCCCCCTGAATCCGAAGACCTCGCCGAGTTCGCGGCGGGCGCGAAAAACGAACTCCGTCTGGCGCTGGGTGAAGCGCATCACCTGAACCAGCGTCGGCAGCGGGATGCGAGGCGGCCGCGTTGAGCCGGCCAGCTGCTGCTCGTCGATCGGACCGGCGGTCGACGGCGGCGCCCGGCCGATCAGCCCCGCCGCCGGCGTCGGCGTCGGTGTGTCTATCGCGTTCGCGTCGGCCTGAGTTACCATTACATCGATCAGTGTAACGGTTTTGGCTCCCGCTACCCGGTCTTCTTCGGCGATGAGCCGGTCTTACGCGGAAACACGTCGCGCGTCAGCGAGTCGACTCGGTCGAGAAACAGCAGGCCGTCGAGATGGTCAATCTCGTGCAGTACGCAGCGCGCCTCGAAACCCTCGAAGCAGTATTCGCCGTCGCGTGTACGGACCTTCGCGGTGGTTCGGCGGCGAACGTTCGCCGTCAGCTGCGGGATCGACAGGCAGCCCTCGCGAGCGACTTCGCTGCCCTCGCCGCCGGTCACTTCGGGGTCGACCAGGGCTAGAAATCCGTGGACGTTCTCGGGCGCTTTGCGGTGTCCGCTCAGATCGATCACGGCGACGCGGTACTCATAGCCGATCTGCGGCGCGGCGATCCCGACGCAGCCCGGGCTGTCGCGCATCGTGTCGGTGAGGTCCGCGATCACGCGGTCGAGCGTTGCGTCCACCGGCGCGGGGGCGCAGACCCGCTTGAGCACGGGGTCGGGATAAAGCAGAACCTTGCGGACCGCCACGGGCGATCCTTTAGAGGATGTCCCGGTCGAGCTCGCGCAGCACGACCTCGACGCCTTGATCCTCGCCGACGCGGGCGAGGTCGGCCGAAACAGCCTCCGGCGACAGCCCGTCCGGCAGCGTGAGTTCGCAAATCATCGTGTAGACCGGGGCGTCCTCGGCGCCGACGACGCGGGTGGCGAGGTCGTCGATGTTGACCGCGCGGGCGGCCAGGGCCGAACAGACGGCGTTGACGATCCCCGGATGGTCGGCGCCGTAAACGGTCAGCAGATGGGTCGCCGCTGGCGGAGCGCCGCCGCCGGTGTCCCGTATCTCATCGAGTACGGCGGCCGCCAGGCCCATGCGATCCCGCACGCCGTCGAGGTCGTTCTCCAGTGACGCGACATCAGCGCCTTCCGGCAGCGAGACGAGCATCATCACCGCGAACTGGCCTCCGAGGATCGTCATGCGCGAGTCCTCGATGTTCGCCCCGGCCCTGTGCAGCGCCTCGGTGATCGCGGCGGCGATCCCGGGCCGGTCCCGGCCGACGACGGTTACGGCGAATTGACTCATTACGGCCAGCATAAGGGGGCCGCCGGGCTGCACCGGGGGCGGGCGCGTGTGGATAGGCGGGCGGGGACGCGATTTCGCGCCGGGCCGGTTGCCGGCGGTCCGCGA
>JBASWU010000087.1:0-52674 GCA_049276635.1 Solirubrobacterales bacterium | reverse complement strand
GCTCTGCACCGCGGCGCCGGGATCGGCACCGTCGCGCATCGCGCCGTCGGCGCGCGCGTGAAATTGAATCGCATAGTCGACCGCCAAGCCGACAAGCACCGGCAACACCGCAACCGCGCCGATTCCGATCGGCGACCCGATCAGAGCAAGCAGCCCATATGTCAACGCCGCCGCCATCAGCGCCAGCGCCAGCGGCAGCAGGCGCAGTTCGGCCGGAAACACGAGCAACAGCGCGACCCCCATCACGATCAGCGCGCCGATCAGCAGAGTGACGATCGCCCGCTCGATCGAGTCCTGCACGCCGCTCAACAGCACCGGAGCGCCGGTCACGAGATACCGGCCGTTGTCGAGCTGGTACCTGGAGTTGGAGACCGCGCGCTTGACCAGCTCGACGGCCCGGTCTCGCTCGGCCGGCGTCAGATCCGGACGCAGACGGACCTGAATCAGCGACGTCCCGTCATTCGGGAACAGGTAAGCGAACCGGCTCTTTGGCGTCCTGGACCCGTTCTGCGGATCGAAGATCAGCTGGGCGACAAACGCCGGGTTGTTGATCGCCGGCGGATTGGCCGGGTCGAGGCCGAACTGCGAGCCGAGCTTCAGCGCGTCGGCCATCGCCTGGACCTTTGCCACGTCCTCGGCCGCGCGCGCGAGCGCCCGCTGCTCGAGTGGCGGCTTGCCCTGGGCCTCGGCGATCTTGCCGGCCGCTTCGGCCGCCTGCCTGCCGGCCTTCTTCGCGCGCTCGAGGATCTTCGTGATCCCGTCGTTGACCGAGTTGGCGGCCGTGCTGACGAACGTTCCCGGCCCGTAGACGGCGACCGCCGGTTTGAGGTCGCCGAACGTCTTGCAGACCTGCGGGATATCGCGCTGCGCGCGGGCCCTGTCGGGAATGTTTCCCGACAGACAGCCCTCGAGCCCGGCGAGTACCCCGAGATCCGGCCCGAGCACCATCTTCGGCAGATCGCCACGGACCATCACGATCACCGGATCGCCGCCGAAGGTCTTCGACCACTGCTGGGTCGCCTTGTAGGTGCCGGAATCCGTGCCGGTGACCGTCTCGATCCCGGTGGCCGGCTCGAGCCGCAGCGCCGACAGGGCGGCGATCAGCGCGACCAGGCCGGCCACGACGATCACAATCAGCGGTTTCTTGAGCACGGCCGCGGCCGTGCGCTCGGTGGTCGCGCGAAATATCGAGGTCAGGTTCACGGCCGCCGGCCGGCTGTCTGTCTACGGGTGGCTAAGGCGATGATCGCGGGAGGACGTGTGGGTACTTGCCGCTCTGCCCGGAGAAGGATTGCGGCGCCTGTTCCGAACATACCGGAGCCGGAAGCGGGCTGGTCGGCGTGCCGTTGGGCGCCGGCTGGTCGGATCCGGCGTAGACAATCTGGTTGATCTGAGCGATGAGCGCCTTTAGGTCGGCCGGGTAAAGCGAGTCGTCGGGGTTGAGCAGCGGAACCGGGATCGATCCGCACTGAGCCGAATCGAACACCTGCAGCCCCGCCGCGAGGCGGTCGAACCAGCCGGGCGCCGGATAAGGATTCGAACGGCTGGCCGTCGTCCGGTTGCCGAGATAGGCCAGCGACTCTGGCGCCAGCGTGGTGAACGCGCGGAGGTAGTGGCCGGGTTGGTCCTTCTTCTTAGCGCCCGCACTCGTCGGCGTGTATTGAGCCTGGCTGGCCGCGGCGTCGTTGGCCAGAAACGCGTTGATCTCACGATCGTAGAGTCCGACAAACTCCAGCACGGGATTGAGCTGCCGCAGGAACGCGTCGGCCTGGCCGAGCGTCGGGCGCGCAAGCGTGAAAAACTCGTCCGCCGCCGGCAGCCCCGCATCGGCGCGGTCGAGCAGCGGCTCGAGATTGTTCACCAGGATCCGGGCGTCGTCGGTGACCTTCGACGCCTTCTTGATCGTCGGCGAGAACTCCTCCGCGAACGCCGTCGTGTTCTCGATCAGCGGCTGGGTGTCGCGCGTGAACTTCGTGAACTGCTTAACCGACAGGCGCGACTCGCGCAGGAACGCCGGAAAGCCGCGGAAGCTCTCGGCGAGCTGCTCGCTACGCCGCGCCGTGACCGCGAGCAGCCGGTTCGACGATTCGATCAGCTCGGTCAGCTGCCCTGGACGACTGTCGATCGCCTCGAAGATGTCGGCGGTGTTGGCGAAGACGCGACTCAAGGCTCGATCCTGCCGGCGCAGCTCAGACATCAGGTCGTTGGCGTCCGAGAAGAACACCGGCAGCACACCGAACGCCTGGTTGAGGTCGTCGCCGCGATTCTTGCCCGCGGCGGCCTGACCGACAAGCCAGCCCGAGAAGGCCCGGCGGGTCGCCGGATCGAAGGTACGGATTACCTCGTCGAGCTCGACCAGCGGCGAGACGCTGGTGGCCGGTAGGTTGCCGTTCTCGGGAATCGTCGGCTTGCCCTTGGTGCCCGGCGTCAGCTGCACGTAGGTCTCTCCGAGCAGCGTCTTGGTGCGAAGCTGGGCCTTGACGTCGACCGGCAGCGGCGCGTAGCGGTCCTCGAGCTCGATCACCGCCTGCGTTCGGCCGACCGATGGCGAGACCTTTTTGACCTTGCCGACACTGACCCCGGAGATCCTCACATCGGCCTCGCTGGAAAGCTGGACGGCCTCGTCGAACGAGGCGTTGACTCGATATCCCTGCGGGCGCAGCGGAACCGGGCCGCCGAACGAGACCCAAAGAAACAGCACCAGCGCGAAGCAGGAGAAGGCAAACGCGACCATACCGGCCAGCTGACCCGGGCTTGGCGCACGCTTGATCATACGCACGGGCCTTCCGGGTCGGGCAGTCCAACTAGGCCCGTCAGCAGTTTCAGCATCGGCGCGTTCGGATTGGCGCGCAGCGTGCGCGCGGCGCTGTACACGCAGTCAGAGCCGACCAGTGCACCCGTGCGCAACGGGCCGTTGGCGTCCTGCGTCGATATCGATGACGCGTTTAGGTGGCTAAACCACGAAAGCCAGTAGAGGTAACCCTCTTCGGAGCCGGGCGGGTTGTAGGCGACGACGTTTAAGAGATTGTTAAAGGACTTGACCGCCTTAGTCGCGTTCGGGGCGAGTTTGGCGAGCCCCGCCGACGCCGGCTTGAGCTGGCCAAGCAGCGGTTGCGACTCGCGCGCGAACGGCCGAAACGAATCTCGCGTGACCCTGGTCTGGTCTCTGAAAAAGGGCCTCAGACTTTTCTGGGAGACGCCGAGGTCTCGCGCCAGCGGTTCAAGGTCGCGCAGGGCGATCTCGCCGTCGGCGAGCACGCCGTCGGCGGCCTCGGCCGCGTCGGCCGTGGCCTTCAGCGCTGAGGGCGCCTTCTGGATGATTTGGCGGATCGACTCCTGCTCGCCAGCCCAGGTCCGGAAGTTGACGCTGGAACTGTCAATCAGCGAGGCGAACTGTTCGCTGTTGGCTCCGAGCTCATCCGACAACAGGGCGAGATTGCTGATCGCCCGCTTGATGTTCTTGCGCCGCCGCTGAAGCTGCTTGACGATCCTCACGCCGTACTTTCCGGTCGGCGCGAACCGCTTGAAGCCGGACCGCAGGTTCTCGCCTTGACCCTTGAGTCCCTTGCCGGCGTTGTCGAGCAGCAACTGGAAGTAGTTGCGGGTGTCGGCGTCAAGCACCGAGAGAAACTCCTCGAAGTTGACCGTCGACTTGGTCTGGCTAAGCGGAACGGTTCCGCCATCGGCGATCGCGCCGGCTGATGGCGTGCCGGCCCGCATGTCGACGTACATGTCATTGAGCATCGTCTTCGGCCGAATCGAGAGTCTCGCATCCCTGTAGACCGGCGAGTACGCGCGGCGAATCTTCATCTCGATCGTCGCGCGCCCGCCCCGCAGCCTGACCCGACTGATTTCCCCGACCGACACGCCGGCGATGTTCACGGTCTGGCCCTGGCCGGGAGTGACCGCCTGGACCGATTCGAACTCGGCGTGGACGACGTAAAAGTCGGTGCCGATCACCGGAACCCAGGCCGGCAGATAGAAACGCTGGTTCGACAGCAGATAGCCGGCGATGCCGAGCGACATGACAATCATCACGACGATCGCCGTGAGGTGAACCGCGTAGCGCTTGGTCCATTTCTTGAGCGAGCGGATCACGGGCCGAAACTCCCCGCGGTCGCAGCCAAGTTCGGCTGAGCGTTCTTGTAACAGGCGACGTCATCGCGGATCGGCGGGTTCTTCGCCGGCAGTGCCGGACGCACACCGATCTGCGGCCGCGCTGCTGGCCCGTAGAGCGTTCCCGGCCCCGCGCCCGACGGGACGCGCACGGCCGCCGCGGACCCGGTTGCGATCCGCAGGAACGGCCCGTTGGCGTTGAAGTTCGCCGACTCGCCGGCCATGCCGACCAGCGAGTAAAAGAATTCCTTGTAGTTAGACGCGCCCGAACTGGCGGCGCCGTCGGGGATCTCCTTGAGCAGCGTCGGCTGCCAGACATCGCTCCAGCAGCGGGCGAGACGGTTGAGTTCGGGCAGCGTGCCCTTGGCGCTCTCATTGGAGGCGGCCGCAAAGCTCGCGAAGGTCGCACGGCTGAGCTTGGCGGTCGTGCCGAGCTCGTCGCCGGCAAACAACGCCGTGACCTCGTCGATCCATGGATCGGCGGCCTCGGCCGTGGCGGGAATCTCCTTGAGATTCGGCGTGATCTCGGTCGCAAAGGTGGTCAGTCGCGGCAACATCCGATTGAGGTTTCGCAGCGCCGGCTCGGCCTTGTAGATCAGGCGCGAGAACTGCCTGGTTGAATCCTGCAGCGCCGCTTCGTCGGCGGCGAAGGCGTCGAACGTCGTCGCAAAATCGGCGATCAACGGCACCAGCTGTGTTTCACGGTCGTTGAAGGCCTTGTTGAAGTCACGCAAACCGCGCAGAATCTTCAGCTGGTCGTCGTCGGAGTAACCGACCAGCGCGTCGAAGATCAGCGCGCCTCCCTTGAAACCTCTCGGCGCGTAGCGCAGCGCGCGATTCAACGCCTCGCCGCCGGTGAGCTCCTTGACAATCGGGTCTTGAGTCGCGTTCTGCTCGGGCGTGCCGGCCGTGTCGAGCGCGGTGCCGATCTCGGTGAAGATCGAGCCGAGACCATCTCGGGCGTCCCTGTTGACGGCCGCGAGCAACTGGTCGAGTTGCACGGGGCCTCCGGTCTGCGCGACCGGGATCGATCCCTGCTCTCGCAACGCGGGTGAACTCGGCGAACCCGGCTTGAGATCGACGAACGGGTTTCCTTCGAGGAACGTTCGGAAGCGAATCATGGCGGTCGCGTCCTCGTGGATCGGCAAAGCCTGGTCGTCGAGGTCGAGGACGAGCTTGGTGACGCTGGAGCCGTCGTCACGCTCGACCTTGGCGACCTTGCCGACGTTGACGCCCGAGATTCGAACCGGCGACTTCGGCCGGATGTTGGCCGCGTCGTCGAAGTAGGCGTTGACGCGGTATCCGCTGGTGAACGGGATGTCCTTGCTGAAGGCAAAATAGGCCATTACCGAGATCACCACGATCGCGATGGCGCCGGCGCGGCGCCGGCTCATGCCCCTGTCTCTGGCGCCGTGCAGCGTCATTTCTTCAGCGCCCCCTGATCGACGGGCTCGGTGTCTTCGGTGTCGGTGCCCTTTTTGAGCGACGGCTCCTCGGTGGTCAACGACGGCGAAAGCTTTCTGTTCAGCGGATTGTCCTCGCCGAGACTGATCTCGTTGCCGGGGCCGCATATTCCATTGCCGCCGGTCGACGGGATTCGGTTGGCGTGCAGGAAATCCGAGGCGTTCCCGCCGGGGCCGCTGTTGGCAAAGTTCGACAGCCCGGAGGCCGGCCCAACTTCGGAGTTCCCGGCCGCGGCGGGACTCGGGTATCCGGCGACGAGCCCGACGCGGAACCAGCCGTAGATCCCACCGCGGTTGCTGACGGTCGACGCGAGATTTCGCGCGAGCAATCCGGCGTAGTTGCAGACCGTCTGAGCCGGGGTGACCGTTGCCAGCGGCTCGTTGATCACCTGTAAGAAAGTTGCCAGACCCTTGACGCCCATCTGAACCTGTGGATCGGCCGCGAAGTCGCCGAGCGTGTTGAACGTCTTGACGAACTTCGGATTCGAACGCGAGAGGTGCTGGAAGGCCGGGGTCCCGTTTGTGGTGATCGACGCCAGATCACCGGCGACCCGCGGCAGGTACGGCGCGCCGGGCTGGAACTCCTCGAAGAGATTGCTCAGCTGGCGGAAGTACGGACGCTGTCCGGGGAACTCCTCGGTAAACACCGAGAGCGACGCCGGCGCCTCGGCGATGCTCTGCTGAATACCCTCGGTGGCGGTGGCGAAGGCGGCGAAGGTGCGGTTCGCGTTGATCCAGACCTCTCCCGCCGCCGGCCCGGCGGCGGCCGTGTCGGTCGCGGCCTGCGCCAGCGCGCGAATGAAGTCGGCGAGCCGCGTGCCTGGATCGGAAATCGTCCGTGCGACCGGTTCGAGATTCTCGAACAGCGGGCCGAGTTCGCCGAGGGCGCTGTTGAGATCGGCGCCGCGACCGGCGAACGCGTTTCCGAACTCTCGCAGCGAGCGGCGGTTGCCCTCTCGGACATCGTCGTCAAAGGTGTTGAGCAGGTCCTCGAACTCGGTCGCGTAGGTCGCCTGTTTGATCGAGAGCGTGCCGCCGTCGGGGATCTTGTCGGCGCCCTTGCCCGTTGCCAGCTCGATGTACTTCAAGCCGATCGTCGAACGCGGCCGAACCTCGATCCGCGAGTCGGCGGAGATCGGGCCGACGTTCTTGTCTAGCTTCAGCGAGAGGACCGCAAACTGCTCGCCGTCATCGCCGCGAGCCGGCTCGATCGCCGTCACGACTCCAACGCGCGCGCCGCCGACGCGGACATCGTTGCCGGCCACGAGGTTGGCGCCGCTGGGCACTTCGGCCTTGATGTCATAGGTCGGCACGAACGGCAGGCCCTTGTCCGCGTTGTACGAGATCATCACCATCACGAGCACGAGCAGGACCGCACCGGTGCCCACCAGCACGGGGTTGTCGGCGATTCCCTGGCGACGCATCAGCGTTCACCGCCGAGTAGGTAATCCAGTGCCGCTTCGTCTGACGAGCCGGCACGCGGACCGGCCGATCGCTTGGAGCGAGCGGTCGCCGACGCCGATTTCTCGGCCCGCACGTCGCCTTCGGGCCGGTTGTCGTCGGAGTGACCCTTCGCGTAGTCGGCCGAACAGCCTGGGCTGGAGTCGAAGGAATAAAAAAGGCACACCGAGTTGACAACCATCGCGCCGCGCACGAAGCGTCCGAACGAGTTCACACCGTTTAACGCTCCGGCGACCCCGATCGCCAGCGACGCGAGATTTGCGTATCCGCCTTGACCTTCGAAGCTTGTGAGCAATTTCCGGATGTTCGCGACCGACGCTCGGTTGCCGGCGAACGCATTAAGGTCTCCGGCGATCGGCAGCAATACCGGATATTTGGAGCGCAGCACGTCGAGCGACCCGCCCAGTTTCGTTAACGCCGGGTTCGCCGCCGCGACGAACTCGTTGGTCCCGCTGACGAACTTACTCAGATTCTTGGCCGATTTGGCGGCCGAACTCGCGACCGGCGCGGCCTCGTTGGCGAGCGCCTCGAGCTCCCTGGCCGTCGGCTCGAGTTCGTCGAGGAAGCCCGGAATCAGCTGAAGCGTGCGAGCGAGCTCCGCGCGTTTCCCGTTGACCGCGCGGCTGACGGTGTCGGCCTCCTTGAACAGCCCCGTGATGTCCTTGCGCGCCCGCGTCAACTCACGCAGCGAGGCGTCGCCGTCGACGGCCAGCCGCTCAAGCTGCTTGTTCTCACGGGCGAGGATCTTGAGGATGTCATCGACCTCTTTGAAGGTTCCGTCGAAGCGCTCGATGATGTTTTGGAGGTCCTCGCCGCGTCCGGTGAGGGTGATCCCGAGCTCGTTAATTATCACGCGGAAGCGCTCGCGATCGGGCTCGCGCATCGCGTCGAGCAGCTGGTCGACGTCGACCGGCGAGCTGGTTCGATCGCTTGTGATCAGCCGGCGCCGATCGTCGCTCGGGTCGACGGGAAGCTCGGGTTTGGTCGGCGTGCCGGGATCGCAGTCCACGTACCTCTCGCCGAGCAGTGACTGGAGGCGAATCTTGCACGAGGCATCGGCGTAGAACTTGGAAAACGCTGGGTCCGTGATCTTCAGGACCACGGAGGCCTCCGTGCCGCTGACAAAAATCTTTTCGATCGTGCCTGCGTTGGCGCCGGCGACGCGGGCCTCGGCGCCGGTGGTGATACCCGAACTCGACTTGAACATCACGCGCACGCGGTAGCCGTCGGCCTCGCCGCCGGCGCCCGCCGACGTCACGACGACCACGCCAAGCGCGAGCGCCGCCACGCTCAACACGACCACTCGGGCGAAGCGGCCGCGCAAACCAGTGTGGATATCGGCGAAGTTCGTCACGCGATCACGGCCCGGGCGGAACGATCGAGGGGTCGCAATCGAGACCGGCGGAGAAAAACGGACTCGACGCGTCGCTGGCCGGCTGCGTGCCGGCCCCGGGACACCGCTTGATGCCGGTTTTGGGATACTGCGAGAGTGAGCGGTCGGTCGTCGGGTCGAGTTCGGTTCCGTCGAACTGGAAGTTGCCGCCGGCGGTCTGAACGCGCACGTAATGCCCGTTGGCGTCGTAGTTGGAAGCGATCTGCCCGAAGTGGCTGATCCAGGCCGTCAGTTCGGGCGTATACGGACGCAGAAACTCGAGCATCGGCTGGGCCAGCTGCATTCCGCGCGTCGCGTTGGGAAAGGCCCGGCGGGCCTGCCTGGTCAGCGCCGGCTGCTGGCCAAGCAGTTCGGTCAGATCGTTGGCGTTGCCCTTCTTGCGGATCATGTAACGCAGATCCTCGAGCGTCGGCTCGGCGTTGTCGAGCAGTGGGCGAAGCCTGCGAAACAACGGCGCGAGATCTTCGCCGATCGGCGCCGATTCGTCTGAGAGCTTGGTCAGCGTCGCCATCGCCGGGCGCAGCCTCGCAAACGCGGAGGTACCTTCCTCGAGGGTCCGCGGCAGAATCGCCAGGGCGCGATCGAGCTCATCCGATTCCTTCGACACGGCACGCGAGAACTTGGTCAGATTCGTAAACAGCGCGGCGAGCTGCAGCTTCTGCTCGGCCAGCGTCGTTGTCGCCCGCTCCGAGGCCACGAGGAACTGGCCGAGCACCGCGGAGTCCTGCGAGACCGACGCCGCCAGCCGAGCGCCGGCGTCGAAAAACGGCGCGACCCAGCGCAGGCCGGCGTTGGCGTAGGCCGTCTCGTTGAGCGGCGTCGACGGATCGTCGGCATACTGCGCTCTGGAACCCTTGAGGAACTTCTGCAGGCCGCCAACGACTTCGGGCGTGAAGGCGTTGAGAACCTGATCGAGATCGACCGGCGGATTGGTGTTGTCGGCCTCAATCACGCCGCCGTCGGCGATCTCCGGCGCGTTGTTAGGGCCGGGATCGAGCGAGACGTAACGGTTCGCGACCCCGGAAAGCGAGGTCAGGCGGATCGTGGCCGTCGTGCCGCGGTGCAGCGGCGTGAGATCCACGCGGTCGATCCGCATGCGGATGTTGGCGAGGTTGTTCGAAGTCAGCGTGATCGAATCGACCTTGCCGACCGGCTGGCCGCCGACATCGACGTTGGCGCCCTTGACGACCTGCCCGCCGGTATCGAACCGCGCGTTGACGAAATAGGCGTCGGAGCGCGTGACAAACCACACGACAACCAGCGCGGTCGCCAGGATCGCGCCGATCACGATCATTCGCTGCCGGCGGGTCACCACGTTCGGTCACCGACCTTCGCGATCGCCGCATCGGCCGCCTTGAGCGCCGCAAGCGCCGCCGTCATGCCGCGTAAGCGTAAATATGTGCCGGAGCGTCGCATTGCCAAGGTCATTCCATGCCGAGCGGGCCGGCCGCCTCTCCGGAGAGAAACTGAGCTACGAATGGGTTGTCGGACGCGAACAGCTCGGACGCCGGGCCGGCGTCGACGATCTTGCCCTTCCAGAGCAGGGCGATGTGTTCGGCGACGCGACGCGCGCTGAGGATGTCGTGTGTGATCACGACGTACGAGCCCCCGTTTTCGTTGTGGATTTCGCGGATCAGCTCGCAGAGCAGGGCGGTGCGGACGGGATCGAGACCGCTGTCGGGCTCGTCAAAGAGCACGATGTCGGGGTCGAGCACCAGCGCGCGCGCAAATCCGGCGCGCTTGCGCATGCCGCCGGAAAGTTCATTGGGCATCTTGTCGCCGTCGTTGGCGAGGCCGACCTCGCCGAGACGACGGCTGACGATCTCGTATATGTCGTCCTCGGACTTGTCGGTGTGCTGACGCAACGGGAACGCGACGTTGTCGAAGAGGTTCATCGATCCGAACAGCGCGCCGTCCTGGAAGAGCACGCCGAACTTCTTGCGCACCTCGAACAAGCGGCTGTCTTCCATGTTCGGGACGGACTCGCCATGGACGAGCACGTCGCCCTGGTCGGGATAGAGCAATCCAACCATGTGCTTGATGCAGACCGATTTTCCGGTCCCGGACGGACCGAGGATCATCGAAATCTGGCCCTCGGGGATCTCTAGGTTTAGGCCACTGAGCACCTTGTTGCGCCCGAAGGCCTTATGTACGTTGACGAACTCGATCGCGGAGCGCTCGGCGCCGTGCGCGCGCGGCTTGTCCAGGTGCCATGCATACGGGTCGCCGCCTGCGGCATCGAGATGCTGCTGGTGGGTCATCTTCGGCGGAGAGTCGTGTTCGAGCGACGCGGCCGTCAGCGGATCGGAATGTCCGCCGCCGGCCGGCGGCGGTTTGGCGGGCGAGTCGCCGGCGCGCGCGGAAGCATCGCCGGTCTGGCCCTCGTTGTCGTAAATGTTTTCGTCGCTCATCGTTGCTCCAGTTGTAAGAGATTCAGACCTTCGGTCGCCGGCAAAATCGCGCACCGCTCCCACGCTATCCGCCAATCGGCGCGCGCGGGTTGGCGCCCCAGAAAAAGACGGTTCCCATCATCCCCACCAGATGGACGATGACAATGTTCGCGACCATCGACTTGGCCGTGGCCACCCCGACCCCGACCGGTCCACCGGTGACGTTGTATCCGTAGTAACACCCGACGATCACGATCCCCGTGGCCATCAGCATCGCCTTAACCAAACTAAATAGAAGATCCGGGGGATTCTGAAACAGCCAGAAGATCAGGCTGTAACTGCCGCTGGAAACGTCGCCTATCTGGTGGACCACCGCGACGTAGGAAGCAAAGAACGCGCCGCCGATTCCGATGATGTACATGAACGGGAGCACGATCCACGCGGCGAGCAGCCGCGTGGCGGCGAGAAACAAAACCGAGTCGATACCCATCACTTCCAGCGCGTCGATCTCGTCGTTGATACGCATCGACCCGAGCTCGGCGACGATTCCGGTGCCGACCTTCGCCGCCATCATCCAGCCGAAGGCCATCGGAGCCACCTCACGCAGGTCGCACCAAGCGGTGAATACTCCCGCGTACGCGGGAGCGCCAAACGCCCGCAAGGCATACGCGCCCTGGATGCCGCACTCTAGGCCGATCACGTACATCAGCGTCCAGATCACGATCGAGGAACCGATGATCAACACGCCGGCCTGGCGCAGAGCCTCGCCGAAGAACGTTGCCACACGGCCGCCGTAGATGTCGCCGACGACCTCGGCGCCGAACTTGACCACACGGCCAAACGCCTCCAGCCACTCCTCCAGCTTGCCACGCACCGCGACCATCAACGACCCTCGGGCTTGATCATCGGATCGCCGTGATCTCGGGGTAGGTGGCCAGCAGGGTCGCGGTGAAGACGTAGTTGAAGGCGAACACGCCGAGCAGCGCGATCACGACCGCCTGGTTGACCGCGCGGCCGACGCCCTCGGCGCCGCCCTGGGCGCTCATTCCCTTGTAGCAACAGACGATCGCGATGATCGCGCCGAAGATCGTCGTCTTGACCAGCGATCCCCAGAGGTCGGTGACCGATGCGTTGGTGAAGAACGTGGCCCAGAACGGACCCAGCGGAGCGCCGTTGACCACGGTCGCCAGCAGGCCGCCGGTGACGCCGACAATCAGAGCGAAGATGTCGAACATGCCGGTGATGATCATCAGCGCAAAGAAACGCGGAACGACGAGATTCTTGACCGAGTCGACGCCGAGCACGGCGAGCGCGTCGAGTTCGTCGCGGATCTTGCGGGCGCCGAGGTCGGCGGTGATCGCGGTGCCGGCGACGCCGGCGACGATGATCGCGGTGACGAACGGGGCGATCTCGCGGATCGAAGCGAGCACGAAGAAACCGCCGAGGCGGTCGATCGAGCCGATTAAGGTAAAGATGTTGGCGGCCTGTAGGCCCGGGGCGCCGAAGCACATCGCCAGCGTGGCGATACCCAGCGGAAACCAGCAGAGCTTCAGCGCGAACAGAAACTGCTGCACGAACTCGCCCCCGTACGGGTAGGGCGGCTTGACGGCGGACATTATCGTCGTGCCGGCCAAAACCACCATCTCGCCGATCTCGACGAGATATTCCCTCGCGCCTGCATATGCGCGGGAAGCGAAACTCACGGCCCCATCCCTTTCGTCATCCTAAACGTGGAAATTCCCCAGATTCCGATCGATAAGCATATCCTGCGGCCTTTCGCGTTCCGCCGGTGATTCCTGCCGCGCCTCCGAGGTTCGCGGCTGGCGTGACTGGTATGGTCGAGCGCGTTCGAACGGTGAGGGAGATGACCAACAGATCAAGCGCTTCGGCGACGGGCATCGGGAGATTCGCGCTGATCGCCGTCGTCGCGGTTGTGGCGTCCTTCTTCGCGGTCGGCTGCGGCGACGACCCGCGACAGGAGGCCGGGGTCAAGACCGGCACCTGGAATGTCTCGGTCGTCGACTGGAGCTTCCCCAAACGGCAGCCGCTGGGAACGCCGGTGGTGATGGCCCTGACCGTCCGCAACGAGGATGCGCGCGACATCGACCATCTCGCGATCACGATCACCGGCCTGCGCGACTACGTCAACCAGGACGGCCAGGCAGTGAAAACCCGGCCGGTCTGGATCCGTGACGAAACCTCGAAGGGCGAACAGACGCCGTACAGCTCGGCGCTTTCCGACACCTTCGACGCCGGGCCGCTGGCCGCCGGCGCGACGACCACGTTCAGTCTTCCGGTTACACCGCTGCGCCGTGGTGAGCATGAGATCGGCTACCGCCTCGGCGTCGGCGTCGTCGGCGGTGGCCAAGCCCAGCTGCCCGACGGGTCCCCGGCCGCGGACCGGCGAACCGTGACGATCGATCCCACCCCGAACTTCGACAAAAGCGTTTTCGACTAACTCGCTTGTCAGAGCCGGTGCGACTGACCGGCTGTCCGGCGGGACCGGCGCGCCGATATAGATAGTCGGGCCGGCGCGCCCGGCGGTCATTGCCGGTCGGGACCCGCTGCGGGGTTATGCGGCGGTCTTGATGTTCAGCGCGTAGCTGTCAAGCAGTTCGTCGACGTCGCCGGGATCGGCGGCTTCCTGAAGCGCCCGGTACTGCTCGACCATCGTCGGTTTCTCGTGCTTGTAGTAGATGCCGAGCGTCATCGGGTCGTCGAGCGCCTGCGCGAACGCGGCCGCACGGTTGGTCGGGTCGTGCGCGTCGTCAAGCAGGTTGACCTGATCTTTCCAGATCTGTGTGGTGTTGTTGAACGCGGTACACGGCGAATAGGCGTCGATGAAGCTGAAGCCGGGGTTTCTCATTCCGGCGATCACCAGCTCGGTTAGTTCCTTGGCGCGAAACGATGCGCCGCGGGCGACGAACGACGCGTCGGCCGCGATCGCCGTCGCCAGCGTGTTGAGCGGCTGCTCCTTGTTTCCGAACGGCGAGGTCGGCGACTTTTGGTCGTGCAGCGAGGTCGGCGACACCTGACCCTTGGTCAGGCCGTAGGTCTGGTTGTTCATGATCACGTAGGTGATGTCGATGTTGCGCCGCGCCGCGTGCGGAAAGTGCCCGCCGCCGATCGCAAAACCGTCGCCGTCGCCGCCGACGGCGATCACCTCGAGTTCGGGGTTCGCCATCTTCACGCCCATCGCGGTCGGCAGCGCCCTGCCGTGGACACCGTGAAAACCATAGGTCGTGACGAATCCGGGGAAGCGGCTGGAGCAGCCGATGCCCGAGACGATCACCGTCTTGTCGGGATCGAGATCGAGCTCGGCGAACGCGCGGTACGCGGCGGCCAGCACACCGAAGTCGCCGCAGCCCGGGCACCAGATCGGCTTGAGGTCGGACTTGAAGTCTTTCGCGTCTCTCGGCATTACCGTTCCCTCCGCAAGTGGCCGCTGGCCCTTGCCCCTATGCGACCGCCGCGGCGATCGTCTTGACGTGTTGCTCGATGAAATCGGCGATTTGCTTCGCCGTGAATGGCAGGCCGGTGATCTGCGTCTGCGAGACGACCGGGATCTCGCAGTCCGAACGCACAAGGCGCGCAAACTGACCCGTCAAGTTGACCTCGGGCACGAAGACCGTGTCCATGCCCTCGGCCCAGGCCGAGATGCGCTCGACCGGCGGCGGCCAGACGATGCGCGGGTAGAAGGTGGCGGCGCTGATGTCGCGCTCACGCAGCAACTCGACCGCCTCGATCGCCGCCCCCTCGGTGGAGCCCCAGCCGAGGATGCCGGCGACGGCCTTTTCCGGACCGGTCACGGTGACGCGGCCGGCGGCGGCGAGCGGGTCGAGTTTGCCCCAGCGTTTGTGCTGCATCGTCTGGTGAAGCTCGGGGGTGTAACCGGGGTGACCGAGTTCGTCATGCTCGATCCCGGTCGACACATATGCCCCGGGAGCGCCGGGGATCGCCATCGGTGAGATGCCGTTCTTTGCGAGCTGATAGCGCTTGTAGCGCCCCGCTCCGGCGTCGGCGGCATCGGTCGCCGAGCCGTTGGCGGACCCATTCGCGGACCCGTTGGAGTCGGCGACGGCGGGTGCCAGGCGGTCTTCGACCGGGATTTTCGTGAGATCCGGGCGGTCGACCGTCTCGAGACGGTGCGAAAGCGACTGGTCGGAAAGCAGGATCACCGGTACCTGATAGGTCTCGGCGGCGTTGAAGGCCTCGACCGTGCAGGTCAGGCAGTCGTCGACGGTCGTCGGCGCGATCACAACTCGCGGCGCCTCGCCGTGCGAGCCGTAGATCGCGTGGTTGAGGTCGGACTGTTCGGTCTTGGTCGGCATGCCCGTCGATGGACCGGCGCGCATCGCGTCGATAATCACCGCCGGGATCTCGGCAGTGCCGGCCAGTCCGACAAGCTCGCTCATCAGCGAGAGGCCTGGTCCCGAGGTGGCGGTCATCGCCTTGCTGCCGGCGAAGCTCGCGCCGAGCACGCTCGCGAGCGCCGCGATCTCATCCTCGGTCTGAATCGCGACGCCTCCGAAACGCGGCAGGCGCGCGGAGAGCGACTCGAGAATGTCGGAAGCCGGAGTGATCGGGTAGCCGGCGTAGTAAGTGAGACCGGCGTGCAATGCGCCGGCGACGATCGCCTGGTTGCCCGAAAGAAGAATGCGCTCGCGCTCGGGCTCACCCGGCTTTTGCACGTTGCAGACGTCGGGAAGGTTTGCGCGGGCGTAGGCTTCGCCGGCCTTCAGTGAAGCGATGTTGGCCTCGCCGACATCACCCTTGTGCGCGTAGCGCTTGAGGATCGAGGCCTCCAGCTGCGTCGTCTCGATGTCGAGCAATCCACAGACGCTGCCGACGACGGCCATGTTCTTGCCCCGGCGGCTACCGCCGGCTTCCTCGGCGAGCGCACTGAACGGAACCTCGTAGAAGGGCCCGGCGAACTGCCCGGTGACCTTGCAGGACTCCGCGTCGGCGATCACGATGCCGGCGTCGCCGACCGTCGCGTGCTGGAGGTCGAAGCCCTCCTGGTTGAAGCAGATCAGCAGGTCGGTCTGGTTGCCGATCGAGCGGATGCGCCGGGCGCCGATGCGCACCTGGAACATGCACGGGCCGCCCTTGATCTCGGCGGGATACGTGCGGAAGGTCAGACCCCAGTAGCCGGCGCGCGCCGCTCCGGTCGTGAACAGATCGCCTCCGGAGATGACACCTTCGCCGGACTCGCCGGCGAGCTGGAGGGTGATATCGGAAAGTGCCATAGACCGGCTCCTTTATCGGTGGTCGCCGGTCGGCCTGAGACAGGTCGTGAGCAAGCTGGGTTGGTGATTTTCCGTCTGAAACACTTGAAAGCGGTATCCGCCTGACCAATATAGCGGCCGAGCCACGCGGCAAATCCAAGTGTTTGATCGGCGTTTGGGCCCAGACCTTAAGGAGGGCCGTCTCTGCTACCGAAAAGTCTGAATCGAGATACGAAAGCGCCCCCGGCCTTCAGCCGGGGGCGCTCCGCCATCCATCCACCATCCAGGAGGGGGCGTCTTACACCCCGGAGGGAATCTCTTCCGCCTCGTGCGACTGAAGCACGGCCGCACCGCGCTCGCCGGTCCGGATTCGAACGGCGTCCTCGACGTTGAGGATGAAGATCTTCCCGTCGCCGACCTCGCCCGTGCGGGCGTACTTCAGGATCACGTCGACGAGCGGCTGGACCTCGGAATCGTCGACGACGCACTCGATCTTGAGTTTCGGGCGCAGGTGGATCACCAGTTCCGAGCCGCGATAGCTCTCGGTGATGCCCTTCTGGCGCCCGGAGCCCTTGACGTCGGTGATCGACAGACTCGGGATTCCGGAATCGAGCAGCTCCTTGCGGATCGACTCGAACGCTTCGTGGCGTACAAAGGCTTCGATTTTCTTCATGTTGCTCAGCCTCCCTTAGGCCATCGATCCGACGGGGGCGCCGGTTTCTGGTGGTCCGGACAGGACCGACGACGCATGCGTCGGCGATCCGGGCAGGCCGCTGCCGACGAGTTCGGTCGCCGGAATGAACTGCTCCGGGTAGCCGTACATGCCGTGCTCGACGATGTCGAGTCCCGCGTCCTCTTCGGCCTCGCTGACGCGCAGCCCGTAGGTCGCCTTGATGATCCAGAAGGTGATGATTGAGGCCGCGAACACGAAGGCGAACACCGTGACCACCCCGACAAACTGAATCCACAGCTGGTGGAAGCTGCCCGAGTACCACAGGCCGGCCTCACCGAACGCGTTGTACGTGGCAAGATCCGGATGCGTGAAGATTCCGGCCGATAGCGTTCCCCAGATACCGGCCAGACCGTGCGCCGACAGCGCGCCGACCGGGTCGTCGAGCTTCTTGTCGATCATGATCACACCGACCACGACGATGATCCCGGCGACGAAGCCGATCGGCAGCGCGGCCCACGGCTCCACATACCCCGACGGCGCCGTGATACCGACGAGCGCGGCGATCAGACCGTTGCCGACCATGCCGATGTCGATCGTCTTCTGCATCACCAATCCGGTGACCAGGGCACCGAGCACCCCGGCCGCGGCGCCGAGCAGGGTGACCATCGCCACCTCGGGGAAGCGGCCGTCGAGGCCGCCGAGCGTCGAGCCGGCGTTGAATCCGAACCAGCCGACCAGCAGAATGAAACAGGCCAGGCCGAACAGCGGCATGTTGTGACCGGGGATCGCCCGCGGCTTGCCGTCGACGTACTTGCCCTTACGCGGCCCGAGCAGCAGCAGCGCCGCCAAACCGCCGGTCGCTCCGATCAGATGGACGGCGGTCGAGCCGGCGAAGTCCTGCATGCCAAGGTTCGACTGCAGCCAGCCGCCGCCGAATACCCAGTGCGAGCCGATCGGGTAGATCAACGAGGCGAACACGATCGAGTAAATGATGTAAACGCCGAACTTGATGCGTTCGAGCGTCGTTCCCCAGACAATCGCCAGCGAGACCGCGCAGAACGCGAATTGGAACAGCCATTTGGACTCGATCGACGCATTTGACAGTCCGAGCCCGTCGGGGAAGAACACCGCCTGCGGATCCCCGCCGTAGTCACGCAACAGAAAGCCGGTGTTGCCGATGATGTCGCCCGGTCCGAACGCGAACGCAAAACCGACCGCCCAATAACAGATCGCGGCGATCGAGAAGTTCGTCAGGACCTTGGCGACGATCGTCCCGGCGTTCTTGCCGCGCGAGAAACCGATCTCGAGGAACGCGAATCCGGCCTGCATGAAGATGACCAGAACGGCGGCGATCACAACCCAGAGGCTGTTGATTCCGACGCTGAGCGAGTCAGACTCCGACACGTTCGGAATCGTGTGCTCGACGGCGGGAGCCGCCGCCAAGCTCAACGCCGGCAGCATCAGCGCCAACAGCGCGGCGAGACTGAAACAGCTTATGAATGCTTTCCGTTTCATGCTTTCGCATGCCCCTTTCGGTCTTACCTGGAACCCAGCTAGATTGCAACTCGGGCAGGTGGTTTCGTGAATGCTCGACCAAGGTATGTCCCGATGGGTTTCGGCGTCTTGTACCAGGGGCGAAACATTGTCCTCTGACTTTGGACATGCGGGCGCGAGCCACCCGTCAACCCGCTCGCGATGCCGGTTTGCGGTGTCATGCCGGCGCACCGGGCCAAGGCTGACTCGGGCGCCTAGGGGGCTGCCGGGCTAGCGATTATTACGGTTGCCGGGCGAGGCGAGGCGACATTTTGGTGTGTTTGTCACAGAGTCGTTTGAGCGGGTCGGCGTCGATTGCCAACCCGCCGCGTGCAATCGTGTCAAGCCGGTTCGACGCTCGGCGCACACCGAGCGACACGCTCCCCGCCGAGAGTCAGCTCACGGGCAAGTGTTACGCGAGCGGACGCGACCTACGCGGCTTTTTCGCCGCCGGCGGCGGGGTCGGCCGCGGCGAGGTCCTCGGCGCCCGGGTCCGCTTCGATCGCCGGCTTGCCGTCGGGGTCGACTTCGGCCTCGATCGCGCCGCCTCGGGGGTCGCCCTCAATATCGAGGGCGCGCACGGCCGGGTCGCGGATCGTGCCGGCGATCAACTGGTCGGGCATCACGACGCCGGGCTTGGGCAGAAAGCCGCTGCGAGTGCCGTAGTAGACGGCCTGCGGGTGTGTGGCGATGATCGCCAAGGTGGACTGCTCCGGCTCGACCGCGTGGCCACCGCTCAGGCGCAGGCCGATCGACTCGGCATCGAGCAGACGGAAGACCTTTTCGTGCTCGGACTGCTCGGGAATCGCCGGGTAGCCCCACGAGTAACGGCGGCCCTGGCGGGGGTCGACTCCGAGGTCGCGGCGAACGATCGAGTGCAGCCACTCGCCCATGCCCTCGGCGACCTGGACACCGAGACCATGCACAAATAACTGTTCGGCGAACTCCCCCTCCTCTTCGAGCTTGGCCATCACCTCGGTTACTTCTCCGCCGGCGGTGACCGCCTGGAGGGCCACCACATCGAGCTCGGCCGGATCGATCAAGCCGGCGAGGCTCGTTCCCGGTTTGGCGCCGGCGACGGCACCGGCCGATGCGCCGACGGCCAGCACGCGCTCCACAGGCCGGTAGAAATCGGCCAGGCAGATCCGGTCGTGCGCGGGCTGGCGCGGAGCGACGAGGCGCTCGAGTACGGTCTCCCGATCGACGGGATCCAGCAGCACAATCTCATTTCCGTCGCCGAAACAGGGGAAGTACCCCAACACCGCACGCGGGCGCAGGTAGTCCTGCTCGGCCCACATGCGCTCTAGGCGCGGCTGAAAGTCGTCGCGCAGCAGCTCGTTGAAGTCGTCGCCGGTCATGCCTTTGCCGCGACCGCCCCAGTGCAGCTTGTAGAGCACGTGGGTGTCGAGGTGGTGGTACACCTCCTCCAGCGGAACGTCGATCTCGCGCGCGCCCCAAAACGGTGGTTCGGGGACCTCGGCGATCGTCTCGACCGCGCTGCGAACGGAGTCGTCGGTGACCGGCGGGCCGGTGTCGGCCACCTCGACCTCGTTGCGCACGTTCTCGGCCGCTTCGCGGGTCGCCGCCAACAGCGCGTCGCGGGCCTCGGGCTCGACCAACTGGTCCATCACCGCGAGACCCTCGAAGGCGTCCTTGCAGTAGAAGACGCCGGAGTCGTAGGTGGTGTCGTCCTCCTTGCCGTTGACATACGACGCGCGGTAGCCGAACTTGCGGTTGATCGCGGCGCCGCCGAGCAGGACGGGAAACTCAAGGCCCTTGCGGTGCAACTCCCGCACGGCGAGCGGCATCTGCTTGGAGGTCGAGACGAGCAACGCGCTGAGGCCGATCGCGGTGGCCTCGTGCTCGACGGCCGCGTCGACGATGTCGCCGACGGGCACCTGCTTGCCGAGATCGACGACCGTGTAACCGTTGTTGGTGAGAATCGTCTTGACCAGCGATTTACCGATGTCGTGGACATCGCCGAAGACGGTCGCGAGCACGACCACGCCCTTTGTGTAGCCCTCGATGCGATCGAGATAGTTCTCGAGCCGGGCGACAGACTTCTTCATCACCTCGGCGCTTTGCAAAACAAACGGCAGGATCAGCTCGCCGGCGCCGAACTTGTCGCCGACTTCCTTCATCGCCGGGAGCAGCACGTCGTTCAGCGTCGGGACCGCACCGATCTTCTCGACCGCCCTGTCGATCCAGTCCTCGACCCCGTCCTTCTTGCGGCGCAGGATGTGCCAGTGCAGCGCCTCCTCGGGCTCCATGCCGGCCGTCGGGTCGGCGGCCTCACTCAGCTCTTCTTCGCCCTTGCCCTCGAAGTGCTCGATAAATTGCTGCAGCGCGTCGTCGGCGCGGTTGAACACGAGGTCGTCGGCGAGCTTGCGTTCCTCGTCGGAGATCTCGCCATAGGGCGTGATGTGGTTGGGATTGACCATCGCCAGGTCGAGGCCGGCCTCGACGCAGTGGTGCAGAAAGACGCTGTTGAGCACGGCTCGCGCGCCCGGCGAGACGCCGAACGAGACATTCGAGACGCCGAGCGAGGTCTTGACCTTCGGCAGCGCCTGTTTGAGCGCGCGGATCCCCTCGATCGTCTCGACGGCCGACGGCTTCCACTCGTCGTCGCCGGTCGTCAAAGTGAAGGTCAGCAGATCGAAGATCAGCAGTTCTTCGTCGAGACCGTGCTCGCCGCAGGCGAGTTCGTGGATGCGCTTGGCGATCTCGACCTTGCGCTGGGCCGTCTTGGCCATTCCGACCTCGTCGATCGTCAGCGCGATCAGCGCGGCGCCGTGGGCGATCGCCACCGGTACGACGGTGTCGAGCTTGTCGCGGCCGGCCTCGAGGTTGATCGAGTTGACGATCGCGCGGCCGGGAGTCTGCTCGAGTGCGCGCTGGATCACGTCGGGCTCGGTCGAGTCGATCTGCAGCGGCGCGGGTTGGGTGAGCGAAATTCGCTTGGCGACCTCGGCCATCTGCTCGGCCTCGTCGTCGGGACGCTCGGTCAGTGCGACGCAGAGGTCCAGCACATGCGCTCCGCCGGTCACCTGGTTCTCGGCGACCTGCACCAGCCCGTCGTAGTCGTCGGCGAGCAGCATCTCCTTTGCCGCCCGCGAGCCCTGCGAGTTGACGCGCTCGCCGACCAGCGTCGGCGCCGGCTGCTGGATCAACGACGTCGCCGCGATCATCGAGCTGACGCGCGGCGCGCGCGGCGCCGGGCGCGGCTCGACCGGCAGCGCCGCGCAGCGCTCGCTGATCGCCCGGATGTGTTCGGGGGTGGTCCCGCAGCAGCCGCCGACGACCGAGACTCCATACTGCTCGACGAACTCGCCGAGTGACTCGGCCAGGGGACCCGGCTGCTCGGGGAAAATCGTTTCGCCGTCGGCGCCCTGGACCGGCAGGCCGGCGTTGGGAATACAGTGCACCGGGACCGGGCAGTTTTCGCCGAGGAAGCGGATCGCGTCGCGCATGTCCTCGGGCCCGGTCGAGCAGTTGAGGCCGATCACGTCGACCTTCAGCGCCTCGAGCGTCGTCAGCACCGAATCGATGTCGGTGCCCAGCAGCATCTTGCCGCCATTGGGCAGCAGCGAGACACTGCACTGAATCGGCACCCGGCGGCCGGACTCCGCGAAGGCGTCGCGCGCTCCAAAAATCGCGGCCTTAACCTCGAGGATGTCCTGCGCGGTCTCGATGATCACGAGGTCGATCCCGCCCTCGAGCAGGCCGACAGTCTGTTCGCGGAAGATCTCGCGCAGTTGCGCGAAGGTGATTTCGCAGAGTCCGGGCTCGGTCGAGGCCGGCAACATGCCGGTCGGGCCGATCGATCCGGCGACGAACAGGTCTTCGCCGACGGCCGACCGCGCGATCTGCGCGGCCCTGAGGTTGATCTCATGAGTGTGCTCGGCTAGACCCCACTCCTCGAGTTTCAGGCGCGACGCCTGGAAGGTGTCGGTCTCGACGACCTCGGCGCCGGCCTCGGCCATCGACCGGTGAACGCCCTCGATCACGTCCGGGCGGTTGAGCACCAGCGCCTCGTGGGCACGGCCGGGCAGTTTGTAGTCGTCCTCGAGCGAGAGATCGAAGGTCTCCAGGGTCGCGCCCATGCCGCCGTCGAAGATGATGACGCGCTCTCGTGCCGCTTTTAGATAGTCACGCATATCGAGGTGATCGTACAAGCGACGCCGTTATTCCGAGTCTGTAAGTCGGCATTGCGATTTGCGGCCTTTCACGCATGCCGATCCGGCCGCCGCAAGCGATACATCTTGTGTCAACACGAAAGTCAGGAGCGAACACCACCATGCACCGCTTTGCCTCGCACGACACCTTCCGTTCAATGACGGCCGCTTCGATGTTCGCGGTTACGCTTTTGGCGCTGGCCGGACTGGCCGGCTGCGGCGGGTCCGTCGACGGCACGCTGGTCAAGGAAGCCGGCGTGCACGGCGACCGGCTGGAAAAGGTTTACGCGCTTTACACCAAGGATGTCCTGGCCAAACTGTCCAGCCGCGACCTCAAGGACATCGACGCCGCCCTGGCGGCCAACGATCTCAAGCGGGCGACACCCGGCGATCTGCGGCGCGCGCAAGACTCGATTCGGTCGCGCATCGCCCGGCTCGAGGCGTATCAGTCCGAGCTCAAGGCCGCCAACGACCAGCTCAAACGGACACCCAAGCCAAATTTCAATGGCGGGCTTGACGAGGACTTCGCCAACGGCGAGTTTGCCAAGGCGTACGCGTCCGCCACCGGCAGCGTTGAGCGCTACACGACGGCCGACCTCGGCGCGGTCAAGCACGCCTTCAGCTCACTGGAGAAGTACCTGGACTTCCTCGAACAGTGGGAGGAATTCGTGGCCGACAACGATACGTCGGGCCTGGTCTCGGCCGGCGAGGCCAGCGACCAAGCGCTCAAACGACTCAGGACGACCGGCAGGCGGATCGACCGGCGCGGCTCGCTTAGCGGCAAGATCAAACCGCTGGTCGACCGGATGGCGTCGGCCGCAAGCGACTCGGCGCAGTTGACCACTCTGATCGACGATCTCAAGAAGCGGTACCCCAAGAGCTTCCTCGCAATCCACGTGGTCGAGGAAAAGTAAAAGCCGGGCTAGGCACCGCAAACGCCCGGAGCGATCACTCCGCCGCGAGCCGGCGGAGTGATCGCGGTCGTCCGCGTCTACGCGTAGCCCGCTAGAACTCGTAGGCCGCCTTCAGTGCGGGGTCTTTCTCGGCGAGCATCGTCGCGAGGTCGACCATCACCTTGCACTGTTTCCAGGTGGCGTCGTCCTGCATCTTGCCGTCGATCATGTGGACGCCCTTGCCGTCGGGGATCGCCGCAATCACCTTCTTGGCGAACAGCACCTCATCGACCGGCGGGCTGAAGACCTGCTTGGCGACGTCGATCTGAACCGGGTGCAGCGACCACGCCCCGACGCAGCCGAGCAGGAACGCGCTGCGGAACTGAACCTCACAGGCGACGGTGTCCTTGATGTCGCCAAACGGTCCGTAGAACGGCAGAATGCCGTTCATCGCGCAGGCATCGACCATCCGGGCAATCGAGTAGTGCCAGGGGTCTTGCTGGGAGTACACGCGGCCTTCACCGAGGTCATCGGGATTGACCGGGTCGTTGATCGTGGTGTACCCCGGGTGCCCGCCGCCGACGCGTGTCGTCTTCATCCGGCGGCTAGCGGCGAGATCGGCCGGGCCGAAACTCATTCCCTGCATGCGCGGGCTCGCGGCGGCGATCTCCTCGACGTTGGCAACCCCTTGGGCGGTCTCGAGGATCGCGTGCACCAGCAGCGGCTTGGTCAGACCGGCCTTGCTTTCGAGCTGCGCGAGAAGCCGGTCGACGTAATGAATGTCCCACGCCCCCTCGACCTTCGGGACCATGATCACGTCGAGTTTGTCGCCGATCTCGGCGACCAGGGTTGTGAGATCGTCGAGCACCCACGGACTGTCGAGCGAGTTGATCCGGGTCCAGAACCCGGTGCCGTCAAAATCGAAGCTCTTGCCGACCTCGACCAGCCCGGCGCGAGCCGCCGCTTTTTTGTCGGCGGCGATCGCGTCTTCGAGGTTGCCGAGCACGATGTCGGACTTGGCGGCGAGATCCGGCACCTTGGCGCGCATCTTTTCGTTCGACGGATCGAAGAAGTGGATCATCCGCGACGGCGGGAACGGGACTTCCGCGATCGGGTCGGGCGCGCCCGCGCAGAGCGGCTTGAGAAAATCTCGGGGTGCTCG
This sequence comes from Solirubrobacterales bacterium, assembly GCA_049276635.1. Classification (GTDB taxonomy): domain Bacteria; phylum Actinomycetota; class Thermoleophilia; order Solirubrobacterales; family JACPNS01; genus JACPNS01. The sequence continues at coordinate 28,187 of JBASWU010000087.1, read as the reverse complement.
CATGCTGGTGTATTGCTCCTAAAGAAGTTCGTTGAGCGCGGGCCGGCTGCCTGCGCAGATCAGGAAATATCGTCGCTCAAACGGTATCGCCTCGGCATTTTCCGCGACTAAAGTCAGCGGTCCGTGGACCTGTTCGGTACAACTCCCAGTCGATGAGAACAACGCCGAAAAAACTGCTGTTCGTTTGCCTCGGCAATATCTGCCGTTCGCCGACGGCCGAGGGCGTGATGCGACACCTTGTCGAGCAGGCCGGGTGCACCGAGGACTTCGAACTCGACAGCGCCGGCACCGGTTCCTGGCACATCGGCGACCCCCCAGACGACCGCAGCACCGAAGCGGCCGCCGCGCGCGGCGTCCGGCTCAGTGGCCGCGCCCGCGGTGTCACGGGCGCAGACTTCGATCACTACGACCTGATCCTGGCGATGGACAGGTACAACTTCCGCGATCTACAGGCGATCGCACCCAGCGACGAAGCCGAGTCCAAGGTCCGCATGCTGCGCGAATTCGACCCGTTGAGCACGCCCGACGACTACGACGTGCCGGATCCATACTACGGCGGACCACAGGGGTTCGATCACGTGATCGACCTGGTCGAGGCCGCCTGCGCCGGGCTGCTCAGCGACGTGCTCGCCGGCCGTGTGCCGTAGGCGACCCGGCCGATGAGCGCCGCGGCGATCGCGAGCGCTCTGCACGAGCGCCTGGGCCTGGCGATCACCGACGTCGAGCTCATCGCCGGCGGCGACATCAACGACGCCTACCGGGCGATTACCTCCGGCAACAGGCCGATCTTCGTAAAGAGCAGCCCGCGCGCGTTGCCAGGGATGTTCACCGACGAGGCCGCCGGGTTGCAGTGGCTTGGCGCGGCGCCGGACGGCGTGGCGACCCCGAAAGTGATCGGGATCGTCGACCCACCCGAACGCCGCACAGCCGTGCCGCGGCTACTGGCGCTTGAGTGGATCGACCGAGGATCGCTCGACGACGCCGGCGAAGAGCGGCTCGGTCGGGGTCTCGCGGCGATTCACGCCGCCGGCGCCCCGGCCTTTGGGGCGACACCGTTGCTCGACGACGACGGCCTGCTCCGTTCGGACGCACACTGCCACTCGGCAATGCGATTCAACGAGCTCGCGCTCCCAAACGACGCCTGCGATTCCTGGGCCGAGTTCTACGCCCAACGCCGGATCATCCCGTTGGTGCTCGCCTGCCTGGAAAAAGGCCGCCTCGACGCCGACGACGCCGAAGTCTTCGGCCGTTGCGCCGCGCGAACGGAGCAGCTCGCCGGGCCGGCGGAGCCACCGGCCCGCACCCACGGCGACCTCTGGGCCGGCAACGTCATCGCCGGCGCCGATGGCGAGCCGTATCTGATCGACCCGGTCGCCCACGGCGGTCACCGCGAGGTTGATCTTGCTCTGCTGCGCGTATTCGGCGGTCCGAGCGAGCGCTGTTTCGCGGCCTACGACGAGCTGTATCCGCTCGCCGACGGCTGGCGCGAGCGCATCGAGCTGTGGCAGCTGGCGATGATCCTGCTGCATGTGTGGTTGTTCGGAGGCCGATACCGCGAGCAGGCCCTCGCGGTCGCGCGACGCTACGGCTAACCGGTTGCTTACTTGATGAACAGAATCTCGCTGTATTTCGGCAGCGCCCACAGGTCGGTCGCGACCACGCGCTCCAGTTTGTCGGCCGCGGCGCGGACGGCTTCGAGCGCCGGGAGCACAGTGTCGCGCATGTACTCTGCCTCAGCGGCTAGATCCGCCGGATGATTTTCGTCGAGGTTGGCTACCCCGAGCCGCGAAATCGCCGCGTGGAACTCGGTCACGAGCGGAGATATCTCGTCTGGGATATCAGTGCCCGCGGCCTTGAACTCACCTAGATAGCGAACGGCCGCCGGCAACAGCGTCGACTTGGCGATGTCGAAGGCGGTCTCGGCCTCGATGTTCACCTTGATCACGTACTGCTCGATGTATACGTCATAACGCGAGTGCAGTTCGCGCTCGGAGAGCACTCCGTACCGGCCGAAGGTCTCGACCGTCGAGGGCTCCAGCCACTCCTTGAGCGCCTCGGGCGTGGTACGCAGGTTTTTGAGCCCGCGCCGTCCGGCCTCGGTGTGCCACTCCTCGGAGTACCCGTCGCCGTTAAAGACGATCGATTTGTTTGCGTTGTAGGCCTCGGTGAGAATTGGTCCGAGCGCGGCTTCAAGGGTCGCACCGCCTTCGATCGCGGCCGACAGCTTCGCGGTCAACTCGTCGATCGACTCGGCGATGATCGTGTTCAGGACGGTGTTCGGGTCGCTGATCGACTGGCTGGAGCCGAGTGCGCGAAACTCGAATTTCGCGCCCGTGAATGCGAACGGACTCGTGCGGTTGCGATCTCCGGCATCGGCCGGTAGCGGCGGGAGCACCGGCGAGCCGAGGTCGAGCACGCTCCCTTCTTTGCTGCTGGTTGCCGCCCCCGCAGAGATCTGGTCGAAGATGTCCTGCAGCTGGTCGCCGAGGTAAATCGAGATGATCGCCGGCGGAGCTTCGTTGGCGCCTAGGCGATGGTCGTTACCGGCGCTGGCCACCGTGGCCCGCAATAGCCCCTGGTGCTTATTGACGGCAGCGATCACCGCGGTGCAGAAGAACAAGAACTGCAAGTTGTCGTGTGGCGTGTCGCCGGGGTTGAGCAGGTTGGCGCCACGGTCGGTGCCCATCGACCAGTTGTTGTGCTTGCCCGATCCGTTGACGCCGGCGAACGGCTTCTCGTGGAGCAGGGCGACCAGTCCGTAATTGCGCGCGACGTTCTGGATCACCTGCATCGTCAGCTGCTGGTGATCGGCGGCGAGATTGCTGCTCTCAAAGATCGGAGCGACCTCGTACTGGGCCGGCGCGACCTCGTTGTGACGAGTCTTGATCGGCACGCCGAGCTTGGCCAGCTCATACTCGAACTCCATCATGCAGGCAAGCACCCGCTCGGGAATCGATCCGAAATAGTGGTCGTCGAGCTCGTGACCCTTCGGCGGTTTGGCGCCAAACAGCGTGCGTCCGGTCGTCACCAGGTCGGGCCGCTCGTAGAAGTAGTGCTCGGGGATCAGGAAGTACTCCTGCTCGGCGCCGGCGGTCGTAAAGACGTGCTGGGTCTCGTTGTCGCCGAATAGGCGCAAAGCCTTGACGGCCGAGTCCGACAGCACGCTCATCGAGCGCAGCAGCGGGATCTTGGTGTCGAGCGCCTCGCCGGTCCACGACACGAACGCGGTCGGGATACAGAGCGTCGCGCCGTTGGGATTCTCTAGGATGAAGGCCGGCGAGGTCGGGTCCCACGCGGTGTAGCCGCGGGCCTCGAACGTCGCACGGATGCCGCCGGACGGGAAGGAAGAAGCGTCGGGCTCGGCCTGGATCAGATCCTTACCTTTGAACTTGGCGATCGTCTTGCCGGCGGCCGGCTCGTAAAAGGAGTCGTGTTTCTCGGCGGTCTTGCCGGTCAATGGCTGAAACCAATGGGTGTAATGGGTCGCCCCCTTGCCGACGGCCCATTCGAGCATCGCCGCCGCGACGACGTTGGCGGTCTCGAGGCTGATCGGCTCGCCGGCGTCGAGCGCCGCCTTGAACTGGTCGTAACCGGCCGTCTCCATCAAACTCTTCGCGACCTCGTCGGTGAATACGTTCGCGTTGAAGGCAGAGGTCGGATCGAGCGTCATCTTCGGGGCGCTGCCGTTGTACCCGGGCTTCCACTGCGCTCCGGTGAGATTGTGCTGGCGTATCGGTGTCATCGAGCGACCTTCTCCTCTATTGATCTTCCCGGCACGGTCGTGCCGCGGCCCGGGTGTAGCTTCGCAAATCGATCCTTCGGACCTAAACAGTTACCGCAAATGGTCCTGACGCCGATTCGCGGGGATGGATCCGCGAACGGCCAACTGCCGCCTCGCCCGGTAAGTCCGCGCGTGGTTCGCGCGTACCGCGAGGTAGCGGGCAAAGCATAAGCCAAGCGAGCGTCGCGCGCGCTTATCCAGGTGTCCAAACCGCCGATCAGCCGGTTGGACAAATCGCCCGAAACCAGAATCCAAAGCGGGAATCCGGGACTGAATGACGCGTTGGCGCCCGGCTACCAGCGATTGCTCGCAGGACAGCCGCCACGCGCGACCCCCGCGGGCACGAAGCAGTTGCGCGTGACCGTCCCGTTGGCGGCTCGAGCCAGGTTGTATTGAACCCGGCTGGCGGAGATGATTCGAATGCAGATGTTCGTGGCGTTCACAGCGGTGCCGCACGAGGCCCCCGCCGTCGCATTGCGGGCGATTATGTAGGCGCTCGATCCGGGGCAGCCGCCGGTCGTGGTCGTGGGCAGAGAACCGTCCTCCTGGCGCAGCGTCACCCGGCTGGTGCCGGCGAACGATCCGTTGTTGTTGACGCTTCGCGCCACGGCGGCGGTGTAGGCCGAGCGCAGCTGCGCCTTGGCGCAGGCGTCGCGGCCCTTGGCCCGCTGGTTGAGAAAGGCCGGCACCGCGATCGCCGCCAACAGGCCGATGATCAATATCACGACCAGCAGTTCGATCAAAGTGAACCCACCCTGCGCGTCTGTCCGCGCGCGAAGCACGTCAGGTCTCCGATTCAACACCATTTTCGGCTCCTGTTCTCTTGTTCCGTCCTACCAGTTGGAGGTGTTTGGACACCCACCGCGTGGTGTATCGGCCGGGACGTAGCACTCCCTTACGGCGAGGCCCGACGTCTGGTGGACGATGTTGTAGGAGACGTTGCTGTCCATTCGCAGGTATACGCAAAACGAGTCGCGGTCGGGGATCCCTACGCAGGACGCGCCGGCGCCCGGCGCCTGGCCGATCGCGAAGATCTGCGACTGTGCGCAGCCGCCGGTCGCCGATGTCGGGATCGACCGGTCGATTTGGTTGACGGCGTTGGCGTCGAGTCCCGCAAACGACGAGTCGTTGCCGACGCCATAGGTCATCGCAGCCGTGTAGGTCGCGCGCAGTTGCGCCTTCGCGCAGGCATCGCGCGCCTTGTCCTTCTGGGCGAGAAACGACGGTACGGCGATCCCGGTGAGGATCCCCAGAAACAGCACCACGACGAGCAATTCCGGGAGAGAAAACCCCGCTTGTCCTCGTGTTCGGCCTCGATTTGTTTCCGCGCTCATCATCATTTCAATCCCCCCAACGACGACCGGGTCGGGCCGTCGATTCGACCGTGCGAGCTGGGGTGACGACCCCAGCGGCACGAAGCTATGGATCGGCGCCCCCACCGCGATTCATTAGCGTTATCCCGAGTTTGCACCCGATTCTCCGATTCGTCAATACGTGATAGTTGGTTCGGGCGTCGCGGGGCGCCGATCCGGCGCCGATTCGTCGGCTCGCCCGGCCCGTTGCCGGCAGCCGTCGGCCACCGCGCGGGGCGATGCCGGCGCTACGGGCGGCCCGGGCTTGTTTCGAGCGGTCTCCCCCGTACGTAAAGGAGGCCCATCAACAGATAGATCGTGCCGATGATCAGAATCGCCGGTCCGGAATCGTTAGCAAGCGCTCCGACGATCGTCGCGGCGAGCCCGCCGACGAGCGCGGCACCGAACGGGCGCCGCCGCGCCGGATCCTCGCCCGGCCCGGCCAGCCGAGCCATCAGCCGATCGCGCGTAAACCAAGCCCAGGCAAGCAACAAGATCGCGGCGATCACCAACAGCCAGATGCCGTCGTTCTGGGCGCCGTTGATGCTGGCGCGGAAGCGCCTGTCGATCACCGTCGCGAGGTCGCCCGGGTTGTCCGCACGCAAGACCGTGCGCGAGAGGTGTGACTCGCCGCCGGAAACGGCGTCGAGCCCGACGATCAGCGCCAGGGCGATCACGGGCGCAAGCAGCAGGATCGTGACCCGGCCGGCGGTGAGGCGAAGTTGCGCCGCATAGACGGCGGCGACGCCGAATCCGGCGGTCACCATCACCACCCCGCCGACGTCGGCCCCGAGCCGGCCGAGTCCGAGGAACATCACCATCGCGACCCCGGCGACAGCGAACCAGCGCGCCGGATGCTCGAGCTGCCGTCCGCACATCAGAGCTCCGGCTCCGATCAGCCCGCTCACGGTGAGCACGGCCTCGAGTTCGTTGCCGACGCCAAAGAAACGCGCGCCGTAGAGCGGGTTCGATCCGAGCAGAGACTCGCCCGTGAACCGTGAGCCGAGCAACGCGAAATCCAGCCCGTGAACCGCCAGGGTCGTCAACACCGGGATCCACGGCGCGCGCGGCCAACGCGCGACGCGGTCGGAGAGAATCGCGAGCAGTACCGACCCCCCGGCCGCGATATCGGTCTCGACCATCCGGGTCGGCCGCAAGACGGCAGTGAACAGCAGCATGACCGGCAACCACAGCAGCGACAGCCCTACGATCCGCTGTGACGTGCGGGCGAGCTGCTCGTAGCGCCCGGTGATCCGCCCCAGCCCCAGCACGCCGATCAGCAACAGGCAGACCAACACCAGCATGCCCCGGCCAAGCGGCAATCGCCGGCCGGCAATCAGTTCGAGCCGCTGAGCCATCTCGCGCAGCTCGCCGGAGGTCATCGGCGACGAACTCACGATCGGCCGGCCCTGCATCGCCGCGGGCTCGGGTAGACCGAGCCGGGAAAGGATCGTCGGGGCGATATCGATCGCGGCGACGAGACCGCGGCGACGGGTAGTCGAGGAGGTCAAACTTCCTTCGCCGTCGAGCCCCTTGACGGCGACCGCCAACAGCCGGGTGCGCGCCGGATCAGGCGGCGCCTGCACGACGACGATCAGGCGCTCGCGTTGGAGGGCAAGCCGCCTGACGATCTTTACGCCGGCGCCGCCCGGCGGAATCGCCGCGATAACCAGTCGGTTCACCCGTTGCAAAATGTCCAGTGTCGCTAGGAGCCGGGCCGGCGCCACGACGAACGCAGACGCGACGTCGCCGCATCGCGCCGGCCCCGATCCGCTCACCGACGCGATCGCCGAGACGGTCGCGTCACCCGCGGCGACCGCCCAGGCGGCGTCCAGCGAGGACGCGCGCACGGTCTCGCCCAGGAGACCGGGCTCAACCGCACCGGGAGTATCGGCGGCACGGCGGCGCAGCGCGGACCAGTCGCGCAGGCACGCGCGATTTGCGCCCGAGTCATAAACGACACCGGGAGCTGGCGCGACGACCGGTTTGTAGAGACTGCTCGCGACTCTCGCGCCCTGGCCGATGTCGAGCATCATCTGCGTCGGGCTGTAGCGACCGAGCGTCGGGCTGAGGAGTCCGGTGTTGAACCCCGGAAGCCGTTCGAGGTCTTCGGCCAGCAAGGGCGCGGGCGAGCGAACCGGTCCGGGCATGAACAACAGCGAGACCGATCGCGCCTGATCGACGGCGGGTCCCTTTGCGGCGGCGGAGCCGGGTGTCGACAAACCGAGCAGCGCCGCAAAGACAATCGCCACCAGAACCGAGACCGGCCGGACGGCGCTGCGCGTAGCCGCTCTAGACAGCCAGATCAAGCGGCCCGGAGTGGGCGAACGGACCTCTGGCCGAGACATTGTGGCGACTATACTGCCGATCTCAGGCACCCAATGCTCACGCGGCCGCCCAGACAAGCCATCCAGCGGCCGGCTGAGTGTCATTGCGACCCACGCATCCACCGAGGACGAGGTACCCGATGGCCGGCCAGTCTTTCGTCAAGTTCACCTTCATTCGCGTCGACCCAACGTGGCGCCGTCGCCTACCGGAGGAGCGTACGTCCGACAAAAGCGAGTTCGCCGCGGCCTGTAACGACTTCGCCACAGATCACTTTCTGCGCGCATACTCCACGGTCGGCACCAAGGGTTCCGCGGATCTGCTGTTGTGGACGGCGTCACCGAACCTCGATCACATTCACGAGCTGCATGTGCTGCTCAACCAGAGCGGCCTGATGCGCTACGCCGAGATCAGCAACTCGTTCCTAGCTATGACCAAAAGCTCGCCATACACCGACGAGGATCGCACGAAGGTACGCCCGGGCGATGGCAAGTACCTGTTCGTCTATCCGTTCGTCAAGACGCGCGAGTGGTATCTGCTCGATCTCGAAGAGCGCAAACGGATCATGATGGAGCACATCGCCGTCGGCCGCGAGTACCCGCATATAAACCTCAACACCTCGTACTCGTTCGGACTCGACGACCAGGACTTCGTGGTCTCGTTCGAGGCCGACAAGCCGGCCGACTTTCTCGACCTCGTGCAACGGCTGCGCGAGACCGAGTCAAGCCTGTACACGCAGCGCGACACTCCGATGTTCACCTGCATCTCGACCTCGGTCGAGAAAGCGCTCAACGCGCTCGACGGACAGGCGCCGGTACCGCTGGCCGAAGCGCTCGGCTAACGGGTGTCAGCCGGTAGTCGCGGCAGGCCGGTCGTATGGCGATGACCGACCGCGCCAATAGAGACCGGCCGCGCATACATGCCCGGGCGGCTAATTACCAGACCCGCGAAATCACTCGGCGGCGGCCTCGACGTCGGTGCCGATGCGGGTCATCTCGCCGACATCGACGAGCTTGACGCGCGGGCGGCCGTGCGGCTCGCCCAGCGCCTGCTCGTGGGCGTCGATCGCACCCCACCCGGCCCAGGTCGTGAGGCCCGGCGCACGTTCGGCGATCCAGGCTTCGGCGTCTTCGTCGTTGACCGGCGAACCGAGGCGACCGGCCTCGCGATCCTCGAGAATGCGGGCGACCGTGTCGGCGGCGTCTTTCTTGTTGGTACCGATAACGCCGGAGGGACCACGCTTGATCCAGCCGACCGCGTACTCGCCGGGTAGCGGCGCACCGTTGTCGTCGGTCACCCTGCCGCCCGAGTTGCGAATCAGACCACGGCGCTCGTCAAACGGAACTTCGGGGATCGGACGGCCGCGGTAGCCGATCGAACGCAGCACCAGGCCGCACTCGATCTCCTCGGTTTCACCGGTGTCGACGGCGCGCAACGTGCCGTTCTCGCCGCGCTCGATCTTGTTGACGCCCACTCGGATGCCCTCGACGCGCTCGTCGCCGGTGATCTCAAGCGGCGAGCGCAGGAACTTGAGCACGACGCGGTGAGTCTTGCCGGTCGGCGCACGCCGCGCGTATTCGCGCAGAATTTCGACGTTCTTGCGAGAAGTGACGTCGGCCTCGTCACCGGCCAGCCAGGCCTCGCTGTCGGGATCCAGCTCGAGATCGGCCGGATCGACGATCACGTCGGCGCGGCGCAACTCGCCGAGTTCAAGTAGTTCCGGATTCGTAAACGCGGCCTGCGCCGGTCCGCGGCGGCCGAGCAGGATCACCTCTTCGACCTGGGAATTCGCCAGAGCGACAAGCGCGTGGTCGGCGGTGTCCGTCGGGGCGAGTTCGGCGGGGTCGAGCACGAGCATGCGCGCGACATCGATCGCGACGTTGCCATTACCGATCACGACCGCGCGCTTGACGGTCAGATCGAACTCGCGGTCGGCGTAGTGCGGGTGGCCGTTGTACCAGGCGACGAACTCAGTGGCGGCGTGGGAGCCGGCGAGGTCCTCACCCTCGATGCCGAGGCGATTGTCGGCGCTGGTGCCGGTCGCGTACACGACCACGTGATACCGCTCGAGCAGATCCGCGCGGGTGAAGTCCTTGCCGAGCTCGACACCGCCGAAAAAGCGAAAGTCTTCGCTGGCGGCAGTTTTCTCGTAGACGCGGGTGACATTTTTGATCTTCGGATGGTCGGGGGCCACCCCGGCCCGCACCAGTCCGTAAGGTGTCGGCAGCAGGTCGTAGAGGTCGACGGCGAAGCCTGCGTTGAGCAGCTGGCCGGTGGTGTAGAAGCCCGAAGGGCCGGCACCGACGACCGCGGCGCGTAACGTGCCGCCGCTCATCCCCGGCCTCGCCGGCTCGCGAGTCGCGAAATTGAGTGTGAGTTCCTGTGAGTCATGAGAGATCCCTGGGTATCGGAGCTACCGGCGTGGGGCGCCGGGGCGCCGGGGATGATATCCGCACGCCGTCGTCCGTCTGCCCACGGGATCGGTGCATTCTCAGACCGGGTGCCGGCATACGCCGCAGCGCCTATAGTGCCTGCGCTATGCACGCATGCCCGCCGATGACGAAACACCGTTTCGCGGCAAACGTGTTCGCCTCGATCGCCGCGGTGGTACTCGCCCTGGCGGCGATCGGATGCGGCGGCGATCGGCCGGCCTCCGATGATCCGATCGCCCAGATCAAAGCCGCTTCGCGGGTCGACCCGGCCGAATTTCCGCGGGCCGACGGGGTTAAGAACTTCGCGGCGATCCGCGATGAAGCCGGCGCCTCCGACGGCCCGGCGCTGCTGCCGGCAGCGAACGACTTCGTCGCCGGGCGCGTCAACCGCATTCCCTTCGGGCTGTTCAGCGCCGATCGCAAGCCGGTCTGGGGTCCGACGGTGATGTATGTGTCAAAGGATTCCAAATCGCCGGCCGAGGGACCCTTCGCCGTAGCCGCAAACGCGCTCGATGTCGCCGAGGAGTTCCGCAGTCAAACTTCGGCGAGCGATTACGACACGATCGGCAGCGGTTTTTACACCGGCGTGGTCAAGGCGGGCAGGCGCGTCCGCCGGCTCGACATCATGACCTTGACCAAGACCGGCTCCGGCGTCGAGTCGGCGTCGTCGGGTATCGAGCTTCGCGCCGACGACCCGGCGCCGGCGCCGGGCGAGAAGGCGCCCGCGATCAAGACCGACACGCTCGACGACGCGCCGGTCGCCGAAATCGATACGCGCAGGCCGCCGTCGGGCATGCACGAGATCAGCCTCGACGACGCGCTCAGGCAACGGAAACCGATCGTCCTGCTGTTCGCGACCCCACTGCTGTGCGCGTCACGCGTCTGCGGTCCGGTGATCGACGTCGCCGCAGAGGTCCGTTCAAAGGTCGGCGACAAGGCAATTTTCATTCATCAGGAGATCTTCAACAAGAACGATCCAAATGCCGGGTATCGCAAGCAGGTCGGCCAGTACGGCCTGACCAGCGAGCCCTTCACGTTCGTGATCGGGACCGACGGCAGGGTCGTCTCTCAACTTCAGGGGCCGTTCGTCGCCGCCGAACTCGAGGCGGCGCTGGAGCAGGCCGGCGTTTAGCAGATCCGGCCTCGATCGGTCGGCTCATATGAACGTCTAAACCGCGCTCACGCGGTTGTCAATAATTGGCGATGTAGGCGTGTGACCCAGGGGAGGCCGCGCTAACTCCGGCGCCTCGCCGCGGGCATCGCGCCGTGTCATGCAGCGCATGCCCGCCGGCGATCAAGCGCCCGGTTAAACACCTGTCCGGGTCTAACTCCGCAAATGCCCAACAGCTCAGGAAACACGCATGCGTCTACACCGCCTCACAGTCTCCGCGCCGACGGCAGCTTTCTGCTGCGTCATCGTCCTGCTCCTGCTGACCACCGCGGCCGCGGCCAAGAAAACAAAACGTGAAGCGCGCGCGAGCGCGCGCGTGAGCGTCTCGATCACGACGCCGGCCGAGCGATCGACGGTCGCCGGCCAAGTTGACTTCAAGGCGACCGCTCGGTCGGCATACACCGTTCGATCGGTCCGCTTCTACGTGGATGGCGCACTGCATACGACCGACACCACCGCGCCGTTTTCCTATCGCCGCGACGGAAACGCGCTCGACACAACGGTTCTGACCAACGGATGGCACCGGCTCACGGTGAAGGCCACGGCGGCCGGCAATCGCACCGCGACCAATACGCATCGGGTGCTGGTGGCCAATGTGACGGCTCCACAACCGTCGCCGCCGGTCACCGAGCCAACGCCGTCCGTAGGCCCGACCGAGCCGCAGCCTCCGCCGATCGACTCTCAGGCGCCGAGCGCCCCCTCCGGCTTGACGGCGACGAACATCACAGCCACGGGAGCCACGCTCTCCTGGAGTGGGTCGACCGACAACGTCGGCGTGACCGGGTACGACGTGCTGATGAACGGCGCGACGATCGCCTCGACGACGACGACCTCGCACGACGTAGCACTCGCCTGCTCGACGTCCGCCGTCTTCGCGGTGGCCGCTCGCGATGCCGCGGGAAACGCGGCCACCGGCACTCCGCGCAATGTGATGGCCGCGATCTGCCCCGACACCGCTCCACCGAGCAGCCCGGGAAGCCCATCGGCGACCGCGATCACACAGACCGCGGCGACGCTCACCTGGTCCGCTTCGACGGACAACGTCGGAGTCGTGCGTTACGACGTGTTCCGAGCAGCCATGAAAATCGGGTCGACGACGCAGACAACGTTTCCGGTCACGCTGCCCTGCGGCACGACCGAGTCGTACTCGATCGTCGCGTTCGACGCCGCCGGGAACGCCTCGCCGACGGCGCCCGTCAGCGTGACGACCGTCGCCTGCACGACCACCCCTCCGCCCGGTGTTCAGCCGCTCGGCGCCGACGGCGCCTGGACCCAAATCTGGGGCGACGAGTTCAACGGCTCGGCCCTCGACGAGAGCAAGTGGTCCGCGCTGCGCGGCGACGCGCGGTGGGAGTACGGAAGTCCATTCAACCCGTCGATCGAGGATGCGTTTTACACGAAGAACAACGTCACCGTCAACGGTGGAAATCTGGTCATGACGCTCAAGAAGGAGGCGGCCGGAGGGTATCCCTACAGCTCGGGAATGGTCCAGAGCGGCCAGGACTTCGGCTTCCGCTACGGCTTCATCGAGGCGCGTACCTACGCGCCGAAGTGCGCCGGCTGCTGGCCGGCCTTCTGGATGCTCGACCTGCCGCTGGACGATCACTGGCCGCCCGAGATCGACATCTTCGAGTACTTCGACTCACTCAACGACCCGATGGCCTACTTCAACTACCACTACGAGCAGAACGGCCACAAGCAGACTGGCGTCGCCCCCTACGGGGACTGGGGCGGAGACCTGAGCGGCTGGCACACGTTTGGGCTGGACTGGAGCGCCGGAAAGCTGCAGACCTACATCGATGGACGGGCGGGGCCGAGCTACGCCAGCTCGACGCTCATCACCAAAGTCTCCAACTACATCCTCTTCAACTTTGCGCTTGAAAAGGGCGACGCGCCGCCGACCGGCCGGCAGTTTCTGGTCGACTATGTGCGTGTGTGGCAGTAACATTTTGTACACAACGTGAATAGCGAATACCGTCTATAGTGCCCGTACGCGGTGCCTGACGGCTTCGCGTACTCGGCTGTATTTCTCGGTTTTATTAAGCCTCTGCGGTCCTCCGCAACAAAAAGTTAAGGACGTGATTCCGGTGACGGTTCGTCTGCGTAGCTCAACATTCTCCGCGCTGGTCGTGGCTGTTTCGCTCCTCTGCGTTATGGGCCTAGCCTCCGCAACCGACGCCGACGCCGGACGCGGCGGCGGGTTTCGCTGGGGTAACCTCGCGCCCTCTCATTTCGGATTCGAACAAAGCGCCAAGCGGTGGCGAAGCAACAAACGCGTCGCCCGGAATCTCGAGCTCTTCGGCGGCTGGCCGACATCGCGACGAGTTCACCACAGACGAGACGGGCGTGACGGCCGGCGAGGTCACCGGTTCGACCACTGGCGTCACGATGGAGGCTGGCGCTGGGGCTGGGACTGGGACTGGGACGACAGAGAGGAAGAGGATGACGATGAAGAGCCGGTTCCCGACACCACTCCCCCCACTCTGCCGGCGAATGCCCACGCGACCGACGTAACGCGGTCTCGCGCGACGATCGTCTGGAATCCGTCAAACGACGACACCGCGGTGGACCGCTACGAGGTGCTTGTCGACGGCCAGTCCGTAGGAACAACGGTTACCACCGCGCTTGCGATCAGCCTTACCTGCGACACAACCGTCTCGGTGATCGTCCTCGCCTTCGACACGTCGGGAAACAGCGCGGTTGGCCAGCCCTTCAACCTAAGCGCGGCACCATGCTTTGACATTACTGGGCCTACCGGTGAGCCGACTGGGCCTACCGGTGAGCCCACGGGACCGACGGATGAGCCGACCGGGCCGACGGATGAGCCGACCGGGCCGACGGATGAGCCCACGGGGCCGACAGATGAGCCGACCGGGCCGACCGATGAGCCCACCGGACCGACCGGAGAGCCGACCGGGCCAACGGGAGAGCCGACCGGGCCGTCTGGCGAGCCCACCGGACCGACCGGAGAGCCGACCGACCCGGTCCCGACCGGCGTACCGGGCGATTGGAACCTGGACTTTCGCGACGAGTTCGACGGACCCGGCCTCAACCCGTTGGTCTGGGCGCCTTGGCGAATCGAGGGGCAGTCGAGCACGGCACCGTTCAATCCGGCGATCGAGGATGCCGACTACAAGCCCGAAAATGTCACCGTCTTCGGCGGCAATCTGATTCTCTCAATTAACCAGGAGCCCGCCGGCGGCCCATACCCCTACAGCTCCGGCATGGTCCAAAGCGGGCCGGGACTCAGGTTCTTCCGCGGATTCATCGAGGCGCGGATCAAAGTCGACGCCTGTGCCGGCTGCTGGCCGGCGTTCTGGATGCTCGATGAACCGACGCCATCGCTGTTGTACAGCGAGACCGACGTCGTCGAATTTTTTGACACGCTCGCCGACCGCAGCCCATATTTCAATTTCCACTGGGACGCCAACGCCGGCCAACAGGGAATCGTCAGGTACGGCGATTCCGCCACCGATTACACGGGCGCATTTCACACCTATGGCCTAAACTGGACCGCGTCCGGCCTTCAAGTCTTCATCGACGGACAGCCCGGTCCATCCTTCACCGACGTGGCTAAATTGCCCGCGGTGGCCAACTACATCCTCTTCAATCTTGCGGTTCAAAAAGGTAAGGCACCGCCCGACGGATCGCAAATGATGATCGACTATGTCCGGGTCTGGAGCGCGGCTCGAGACGGCGACACGGTCTAGGCCGGCAACCCCGGCCGGGCGAGCCTAAAGCGCGGCGCCGCTGGGACAGTTGACTTCGGCTTCCTCGTCGTCCTTGACGCGAAACGACGAGCCGCAGCCGCACGCGGCGACGACGTTCGGGTTATTGACCTGAAAGCCGGCGCCGGTTAAACCGTCGATGTAGTCGACCTCGGACTCATCGACGTAGCGAAGCGAATCCGCGTCGACGAGGATCTTGATGCCGTTGGTCTCGAAGATATTGTCGCCGTCACGCTGTTCGTCGAGCGCCAGCGAATAGCTGAACCCGCTGCAGCCTCCGCCCTTGACGCCGACCCGCAACCCGGCGTCGTCGATGTTCTTGTTTTGGCCCGCCAGGTAGTCCTTGACTTTTTCGGCCGCTATGTCTGTGAGCTTCAGCATGAGATTCTGTCCCTCGAAGGATATTCGATTAGTTGACCACAGTCCACTTTACCGTCGAACGCCCGAGCATTGCCCGTTTTCCCGGTATCGGCAGATTGTCAATCGGCGGTAACCTCTGGTCATGCCCGAGACCAGCGAACTCAAGCGGCGGATCGAAGCGGGGCTGCCCGGATCAACCGCTGAAGTCGAGGACACCGTCGGCGACGGTAACCATTTTCGCGCGGTCGTCCGCGCGCCACAGTTCGCCGGCTTAACCCGCATTCAGCAGCACCGCATGGTCAACGAGATCTTTGCTGGCGAGCTCGGCGGCCGCATTCACGCTCTGTCGATCAAAACCGAAGCCCCGGTCAACGCCGAGTAACTTGTCTGCCAACGCCCAAGGAGGTCACGATGGAAAACGAACTTCGTGAACACATTCAGAAGCTGATCGACGAAAATGAAGTGATTCTCTTTATGAAGGGTAATCCGGACGTGCCCGCATGCGGGTTCTCGGCTCGCGCGGCGGGAGCGCTCAACGCGCTCGGCAAGCCTTACGCGGCGGTCGACATCCTGCCCGATCCGCGAATCCGCGAGCAGCTGTCGGCGATCAGCGAGTGGCCGACGATCCCGCAGCTGTTTGTCCGTGGCGAACTGGTAGGCGGCAGTGACATCTTGACCGAGATGTACGAGAGCGGCGAACTGGCGGAGCTGCTGGGCGTCGATCAGCCCGGTGACGACGAACCGGCCATCCCCGAGGCCGAGCGGCAACAGCAAGGCCTGCAAATCGAGAACCGGCTGGACTGACCCGGCCTCGCCGGCTGAACGCGACCGCGACCGCGCGGTCGCCTCGCCGCTCGCCCATCCCACCGCCACATGCCAGTACAGATCGTCTGCGACAGCACCACCTACCTGACTCGCGAGCAGATCGCCGAATACGCGATCAAAGAGGTCAGTCTGTCTGTCGTCTGGCTCGATTCGAGCCGTGCCGAACTCGAAATCACCGACCTCGACGCGTTCTACGACGAGCTGCGGGCGATGAAACAGCTGCCGACCACTTCGCAGCCGTCGGTCGGCGAGTTTCTCGACGTGTACCGGCCGATCGCCGAATCGGGCGACGACATCGTTTCGCTGCATTTCTCGAGCGGGATCTCGGGAACCTACGACTCGGCGGTCCAGGCCAAACAGCAGCTCCTGCGCGAGGGAGTCGGCTCGTCGCGGATCTCGGTGATCGACACCGGCTCGGCATGCGGTGGCTACGGAATGATCGCGCTCGCCGCGGCGACGAGCGCTCGCAACGGTGACTCCCACTCGGAGGTTCTCGGGCGAATCCACGAGATCAGCGATCGGCTGAGTTTCTGGTTCGCGCTCGACACGCTTGAATACCTGCGCCGTGGTGGACGGATCGGCGCGGTGGCGTCGATGGTCGGCACGGCCGTTCAGATCAAGCCGATCCTGACCGTCACGCGCGAGGGCATCGTTCCGGTCGAGCGCGTGCGCACCGAGAGCCGCGTGCTCTCGCGGATCGTCGACCTCGGAGCCGAGTTCATTCCCGAAGGCGGTGACTTCATCGTCCAGCACGCCCAGGCGCCGGACCGCGCGCAGATCGTGATCGACGCCCTGACCGAACGTCTCGGCAAGGGCCCGAAGAACCAGCCCGGCGAGATCGGTCCCGTGATCGGCGCTCACGTCGGCCCCGGTCTGATCGGTGTCGGCGTGTACCCCGCCGGACTGATCGGCTAGTCGCGCTACGCCTCGGCCTCCGGCGCCGGCTCGAACGCAGCGCCGGACCGCCGGCGCCAGACGACCCAAAGATCGCGCGCGATCACCTGTGCGATTGCGGCAACCGGAATCGCCAGCAGGACGCCGAGGACACCCAGGAGACTCGCGCCGATCAGCACCGCGATGATCGTCAGCAGCGGATGCACCGAGATCGTACGTCGGTAGATCACCGGTTGGAGCATGTTGTTTTCGACCTGCTGGTAGGCGGTCAGCACGACCAGCCAAATCACCGGATCCCAGGGAAAGTCACCGAGCGCCGCAGCCGCGATCGCAATAATCCCGCCGGCGATCGACGCGCCGACGAGCGGGATCAGGTCGAGAAAGGCCATCAGGATCGCAAGCGGCGCGGCAAAGGGGATACCCAGCAGCGTGAGCGTCACGTACGTCACGAGTCCGGCGGCAACGCTGATCAGCAGGTTGCCGATCACGTACCCGGAGACGACGCGGTAGATGTCGTCGATGATCCGCTCGGAGCGGCGGCGCCGTTCGTCGGGTAGTTGCGACTGCGCCCAGCGTACGATCCTCGGCCCGTCGAGCAGCATCAGAAACACCAGCGTCAGCACGGTCACGAGTTGCACAAAGGCCGAGAACGCGCCGATCGTGATTGACTGCAGTGTTCCGACGGCGCTTCCGAGCCGGTCGGGCAGGGCGGCGGCCGATTCCTTCAGGCGATCGATGACGTCGTATCGGTCGTTGAGCTCACGCACCCATCCGGCGTCTTGCAGGCGGTTGATCTGGTCGGGCAGGTCGAGCGCCAGCTCCTGCACGCCGGTCACGATCGGCGGGACGACCACCAGCCCGGCCAGCACGACAAGCGTCGCGACTATCGCGTAGACGCTGAGGATCGCAAGCCAGCGCGGCATCCGCGCTCTGGTGGTGAAGTAGTCGACCGGCGGGCCGAGAGCCACGGCGATAAACGCCGAAATCACGACGAGCCCGATCGCGGACCTGATCCGGTAGGCGAGATACAACGCCACACCGAGCCCGGCCCAGACGAGAAACACCTTGGCTATCAGACCGGCACTGATCGAGGATGCCTTCACACCCGCACGCTAACGACAGGCCGGGACGGGCAACCTCCGCTAGCGGCGCCGGCGCAGGCCGCGCAGTACGAGCGAGCCGCCGACGAGGAATCCGCCGACCGCGGCGGCGATGGTGATCTGCTGTTTGTGCTCAGCGACGAAGCCGCGCCAGTCGGTCAGCCGGGCGACCTCGGTGCGAGCGGCGTCGAGCGACTCGACCAGCGCGGAGCGGTTCTCCTCGATCGAGGCGCGAATTTCTTCTGGGCTACGTTGAGGCACTTAGTCTTTGTCCTGGATAAACGTTGGCTTCGGTGTTCTGGCGGCGTCTTGTTCGGCCGGCCCGCCAGAGTCTCGCGACGCGGTGGAAACTTGATCGTCCCGAAGACCTTGCGGCTCAGCGGGATTTTGGCGGCCCTCAGCTTCCGCTGTCTCCGCCAGGGCCGCGGCGGCGACCGGGTCGGAGACGATATCGCCGGAGATCTCCTCGACGGCGACGCTGTCGTATTGCCCCACCGGTGGTTCCTCGATCTCGGTCTTGATCGCCGCTTGGATCTTGCGAGCCTCGTCGATCGCCTGCTTCGGCATCAGCTGTGAGCCTTTCTTGATCTTCCTCAGCGCAAACAGCGCCGCCGCACCGCCGATCAGGAAGGCGGCCAGCGCGACGATCAGAAATCCGAGCCAGATGTAGTTGCCCAACGCGTCCGAGATCAGGAACGAAAGCCCGATCAAAAGGATGAAGAGACCAAAGAACGCGAAGGCGCCCCCGACGATCGACGCGACCGAACCGCGCAGCAAGTTCTTGAGTGAGATCGCGACCTCGGTTTTGGCGAGTTCGATCTCCTCGTGAACCAGACGCGTGGCGTGATCGACGATGTCGCCGAGCGACTGGCCGAGCGGCGGCTGGTTGTTGCGGGGGTCGGTCACTGGGAAATTGGTCAAGCGCCGAGCCGGCTAGTCGATCGGAGGAGCTTCGTCGAACAGCCGTACCCATATTCGTTCGGCCAGCTTGCGGGCGACGATTGCCGAGAGAGCGCCGATCCCGGCGAGCATGCCGGACCAAACGAGTCGCTGGACCATGTCGTTCTGCATGAGGTTGCGGGTGCCTTCCGGTCTGAGGATGGGGGGGGTTCTGTCGCTACCAGGCGTAGGCGCCGGGGACGCGGTTCGCGAGACTCGGAAGCTTATCGCGGATAGTCGCTTGAGCGTCGAGATCGAGCGTCGCGGCAACCGCCGCTTCGCCGTCGTCGCCGGCGCGGGCGATCACCGTTCCCCAGGGGTCGACGATCATCGAGTTCCCGAACGAGCGGCGGTCGTCGTCGTGATAGCCGAACTGGTTGGCGGCGACCACGAAGACCTGGTTTTCGACCGCCCGTGCGCGCAACAGCAGCTCCCAGTGCGCCTCGCCCGTCGTGTAGGTGAACGCCGCCGGAACGAAATGGACGAGCGTTCCACGCAGCGCCAAGATCCGGTACAGCTCCGGAAAGCGCAGGTCGTAACAAACCGTCAGTCCGGCCCCGACGGCGCCGCCGCCGGCCGT
The DNA here is from genome assembly GCA_049276635.1 of Solirubrobacterales bacterium. Classification (GTDB taxonomy): domain Bacteria; phylum Actinomycetota; class Thermoleophilia; order Solirubrobacterales; family JACPNS01; genus JACPNS01. The sequence continues at coordinate 8,700 of JBASWU010000087.1, read as the reverse complement.
CAGCTTTGAGCTGACGATCTCGCCGCCGGGATCCTCGTGGTCGGACTCACGATAGGTCTGACCGCCTACCTCGACGTCGAACATGTGGATCTTGCGGTAGATCGCAGCGATCTCGCCGTCCGGCCCGACGTGGACACACGGGTTGGCGAGCTTCTCGCGACCTAGTACGCGTTCGACGATCGAACCGGCGATCAGGTCGATCTTGAGTTCGGCGGCGAGAGCACGCGCCCAGCCGACGGTCGGACCGTCGAGCGGTTCGGCCGCGGCGAAGTATTCGCGCGTGTTGCCGAGCAGATTGAACTTCTCTGGCAGCAAGACGACGTTCGCGCCGGAGGCGGCCGCCTGCCGCACGAGCGCGTCGGCGGCCGACATGTTCGCTGCCAGGTCGTTGCGCGAGTTCATCTGGATCGCGGCGGCGGTGATCGAAGCGGGTTCCATCGGCTCGACGCAGGCTACCGGGACCCGAGCCATTGCCGGCGAGCCCGCCATGACCTCGGCCGCGAGCAGGGAAGCGCCAGACGGGACGCGGCGGCCCAGATAACGGCATCGCCCCGGCGATACCGGCGATCTGCTGACCCGGCGGTGACCAAGTTTTCACAATCGACAAAGCGCCTCGATCGGTCCACACTTTGATCGGGACGACTGTTTCTGACACTCGAAAAGAACGTCACCCGATTCAGCCGGACACGCGCCGGCGCGCTCGCGATGGCACTGGCGAAAGCAGTGCCGGCCCTCAGCGCGTCGCGCGCTTCGGCGGTGGCTTGCCACCCGGCGATCGCCGCTTTTTGGTGCCGCGGCGGCGCAGTTCGGCCACCAGCAGTTTCACGTGCATCGCGGCGATCAGATCGCGCATCGGCGCCGTGCCACGCTCGACCAGGTCGGCGGCCTCGTCCGGGCTCAATCGCCCGGCGAGCCGTTCGGTGATGACCTCGACTTCGTCGCGGGCGAGCGCCTCGAGGTGGCGCTTATAGATCAGCGCGTCGTAGACGGTGAAGCCAAGCGCCTCCTCGTAACCGGTCTCGCGAAACTCGGCGATCGCCTTGAGAAACTCGATGTCGGCCCGGCCGTAGCGCTTGGAGCGACTGACGGTGATCGGATCGAGTACGCCGATACGCTCGAATCCGTCGATCACCTCGGCCGGTAGTTCCAGCCGCTTGATCACCTGCGCGCGCGAGATGCTGTCACCGCCGATCAGCTCTTGTGAGCGCGCCAGTATGCGGTCCTCGAGCTCCAGCCGCGCCGCGACCTGGTCGGGCTCGCTTTTGAGTATCCGCTTGATCACCTTCAGTGGCATGTAGCGCTCCTCTTGCAGACGCTTGATCAGCTTGATTCGCTCGACGTAGTCAAGCGAATACCAAGCCATGTTGCGGCTGGTTTTGACCGGATCGGGCAGCAGGCCTTCGCGCAGGTAGTGCTTGATCGTCGCCGCCGACACGCCCGCCAGCTCGGCAAGCTCGCCCATACGCAGCAACTTCTGTTCGCCGGCGGCAGGCACTACCCGCCCGCCACGGCTCCGGACGCGCGAAGATCGTCGATCGCGGCGGCGTCTAATCCGAGATCGGCGAGGATCGCGTCGCCGTGCTCGCCGATTGCCGGCGCGGCGCCGGCGCCACCCGGGCGGCGGCCGTCGATCTTGATCGGGTTCGCCAGCTGGCGAAGTCTGCCGACGCCCGGCTGGTCGATCGTCGTGATCATCCCGCGCTCGGCGACGAGCTCGGAGGCCAGCGCCTCGTCGATCTCGAGCACCGGCTCGATGCAGCAGTCGCGTTCGGCGTTGAATGCGGCCCACTGCGCGCGGGTCTTGGACTTGAAGACGGCGGCGACCTCGGCCCAAGCCTCGGAACCGGGATGCTCGAACTGCTTCTCAAGCAGATCCTCGCGGCCGGTCCCCTCGCAAAACGAACGCCAGAACTTCGGCTCGAGCGCGCCGCAGCTGACCCATCCGTCGGCGGCCTCGTACGGCATGTAACACAGCCACGCCCCGGCGAGCTCGACCTTGCCTCGACGCAGAGGGCGTTCGCCGGCCAGAGTGCGCGAGGCCGGCATCGCCAGCCACGAGAGCGCGCCATCGGTCATCGAGATATCGAGAAAGGCGCCGGCGCCGGTGGTCTTGCGTTGCAACAAGGACGCGACGATCGCCAGCGCTCCCATCTGCGCGCCCCCGCCGATGTCGGCGATCTGGCCGGCCGCCTGCACGACGGGTCCTTCCGCCGTACCGGTCAGCGCGAGCAGGCCGTTGAGCGCGAGGTAATTCATGTCGTGGCCGGCGCGGTCGCGCAGCGGGCCATCCTGGCCGTACCCGGAGATCGCGCAGTAGACAAGACCCGGGTTGCGCTCCTTCATCGCCTCGTACCCGACGCCGAGGCGATCGAGCACTCCGGGGCGGAAACTCTCGACTACGACATCGTGTTCGGCCACAAGCTTGAGCAGGACCTCACAGGCCGAAGATTGCTTGAGGTCGAGTTGGATCGATCGCTTGTTGCGGTTCAGCGCGTTGAACTGCGCGCTCGCCACGCCGCGTTTCCTGGCGGTTTCGTCTCCGAGAAACGGTGGGCTCCAGCGCGCGTAATCGCCCATTCCCGTGTCCTCTACTTTGAGCACCTCGGCGCCGAGATCGGCGAGCAGCAGCGTGCAGAACGGTCCGGGCAGCAGGCGCGAGAGATCGAGCACCTTGGTTCCGGCCAGCGGTTGGTTCGCCGAGATCTCAGACATTCGCGGCCTCGGACGGTACGACGGCCGGCTTCGGCGCGCGCGGCACGCCCAGCAGCGCGCGAGCCTCCGCGATCGAGGCGACCTTGCGGCCCGCTTGCTCGACGAATCCACGCGCTGCCGCGACGAGATCGCCGTTGCTGGACGCCATCTCGCCATCGGGCAGGTAGAAGTTGTCCTCGAGGCCGACGCGGATATTGCCGCCCTCGGCGAGCGCGGCCGGGATCATGCTCCACTGATCGCGCGAAACGCCGACGAGGCCCCAGTTGTTGACGCCGTCGCGCTCGGGCACCTGACGCGACATGTGCACGAGATTCTCGGGCGACGCGGGCGCCCCGCCGAGCACACCCATGACGAGGCTTATCTGCAACGGCTGCTCGAGGATGCCCATGTCGATCAGCGGGATCAGCGAGCCGATGTGACCGAGCTCGAAACACTCGTGCTCGGGCCGGATCCCAATCTCGTTCATCGCCGTGAGGAACTGGATGATCACGTCGAAGCTGTTCTCGAAGACGAAGCTGAAAACAAACTGCTTGCGGCGACGCGAGTACTTGGCGTAGTTCATCGAACCCATGTTCAACGCCGCCACATCGGGTTTGAGCGCGCGCAGGTAGTCGATGCGTTTCTCGACGCTGACACCGAGCGCGCCGGTCGAGTAATTGATCACGACGTCGTCACACTCGGCCCGGATCGCGTCGGTGATGGCACGGTAGTCCTCGATCTCGAAGCTGGGCGTACCGTCGGGCTTACGCGCGTGGATATGGATCTGAGCCGCGCCTTCATCGACGGCGCGGCGGGCCTCCGCGGCGTATTCGGCGGGCGTGTAGGGGATCGCGGCGCACTGTTCCTTGCTGGCAACCACCCCGCTGATCGAGTTGGTGATGATGACCGGCTTGTCGAATCCGCTCATCTCGTGCCCGCTTTGTTCCTTGCGCTCATACCGGCATCACTCCGTGTTTCTTGTTTGGTCGGTCGACATGCTTGTGCTCGGACATCTCCAGCGCGCGGACGATCGTGTGACGTGTCTCGCGCGGGTCGATCACGTCGTCGATCAGGCCGTTGCCGGCCGCCAGGTAGACGTCGATCAGCTTGCGGAAGTTCTCGACCAGCTCGGCGCGCTTGGCGTCGGGGTCCTCGGCCGCCTCGATTACGCCGCGCATGATGATGTTGACCGCGCCCTCGGCGCCCATCACGCTGATCTCGGCAGTCGGCCAGGCGACGATCGTGTCGGGCTCGTAGCCGCTGCCGTTCATCACGTAGTAGCCGGCGCCGTAGGCCTTGCGAACGAGCACGGTGACCTTCGGCACCGAGGCGCGTGAGGTCGCGTAGAGGAACTTTGCGCCGTGGCGAATGATCCCCTCCTGCTCGACCTTGCCGCCGACCATGAAGCCGGGCACGTCTTGCAGGTAGACCAGCGGGATGCCGTAGGCGTCACAGAGGTTGATGAAGCGGGCGGCCTTGTCCGCCGAGTCGTTGTCGAGGATTCCGCCGAGATGCTTCGGCTGGTTGGCGACGATTCCGGCGCTGCGCCCGCCGAAGCGCGCGAAGCAGGTGATGATCGATTTCGCGAAGCGTGCCTTCATGTCGAAGTACTCGCCGTCGTCAACGATCAGCTTGATCAGCTCGTACATGTCATAGGGCTGACGATTGCTCTCGGGGAGCAGTGTCAGCAGTTCCTCGGCCCCGCGGTCGACCGGGTCTTCCGTCGCCCGGACCGGCGGCTTTTCGTCGCAGCTTGATGGCATGTACGACAGGTATTCCTTGATCGCGGTGATGCAGGCGGCGTCGTCGGCGCACTCCATGTCGGCGACGCCGGACTTGCGGGTGTGGACCTTGCTGCCGCCGAGGTCCTCGTTGGAGATCTCCTCGCCGGTCACGGCCTTGACCAACGGCGGCCCGGCCAGCGCCATCGAGCCCTGACCCTTGACGATCGGCAGAAAGTCGGCGAGCGCCGGAATATAGGCCGTACCCGCCGCGCACGGACCCATGACCGCAGCGATCTGCGGGATCACGCCGCTCATCGTCACCTGCTCGCGAAAGAGATGACCGGAGCCGGCGAACAACGAGCCGACCGCCTCCTGAATGCGGGCCCCGGCACTATCGAGCAGCCAGATCATCGGCATGCGCTTGTCGAGCGCGGTGGCGCGCAGACGTGAGAGCTTGACCTCTCCGGTGTAGCCCATCGATCCGGCGAGCACCGTGAAGTCGTAGGCGGCGACGCAGACCTGCCTGCCGTCGACCTTGCCGTAGCCGGTGATCACGCCGTCGGCCGGCGCGTCTACGCCCTCAAGCGTTTTCTGCGAGAAGTGCGGGCGGGCGTGCATGCCCATCTCCACCCAGGACCCTTCGTCGATCAGCAGCGAGAGACGCTCGCGCGCGGTCAGCTTGCCTCGTTCGTGCTGCTTGTCGATCTTCTCCTGCCCTCCGCCCATCAGGTTGTGGGCGCGGCGCCGGCCGAGGTCGTCGACCAGCCGGTGCATCACGGCTTCAAGTTGAGTGTTCACCGGCCCTTCCATATCGGATCGCGCTTTTCAAAAAAGGCCATCGCCCCTTCGAGGGCGTCTTCGGTTCCCAATGTGACGGTGAGCTGGGTGTGCAAGTACTCGAGCGCCGTGTAGTACGGCAGATCCTGCTGGTTGACCATCGAGTCGTGGCCCATGCGCATCACGACCGGCGCCTTGGCGGCGAGCTTCGCGGCCCACTCGCCGGTCGCGGTGTCTAGCTCGGCCGCCGGGACGGCCTTGTTGATCAGGCCCCACTCGACCGCTTGATGCGCCGTCAGCTTCTCGCCGAGCAGCAGCATCTCGTTGGCCTTCTTGCGCGGGACGTTGCGGTAGATGATCGCCATGATCATGTAGGGAAAGAGACCGATGTTGATCTCGGGAGTGGAGAACTTGGCGTCCTCGGAGGCGATCACTAGATCGCAGGCGAGCGCGACGCCGAGGCCGCCGGCGACGACGTGGCCGTTGGCCTTGCAGATGGTCGGCTTGCCCAGCTCGGCGATCGTCTTGAACAGCTGAACGAAACGCTGGCTGGCGTAGTGCTTGTGCGCGAGCGGCACGTCGGCGGCGAAGCCGGAGATATCGCCGCCGGCGCTGAAAACCGAGCCGGCCCCGGTCAACACGACGCAACGCACTTCGTCGTCGCCCGCCGCGGCGCTGAGCGCGCTTACCAACTCGTCGAGCATCGGATACGACAAGGCGTTGCGTTTGCCGGGCTGATTGAGCGTGACCGTCGCGACGCCGCCATCGACGTCGCAAAGGATGTTTTCGTAACTCACTGGCGATCGACCCCCGGGATCGCGCCGGGCCGGGCACGTGTGTGTCGGCGTCGGCGTCGGCGTCTGAGTGATAAGTAAGACGTGCGACTTCTTACTTTATCGGACCGCCGTCAGGACACCCCGAGAAGCCGGCCGGCTCTAAGGCCGAGGGTCGCCGTTGAAGCTGGGTTTTTCGCCCCGCTGGATCAGCTCGACGGCTCCGGTGAAGTCCGGGTGGGACTGAGCTACGGCCATCAGCGACGAAACCATGTCGTAGTGCGTCGCGCGCGGCATGTCTTCGCCGCTGTAGACGGCGCGTTTGATCAGGCGCTGGGCCAGCTGAGGGCCGGCGGCGAGCTTTGCAGCCAGCTCGTAAGTCTCGGTTGCGAGATTGTCGCGCGGAACGGAACGGTTGACCAGGCCCCACTCGGCGGCCTGGGTACCACTCAGCACGCGAGCGGTCCAGAGCAGCTCGAGAGCGCGCGACGGCCCGACCAGGCGCGGCAAGAGCCAGGCGCCGCCATCGCCGGGAACGAGCCCAAGGTTGACGTAGGCCTCGCCGATCTTTGCCTCGTCGGCGGCGACGCGCAGATCGCACAGCAGCGCCATGTCGAGACCCGCCCCCATCGCCGCGCCGTTGATCATCGCGATCACCGGTTGTTCGACCGCACGCAGTGCGTGCTCGACGCGATGCACGTGGTCGCGCAGAAACTCCTTGCGACTCAGCGCACCGACGTCCTCGCCAAGCGTCGCGAGGTCGCCGCCGGCGCAAAATGCCTTTCCCGCGCCGGTCACGACGATTACATGCGTGTCGCGGTCGGCCGAGAGCTCACGCAGTCCGGCGGACCAATCATCGACGAGTTCGCCGTCGAACGCGTTGAGCTTGTCGGGTTTGTTGAGCGTGAGGGTCGCGACGTGTGTTTCGCGGTCGATTTCAGTGAGGATGCTGTCGCCCATGCAACGCGACTCTATCGCCGGTGGTAGTTTTGCGCCCTGGGCCGTCGGCGAAATGCATAGATCGGCGCGCGGGCGCTCGGGCCGCTGGGCGGACGGTTAGGCCGTCGGAGAGATGCTTGGGCCGTCGGGCAGATGATCGAGAGACCAATGAGGGAGGATCCATGCCAGGTATGAATGTCGAGTTTCCGTCCAACAGTGGCGTCGCGCCGGGTTACCTCGCGACGCCGGCCTCCGGCAGCGGGCCGGCGCTGGTAGTGGTTCAGGAATGGTGGGGCCTGCAACCGGAGATCAAGCAGATCTGCGATCGCTACGCGGCCGAGGGATTCTTCGCCTTGGCGCCCGACCTTTACCGCGGCGAGACCACCGACCAGCCATCCGAAGCCGAGCAGAAATTGATGGCGTTCAACATCGAACGAGCCGAACAGGATCTTCGCGGAGCAGTCGATTTCGTGGCCGAGCGAGCCGGCGTCGACGAAGTCGGTAGTACCGGTTACTGCATCGGCGGGGCACTCTGCCTGTTCGCCGCCAGCCTCAACCCAAAGGTCGCGGCGACGGCGAGTTTCTACTACGTCTTCCCGCACAAGAAGCCGGACTTTTCAAGGATCGAGGGTCCGGTGCTGATGCATTTCGGCACCGCAGACGATTTCATCTCGGTCGATGCGGCGAAGGCGCTGGTCGATGAGGTTGCGGCGGCGGGCGTCGATGTCAGCGCGGAGTTCTATGAGGGCGTCGGACACGCGTTCTGCAACACGGCCAATCGCCTCGGCACATATGACTCGGAGGCCGCCGAACTCGCCTGGTCGCGGACAATTGAGTTCTTTCGCAAGAACCTGAGTTAGCCGGCCGCTCGGCTGCGACGCAAGCGAAGGTCGCCGCTTACGGCAACAGTTCGATGGTGTAGTAGTTCTGATTGACCTGTGGGGTACCGGTAAGGCCGCTCGACGCGTCTGACAGAAACGAGATGGTGTGATTGCCGGCGCTAAGACCGGTGTAGATGCGCGTAAGGGTGCTGTGCCAGTAGGCGGTACTCATGTTTCCGGAGCAGAGAATGTGACCCGGAAGACCTGAGGACGGGCTGTTGACTGCGTCGGGGCCAACATATGTCCCGGCGTCAAGGCGGATGCGGCCGGTGACGTAATCCCTGACCGTGGTGCCGGCGTAGCAGTCATTCTCCCACGTCACGCGGGCCTTGGTGAAGCCCGCGGGGACGTTGATGGTGACGCTACCGCGGACGGTCTCGGTGGTTGACGGAGTGAACGCCGCAAACGTAGCGCCGGCGGTACCGGTTGTTCCGGCGGCGCCGGTGGCGCCGGTCGCACCCGTGGCGCCGCTAGCGCCGGTGAATCCGGTTGCGCCCGTGGGGCCCGTGGCCCCTGTAGCTCCAGTGGCGCCGGTGGCTCCGGTCGGGCCCATCGCGCCTGTTGCGCCGACCGCTCCTGTTGATCCGGCCGCGCCGGTCGCGCCGTTGGTTCCATTCGCCCCGGTGACTCCAGTCGCACCCGCGACTCCGGTCGGGCCCATCGCGCCTGTCGCGCCAACGGCGCCGGTGGCTCCGGTCGCCCCGGTGGCCCCGGTCGGGCCCATCGCGCCGGTAGCGCCGACGGCACCTGTTGCGCCGTTGAGACCGTTAGTGCCATTAGTTCCGGTGGCTCCGGTCGCGCCGGTGAGTCCTGTCGCGCCCGTGGCGCCCGTGGCCCCGTTGAGGCCGTTGGTCCCGGTGGCTCCGGTGGCTCCGGTCGCCCCGGTGGCCCCGGTCGGGCCCATCGCGCCGGTAG
>JBASWU010000086.1:0-7011 GCA_049276635.1 Solirubrobacterales bacterium | reverse complement strand
GCCCGGGGCCGAGTCCGGGTTCACCTTTGATTTCAAGGTCGCCGGACCGATCGCGGCGGCCGGCCCAGCTCCCGCGAACCACGGTCGCCCGGGGGATCCCGAGCCCGACGACGCCGGCCTGACTCCCGGTATTGACGCCGGAGCGCAATTTCCGGTCCGTGAGTTCGAGCTTCCGGCCGGCGCCGGACAGGCGGTCAGCGTCAGCGACGAGACCGTAGACGCCGGCGCGCAGCGAGAAAACTTCAACCAGATCATGGACGAGAACTTCACTCCGCCGGCGCGTGATTTGACCGAACGTCCGATTACGCCGATTGTCAGGGACGCCCGGCCGCGACTGCTCGCGATTGACGGCGACAGCCCGCCGCCCGGCCTCCCCGGCACGGTCGAGCCCCGGCCGGACCCACCGCAGCAGGAGTCCGCCGCCGCAGACGGGGCGGTGGTTCCGCTGCGTTCGGAACAGGGCGCGATCCGCGCGCTCAGATCGCTACCGCGGCCGGCGAGTGAGTTCGACGGCGACGGGCGGTGGTCCGATACCGCCGCCGGCTCCGAGAACGATGCTCCGGCCGAAGATCCGTCCGAGCGGTCCCGGACGCACCCAGTCGGCCCGGCGACGATCGAGTTTCGCCCGCTGGTCGATCCCGACAAGGACGATCCGGACGATTTCGCCGGCGCCTGCTGATCCGGAGGCGGGCATCGCGCCGTTGATCGATCGGGCGATCGACGGCCGCCGACCGTCGGGCGATCAGTCGAACAGCCGCTCGACCATGCGCATCAGGCCCTCGACGCCGTGGATATCGTCGGCGAACAACGGGATCTGAATGACCTTCGCCGCCGACAGCGATTTTTCGAGCCGGGCGATGTTTTCGGCGTCGCGCCTGCCGAGCAGCCGCTGGCGGTCGTAGTTGTCCGTCAGGCGAGCGACCAGCTCCTCGCCGAAGTCGTCGGGCAGCTGCTTGCGCGCCCGGAAGTAGTCGGGGCGTACCTTGTTGACCACGGCGCCGCCGAACGGGAGCTTCTGCTCGCGCAACTTACGCCGCAGGAAGATCGCCTCGTCGGCCGGTTCATGTTCGGGCGAACAGACCAGCAGAAAGGTCGTGCCGGATCCGCGCAGCAGTTCGTCGACGCGCTGGGCGCGCTCGCTGAATCCCGCGGCCATCTCGGCGAAGTTGCCGAAGAATTCCGAGAGGTCCTTGAGTAGGTCGATCCCGGTGACGCGCTTGAGCGCGGAAAACAGCAGACTGCCGCCGCGGCCGGCGAGCCTGAGCCCGAACTTCCCGGGCGCCAGAAAGATCCGCAGAGAGCGTCCTTCGATGAACTGCGCCAACCGCCCCGGAGCGTCGAGAAAGTCGAGCGCGTTGCGCGACGGCGGCGTATCGAGTACGAGCAGATCGAAGTCGCCGTCTTCGTGCAGTTCGAGCAGCTTTTCCATCGCCATGTACTCCTGCGAGCCGGCGACGGCGTTGCTGATTTCCTGGTAGATCCGGTTGTCGAGAATGCGTTCATAGGTCTCTCGATCGGGCGCGTGGCGCTCGATCAGTTCGTCAAAGGTTCGCTTTGGATCGAGCATCGCGGCGTGAAGCTCGCCACGGAACTCGATGCCGTGCTCGGTGAAGATCGCCGGGTCGACGTGGCGCAGGTCGGTCCCGAGGTCACTGAGTCCGAGCGAGTCGGCGAGACGTTTGGCCGGGTCGATCGTCAGCACCGCGACGCGCAGGCCCCGGGCCGCCATCCCGATCGCGATTGACGCCGACGTCGATGTCTTGCCGACGCCACCGGAGCCGGCGCAGACGCAGATCTCCTTGTTTTTGAGAATCGCCGCGACGTCCATCAGTCTTCCTCCGCCGGCAGGCCGGCGACGGCCACGCCGAGCGATTCGGCTAGGGCCTCGGCGAGGAGGTCGGCCAGCACGGCCAGTTCGTTACGCCCGAGCGACTTCTCGTACAGAAAAGGAAGGGTGATGTTCGGGCTGCCGAGCTCCTCGGTCAGGCGCTTCAACTGGCCCTGCTGGCGCTCGGCGCGGCCGGATTGCAAAAGCGCGGCTTCGACCGGGGCGGAGCGCTCGGCGGCGCGGAGTTTGGCGACGTCCTCGGCGTCGAAGAACCGCGGCTCCAGCGCGTTGACGATCGCGAGATCGATGTCGAGCCCGATCCGGTCGCGCAGCGCCGCGCGTAGCTCGATCGTTTCGTTGACCGGCATCTCGTCGGCCGTCGCGACCGCGAGTACGGCGGTCAAGCCGGGATCGTGCAAAAACCGCTGAATGTGGGTCGCCTGGCGGTGGATCGGCCCGACGCGGGCGATCCGGCGAAAGGTGTCGGGGGCTTCGAGCATCGCGAGGCCGTGCCCGGTCGCCGGAGCGTCGACGATCACCAAGTCGTACCCGCTGGCGCCCTTGGTCAGCCGGTCTTTTTGCGCCAGCTCCCAGACCTTGCCGATCGTCACCAGTTCGGCGAGCCCGGGCGTGGCGGCAGCGAAGTAGTCGAAGACGCGGTTCTTGAACAGCATGTCGTAGATCGGGCGCACCTTGATCTGGATCATCAGGTACTCCTCGATCGCGTGACGAGGGTCGATCGCGATCGCGTGCAGGCCGGGCGCGAGTTCGACTTCCTCGAATCCGCGCGTCGTCACGTCGAACAACTGCCCGATTCGCTCGCGCGCGTCGAGCTCGCAGATGATCGTGCGGAGTCCCGCCTGGGCGGCGGTCAGTCCCAGCGCCGCGGCGATCGTCGTTTTACCGACGCCGCCCTTGCCGGTGACAAAAATCAACCGGTGCTGAAATAGGTCTTTCGGCGGTCTGCTTGACCCGGAGTTCTCGGCGGCCTTGCTGGGCACCGCTGCAGGCTACCGCGAGCCGGCGGCGTGGAGTCCGGGTGGGGGTGGCCGGTGGCGGTCGGGCGTACGCGTTTGGCCCGCCCCGGCCGAGATCGACCCACCGACCCCTGAAACTCACGGCCCACGCGCGATTGAGGCGCCCAAGACCATGCAGGAAACCCCGTGACCCATGCGAATACCGCCGCAAAGAGGCGTTCCCACCGAAAACTTCATGCGGCGGCGCGGCAGACGCGCCACGGCCCCACTCCTAAACCCGATCTGGAGACCAGCTCAAATGTCAGACACCACGAAAAGCGCAAAAGTCATCGCCTTCGCCAACCAGAAGGGCGGCGTCGCCAAAACGACGACGACGCTGAACCTGTCGTGCGCCTTCGCCGAGGAGGGGCACAAGGTGCTCTGCATCGACATGGATCCCCAGGGCAACCTGACGATGAGCCAGGGCGTTGACCCGGACACCGTCGAGACGTCGATCTACGACGTGCTCGTCCACAAGGTTCCGATCAGCCAGGTCATCGCCAAGCGCGAGATCGACGTCGCCGTCTCGTCGATCGACTTGGCGGGGGCCGAGATGGCGTTGTCGACCCAGATCGGCCGCGAGCGAGCGCTCGACAAGGCACTCGACGAGATCCGTCACGACTACGATTTCATCTGCATCGACACGCCGCCGTCGCTCGGATTGCTGACGATCAACGCTTTGACGGCCGCCCACAAAGTTATTGTTCCCGTACAGTGTGAGTACCTCTCGATGAGAGGGCTCATCCAGCTGCAGAACACTTTGGCGATGATCCGCGAGAACCTCAACCCGGATGTCGACATCGAAGGCATTTTGCCGACGCTTGTCGACTCTCGCACGCTTCACGCCAAGGAGGCGATCGAGTTGTTGGAAGAAAACTTCGGAGACCGAGTCTTCGCATCACGGATCAAGAAGACGATTCGCTTCGCGGAGGCGCCCGTCAAGGGTATGTCGGTGCTCAAGTATGAACCCGACGGCGTCGCCGCGCAGTCCTACAGAGATCTGGCCAAGGAGGTCATCGCGCATGGCAAGTAGGGGAGGGGACAAACGCGCTTCGATGCGCGAGGGCCCGTTGGCGGCGCTGTTCCGCCGTACCGACGGCGTCGATCCCGAGGCCGACAAGGCCGCCGGCGCCGCGCCCGGCCAGGGTTCGCCAGAGCAACTTCCGGCAGAGCAGCCCGCTACCGCCGCTCGTCCAGAGCCGCGAACCGTGGCCGGCCAGACACCGGCCCGAGCGCCTGCCCCGGCGGCAGACGACTCGCCGGGTCCGCATATACGCACCACCTCCGAGCAGCCGGCCACCGATGGGCCGGCTTTTGCCGAAGCCGCCACGCCGGGCGCCTCGCCGGCCGAGCCGGCTGCCAGCGACGTTCCGGCCAAGGATCGCCTCGCGAAGGTCTTCTCGATGGACTCCCCGGTCCCGATCGACATCCTCGACCCGTCGCTCGACGAGCCGGCGGCACCACGCTACGGCCGCGAGCTGCCGGACGCGCACGCCCCGTCTCGCCGGCCCGGCCTGTCCGCGGTCGTCAGCCCGATTCTGCGCGTCGTCGGCGTCGGCGGCGCCGGGGTCAACGCGGTCGACCGGATGATCGAGGCCGGCGTAACCGGCGTCGAGTTCGTCGCGATCAACACCGATATGCAGTCGCTCCAGGGCAGCGGCGCCGACGTCAAGCTGCACATCGGCGGCGACCTCACGCGTGGCCTCGGCGCCGGAGCCGATCCCGAGATGGGCGCGCGCGCCGCGGCCGCCGACTACGACGCGATCAAGCGTGTGCTCAAAGGCAGCGACATGATCTTCATCACGGCCGGCGCGGGCGGCGGCACCGGCACCGGCGCCGCCCCGATCGTCGCGCGCATCGCACGTGAGGTCGAGGCGCTGACGGTCGGAATCGTCACCACTCCGTTTGGATTCGAAGGCACGCGCCGTCGCGGCCAGGCGCTGCTGGGCATCGAGGCGCTCTCGCAAGAGGTCGACACGCTGATCGTCGTGCCCAACGACCGCCTGCTGGCGATTCTCGACAAGCAGACCTCGATGATGGACGCCTTCGGCGTCGCCGACGACGTCCTGCGCCAGGGCGTTCAGGGCATCAGCGACCTGGTCACGCTCGCCGGCCTGATCAACATCGACTTCGCCGACGTGCGCACGATCATGTCCGATGCCGGCCAGGCGCTACTGGGGATCGGCATGGGTTCCGGCGGTCCCGACACGCGCGCGATCGACGCCGCCAATCAGGCCGTCAGCTCGCCGTTGCTCGAGACGAGTATCGAGGGCGCCCGCGCGATTCTGCTGTCGATAACCGGCGGACCAGACCTCTCGCTATGGGAGGTCAACGAGGCCGCGCAGATCGTTCAAGAGGCCGCACACTCAGAGGCCAACATCATCTTCGGCGCGATGGTCGACCCAAACCTCACCGATCAGGTGTGGGTGACGGTTATCGCCACGCGATACGGCGACCAGCGCCAGCGCACCGAGCGCAGCTCCGCGCGCGGCGATCGCCCGGAGCGCGCCTCAGCGCTTGTCGACGCGACGCGCGTCGACCGCGAACCCCGCGTCTCACGCGGCCCCGGCGCCTCGGAACGCGGCTCCAAAGGCGCGATGGCGTTGTCGGACGTCGACGTGCCCGAGTTCGTCCCGCGCCGCTGACGACCGGCCGTACCCGCCAGATGAACGCGGAAGCTCACACCGCGCGTGGCGTGATCGCCGCGGGGCACCCGCTGACGGCCGAGGCCGGCGCCGGCTTTCTGCGCGCCGGCGGCAACGCCGTCGATGCGGCGGTCGCCGCGGTGTTGACGTCGTTCATCGCCGAGTCTCCGCTGACCGGCATCGGGGCCGGCGGATTCATGCTGATCCACACGCCGGCCGGCGAGGACCACCTGCTCGACTTCTTCGTCTCGGCACCGGCCGAGGTCGCCGCCGCCGCCGCCCAAAAAGAGTTCATGGTCGATTTCGAAGGCGCCGTCCAGCAGTTCAACGGCGGGCCGGCGAGCTGCGGCGTTTACGGGACTCCCGCTGGTCTCTGGCACGCGCGCGAGCGTTTCGGCACGATTCCGATGCGCGAACTGGCGGCGCCCGCGGTCCAGCTCTCGCGCGATGGGGTGCCGACCAGCGAGATGCATGAGTTTCTCTACCGGATCCTCGCGCCGATTCTCACTCACTGGCCAGAGGGCCGCGCGATCTACGCGCCCGACGGTCGCTCGCCCCGCCACGGCGACATTCTGAAGTTCATCGAATTCGGCGAGGCGATCGAGCGCTTCGCGCAGGACGGTCCCGACCCGTTCTATCGCGGTGAGATCGCCCAGCTGGTCGCCGGCTACGTCCTTGAGAACGGCGGCACGATCACGCGCGACGACCTCGCGGCGTATCGCGTCGAGGATCGTGCGCCGGGCGAGACCGACTATCGCGGTCGCCGCGTCGTCACCAACCCGCCGCCGTCATCCGGTGGCCTGCTGATCGCCGATAGCCTGGTCCACCTTGGCCGCCGTGATCGGGTCGGTGTGACCGAGCTGGTCGCCGCGATGGACTTCGCCAACCGCGGACGCGACGAGGAGTTCGTTCGCGGGCTCTCGACGGCCGGATTCTGGGAGCGTTTCCTGGCTTCGGGTGAGGACGCGGTCGGCTCGACGACACACATCTCTGTGCTCGACGCCGAGGGATTCGCCGTCTCGTGCACGTGTTCCAACGGCTCGGGCTCGGGCGTGATCGTGCCCGGCACGGGCATTTCGCTGAACAACATGCTCGGCGAGATGGATCTCAACCCGCTTGGGGTCGAGAACACCCCGGGCGGCGAACGCGTCACCTCGATGATGTCGCCGACGATCGTGCTCGACGCCGGCCGGCCGGCGATCGTCGTCGGCTCGGCCGGCTCCAACCGCATTCGCTCGGCCGTGTTGCAGACGATCGTCAACGTGATCGACCACGGCATGAGCATCGAAGCCGCCGTTCGCGCGCCGCGCGTGCACTACGAGGACGGCATGATCCAGGCCGAGCCTGGGGTCGACACGGAGGCACTGATCGAGGTTGAACGCGCCGGTATCCCGGTCGCCCACTGGGACCGTACGAACTTGTTCTTCGGCGGCTGCCAGGCCGTCGGCCGCGACCCGCGAAGCGGAGAACTGGCCGGGGCCGGCGACCCGCGCCGCGGCGGCGTCGCCGTGTTGGTTTGACC
>JBASWU010000085.1:0-6926 GCA_049276635.1 Solirubrobacterales bacterium | reverse complement strand
GGGCGAGAGCGAGAGCTGAGGGCGGCGCCGGGGCGGGGGGTCGCCGGCGGGGGCGGGGAGGTGCCCCGGTAGTTGAGTGGTCGACGTTGTCCCGGTCGAGCCGGATTCGGACGAGCGGCGTCGACCGGCGGGTGGACCGATCGCTCTCGTTACGGCGGCGTGGCCGCACGCGTCGCGCATCGTCCGGGCACCGTCTTCCACGCGTCCCGCCCGTCGCACCACGTGTACGCCGCAGGCCCGGCGCGATTGCCGGACCCGCAGCGCACAGACGACGCCTCTGGCTTCCGTTTTGACGTACCCCTCGCCAACGGCCAGGCGGTCCGGCCAAATGGAAGTGAAGGCCGGGTGCGCGAGTGGTCGGGCCTCAGGCGTCCTGGACGTCCTGACAGGCGTCACCGACGCCGTCGCCGTCGCTATCGACCTGATCGGGGTTGGCGATGGTCGGACAGTTGTCGATCGAGTCGGGCACACCGTCGCCGTCGCCGTCGGGGTCGGCCGCGCCGTCGCACTTGCGGTGACCCCAGCCCATGCCTGGCCCGTCCGTCGGCGCGTGGGTGAGATCGTGACCGAGTCCGTTGTCCGGGCCGGCGCCGTGCTCGTGGCACTCGACGGCGTTCGGATCGCCCCACGTGTGATTGCCTTGCGGCGTGTTGTCAGACTCGGCGAGCGCCTGGCCGGCGGCCATGAGCGCGACGACGCCTGCGAGCAGCAGCGTCTTGAACAGTTGAGACTTCATCACCCCTCCTTGACTGATGATTAGCGGAGAACCGGGACAATACATCCGTGAGCCGGCGCGCTGCCGACGTTTCGGCGATCGCCCGAGGAACGAACGTCCAGCGTGAAGTAGTGTCCGGCCCGGACTTTTCGGTGTTCCCACGGGTAGGCCGCCGACTGCCCGGGTCACGACCAGCGACCGGCGACCGGCACCAAACGCACCGCACAGCCAATCCCCCTCGCGCGCGACCACGCGAGCGAACGATCGATCGATGAAGGAGAATCACGTGTCACCAACCACCAGGCTCTGGGGCGGCGAGACCGACAAGGCCGTCGCGAACTTTCCAGTCTCCGGCCGGCCGATGCCGCCGGCCGTGATCCACTGGCTAGGCGAGGTCAAGGGCGCCGCCGCGCGTGCCAACGGCGAGCTGGGCGAGCTCAAGCCGACGATGGCGAAGAGGATCGCCAAGGCCGCCGACGAAATCGCGGCCGGAGTTCACGACAGCCAGTTCCCGATCGACATCTTTCAGACCGGCTCGGGCACGTCGAGCAACATGAACGCCAACGAGGTGATCGCCAATCTCGCCGGCAAAGGCGTGCACGCCAACGACCACGTCAACCTCGGCCAATCGTCCAACGACGTGTTCCCGAGCGCCGTGCACCTCGCCGCCCTCAGCGAGGTCAAGACCGACCTGCTCCCGGCGCTTAAGCAGCTCGAGCAGGCGCTCAACAAGAAGGCGCGCGCCTTCAGGTCGCTTGTCAAGAGCGGACGTACGCACCTGATGGACGCTGTCCCGGTCACGCTCGGCCAGGAGTTCGGAGGATACGCCGCGCAGGTCCGGCTCGGCCAGGATCGTGTCAACGACACGCTCGGTCGTGTCGCGCAGATTCCGCTTGGCGGCACCGCCACCGGAACCGGGCTCAACACCCACCCGAAGTTCGCGGCGACCGCGCGTAAGCACATCACCAAGAAGACGGGGATCAAGGCCGCCGCGCCGGCCGACGCCTTCGAGGCCCAGGCCAACCGCGACTCGCTGGTCGAGCTGTCGGGCGCACTCAAGGTCGTCGCCGTCGGCTTTACCAAGATCGCCAACGACCTCGCGATGATGGGCGCCGGACCGCGCGCCGGTATCGGCGAGATTTTCCTGCCCGAGCTGCAAAAGGGCTCTTCGATCATGCCGGGCAAGGTCAACCCGGTGATCCCGGAGGTCGTGATCCAGGTCGGCGCTCAGGTGATCGGCAACGACACGGCGATCACGGTCGCCGGCACCCAGGGGCAGTTCGAGCTCAACGTGCGAATCCCGCTGATCGCCAAGAACCTGCTTGAGTCGATCGCGTTGCTGGCCGCGGCTGCCCGCCTGCTCGCCGAGAAATGCGTCGACGGGATCGAGCCGAACAAGGCCGGTCTCAAGGCCAGCGCCGAGAACACGCTCGCCGCGGCGACCGCGCTCAACCCGTACATCGGCTACGACAAGGCCGGCGAGATCGTCAAGGAGGCCGCCGCCTCCGGTCGCAACCTGCGCGAGGTCGCGCTCGAAAAGGGCGTCGACGCCAAAACGTACGCCGCGGCGATGAACCTCAAGAAGATGGCGCTCGGCGAGTAGCCGCGGCCGGCCGCTCGAAGCGGCCGATCGTCGATCCCGCCGCCGCGGAACCGGGATATTCCTCCTCGTTACCCCAGCCTATGGAACGAGGAGGAGCCCCGGCGAGGATGGCGCCGGACTACGTGGCGACCAGCTCCTCACCCAGTTCCTCGCTGATGCGCACGTCGAGTGAGTAGTCGATCGGCAGCACGATCAACGAAGGTACGTCGAGCGTGGTGGCGTGGCGCAGTCGGTCGCGGAAGTCGTCGCACGACGTCGCGCGCCAGGCCGGCATGCCGAAGGACTCCGCGAGCATCACAAAATCGGGGTTGGTGAAGTCGACGCCGAAGTGACGGCCGAACTTGTTGTCCTGCTTCCAGACGATCGATCCGTACTGCCGGTTCTCCCAGATGATGTTGACGATCGGGGTCTTCAGGCGCACCGCCGTCTCGAGCTCCTGGCAGTTCATCATGAAACCGCCGTCGCCGTTGACGGTGATCACCGTGCGGTCGGGGTGAACCAGCTTTGCGGCGATCGCCGCGGGCAGCGCGAAGCCCATGCCGGCGAGGCCGTTGGCGATCAGCACCGTGTTTGGCTCGTGCGCCGGGAACATGCGGCCGATCCACAGCTTGTGCAGACCGACATCGCTGATCAGGATGTCGTCGCGGCCCATCGCCTGGCGGATCTCGTACAGCGCCCGCGGCGGCTGCGCCGGGAACGAGTTATCGTGCTGCGCGGCCTCGAAACGGCCCATTACGACGTCGTGTAGGTGGCGCGACCCACCGGGGAACCGCGACGTGCGGCACTCCTCGGTGAGGATGTTGAGGATGTGGTAAATGTCGCCGGTCAACTCGATCTCGTGCATGTAGTGCGCGTCGATCTCGGCGGCCTTTGTGTCGATCACGATGATCTTCTTGTCGCCACTGGGGTTCCAGTGCTTGGGCGCGTGTTCGACGAGGTCGTAGCCGACGGCGATTACCAGGTCGGCGTCCTCGAACCCGGCCATGCGGTAGTCGCCGGCCTGGAGGCCGACGGAACCGAGTGACAGCTCGTTCTCGTAGTCGATCACCCCCTTGCCCATGAAGGTGCTGGCGACACCGATGTTGGTCGTGTTGGCGAACTCGCGCAGCGCCTGCGTGGCTTGGCTGCGGATCACGCCGTTACCCGCCAGTACGACCGGGTTGGCCGAACTCTTGATCATGTCGGCGGCGCGCAGGATGTCGCGGGCGTTGGGCTCGGGACGAGAGACCTCCATGCGCGGCAGCGGCTGGGCGTCGAGTGGCTGGGCCATGACGTCTTCGGGAAGCTCGATGTGCGTGGCACCGGGCTTCTCGCTCTCGGCGACCTTGAAGGCTTTGCGCACGACCTCGGGAATGATCGCCGGGTCGGTCAGCTGCGCGTTCCACTTGGTGATCGGACGCATCACGCGCATGATGTCGATGTACTGGTGAGACTCCTTGTGCATCCGCTCAAGGTCGCCCTGGCCGGTCAGCGCAACCAGCGGCGCACGATCGAGGAAGGCGTCGGCGACCGCGGTTACAAGGTTGGTCGCGCCCGGTCCGAGCGTGCCCAGACAGACCCCCGCGCGACCGGTCAAGCGGCCGTAGACGTCGGCCATGTAGGCGCCGCCCTGTTCGTGCCGGACCGGGACGAACGCGATCGACGAATCCGCTATCGCTTCGTTGAGATCGAGTGTTTCCTCCCCAGGGATGCCGAAGACATATCGCACCCCCTCCGCCTCTAGGCATTCAACGAAGACGTGCGAAGCTTTGGGGGTAGCCATGTGTTCCTTCCGTGACGAGGCTCAGATAGTGAAAAAACTCGGAAAATTCATGCGCGCTGGAGCCTAACAACACGATGTTTCCTCTCTATAGGAGTTTCCGCGATGTTGCCTAAGCTCACAACGATGACCTTCGCGCACTACACCCCGGTGCGAGCAAATCACGTTGCCGCGACGCGGGTTTCCGTGCTCTTCGCGCTGGTGATCGCGCTTTGTGCCGGACTCGGCGTCGGCACACCTGCCGCCGACGCGAAAAAGCCCGTGTTCGTGATGCGCGGCGCCGGATTCGGCCACGGGATCGGCATGAGCCAGTACGGCGCCCAGGGCTTCGCCGAGCAGGGCCGCGACTATAAGGCGATCCTCAAGCACTACTACCAGGGCACCTCGATCGGCCCGGCCGCGACCGAGACGATTCGCGTGATTCTGCGCCAGGGCGTCGGCCGCATCACCATCAGCGGCGCCAACCGCGCCACCGGCGGCAAGACACTCGAACCGGGCGCCAGCTACACGGTCCGACGCAGCGGCTCGGCGCTCAAACTCTATCGCGGCGGCACGCTCGTCGAGTCCTACTCCAACGGCCTGCTGCTGACCGGCGGCGGCCCGATCCAACTCAAGGGAACCGCGATCGGCGGCGTGCGCAACGGCAACTACCGCGGCGGGATGGAGTTCAGTGAGTCGGCGCTCGGCGGCATGAACGTCGTCAACGCGGCGGATCTCGACGATTACGTGCAGGGCGTCGTACCCGGAGAGGTACCGACTTCGTGGCACCCGCAGGCGCTGCGCGCCCAAGCGGTCGCCGCGCGGTCATACGCCTTGGCCACCGACGCCGGCGGATCGCTGTTTGACCAGTATCCCGACACCCGCTCACAGGTTTACCGCGGCGTCGGCGCAGAGGTCAAATCGACCAACACCGCCGTGCAGGCCACCGCGAGCGAGGTCGTCAAGTACCAAGACGCGGTGATCCCGACCTTTTTCTTCTCAACCTCGGGCGGTCGCACCGAGAACGTCGAAAACGTCTTTTACGGATCGACGGCCAAGCCGTACCTCAAGTCGGTTGAGGACCCGTACGACAACGGCTCACCCAAGCACCGCTGGACGATCCGCTACTCGCAGGCGAGGATGAAGGCAAAGCTCGGCGGACTGTGCAAGGGCTCGCTCAGGCGCGTAAAGGTGGTCAAGCGCGGAGCCTCGCCGCGGGTGGTCAAGGCCGATGTCGTCTGTTCGCGCGGGACCACCCGCACCAACGGCGCAACCCTGCGCGCCCGGCTCGGGCTGTTCGACACCTGGGTCAGCTTCAAGCGCGTCGGTAAGTAGGCGCATGCGGCGCCGGTTCGGCCGCCGAACGCGAAAACTCGGTTACCCGCCGGACCGGCGCCAGCGCCGGACGACCCTGCGCCCGGCGACATCGCCGATAACCGCCCCGGCGACCAGATCGCTGGGGTAATGCACACAGAAGTGAAGCCGTGATCCGGTGAAAATCAGCGCGAGCAGATACGCCGCGACCGGTCCCAGCGGCCGCGGCGCCAGCCGCGAGATCATCCGCGCCGCCGCGAACGAGGTAACCGCGTGCAGCGACGGAAACGACAACTGCGACCCGGTCTCCAGCGCGGCCAGCGGCGGGCGATTGCGGCGTAAGCAAAGCTTGACGACCAGACCCCCGAAGTAACTGGTCGTGATCGCGCCCGCGGCGCCCAGCCAGCGGCCGCGCCGCTTGGTGTCGATTGCCGCGCCCAGCAGCGCGATCGCGTACCAGGTCGCGCCGTGTTCGCCGGCCCGCGTGACGATCAGCGTCGCCCGGTCGACGACGCCGCCGAGCCGGTGCGCCTCGACCCACTCGAGCGCGGGCAGCTCGGCGCGATCGAGCGGCCGCCAGAACCGCCAAGCGCTCATGATTGGCTCAGCCGCGCACACGGCCGCCCGTCAGCGGTCAGGAAACGAATCCGACTTGGATATCGGTCGCCTTTTCGTCGGTCCCCCAGAAGTCGACGCGGTCGGCGCGCAGAGTCAGCTCGCGCGTCTCGTCCTTGACGGTGTGCCACTTCGTTTCGTGGGCGATCGCCTTGACGAGCTTGTCGAACTCGTCGGGCGCGAGCTTCAGCTCGACGCTCTGACCGTTGCTGAAACCGATCTGGATGGGCTTCTTGTCGACTGCCATTTGCTGCTCCTGTGGATCGGGTGGTGTAAGTGTTTAGTGACCGGCCGGAGTGACGAGTTCGGTCAGCACGCCGCCTGTGGCGGAGGGGTGCAGAAAAGCGACGCTGCTGCCGCGGATGCCGATTCGCGGGGTCTCGTCGATCAGCTCGACGCCTGCCGCGCGAAGCCGGGTGAGCTCGGCGCCGACGTCTGCCACGCGGTAGGCGACGTGGTGCATGCCGACGCCGCGATTCTCGATGAACTTTCCGACGGGCGTATCGGGCCCGAGTGGGCGCAGCAGCTCGACATGGCCGTCGCCGACCTCGAGCAAGACTGCCTCGACGCCTTGTTGATCGACCGTTTCGCGGTGCTGAATCGCCATCTCGAAGGTAGAGCAGTACAGCTCGAGGGCCGCGTCGATGTCTTCGACGGCGACGCCGATGTGATCAATTGCGCCGAACATTGCGCGGCGAATCCTAGACAAGATCTAACCGCCGCCTCGCACCGCCCGGCTGAAACTATGGCCGGCGCCTGCGCATATTCGCGCGTTGACCGGTCATGAATCGTGGGCCTACCGCGCCGTCAGTTGTACTGCGCGGCCGTCGCCCGCGATCGCGGCGGCGGCGCATAACCGCCGATCACGCCCATCGGCGGCGATGCCGCCGGGGCCGCCTCCGGGGAAGCCTGAGCCACCACAGTCGCGGCCGCCACGGCGG
>JBASWU010000084.1:0-14008 GCA_049276635.1 Solirubrobacterales bacterium | reverse complement strand
GTTCAGCTACGAGGCGATCGCCGGCCAGGTCGCGGCGATGCACGCCGGCTACGACACGGCCGGGATCGACCCCGGCGCGCCAGACGCGCTGCGCGCGCTCGCGGCGGCGGGTGACGCCCCGATCGTGCTCTACGTCGGAAAGCTGATCGTCTCGAAGGGCGTCGATCTGCTGCTGACGGCGTGGCCGCTCGTACGCCAGAAGCATCCCAACGCTCAGCTCGCGATTACGGGATTTGGGGCCTATCGCGAGGGCCTCGAAATGCTGCTGATGGCCCTGTCTGACCGGGATCTCGAGACCGTGCGCTGGATCGCCGCCGGCGGTAGGGCATTCGAGGCCGGGCCCGCCGGACGGCTCGCTTACGTGCTCGCCTTTCTCGACGGACTCTCCGAGGCCGACAGAGCGGCCTACGCCGACGCGGCCGCCGGAATGACCGACAGCGTGCGCTGGTTCGGACGGCTTGAGCACGATGTCTTGCCCGAACTCGTCCAATGCGCTGACGCTCAGGTGGTTCCGAGTACTTTTCCGGAGGCGTTCGGCATGGTCGCCGCCGAGGCCGCGGCCTGCGGCGTACCGCCGCTCTGCGCCAACCACTCCGGTCTGGCCGAGGTGATCGTCGAACTCGAAAAGAACCTCTCCGGCGCGTCCGGGGCGCTTTTGAGCTTCCGGCTGAGCGACGGTTGCGTCGAGCAAATGGCGGGCCGTATCAACCGCTTGATCGGGCTCGAACGCATCGCTCGGGCGGACCTCAGCGCACGGCTGTCCGACACCGCACGCGGGCGGTTTTCCTGGGATGGCGTGGCGAGCGGCGTCGCCGCCGCGGCGGTCGGTGCGCACGCGTCGCTACGTCAGCCGTAGTGGCGCCTGGACGGGTCGGGGGCGAACGTGACGAACCATTTGCCGCCGCCCGGCGACCGGCTAGCATTCGCGGCACCTATGGAGATCATGCGCCCAAACAACAAGCTTTTTTCGGCCGCCGCGGTGCTCGTTTCGAGCGTCGTGATCGCGGGATGCGGCAACGACTCGAAGCCGGATCTGGTCAACGGCAAGGACCTATTCGCGGCTAAGTGCGGCTCCTGCCACACGCTCGCTCGGGTCCCGACCGCCAAGGGCGTCGTCGGCCCGAACCTCGACGACGCGTTTGTCCAGTCGCGCCGTGATGGCATGCTCGACAGCACGATCGCCGGCGTGACCGAGAAGCAGATCGCCTTCCCGTCGCTGAAGCTGACTCCCGCGTCGCTGAACATGCCCGCCGACATCGTCACCGGCATCGACGCCCGTGACGTTGCGGCCTACGTCGGATATGCCGCCGGCCGCGGCGGTCAGGACCAAGGCGCGCTGGCCGAGGCCGGCAAACCAAAGGTCAACGACAAGGTGATCGAAGCCGACTCCACCGGCGCACTTCAGATAGACGCCGCTCCGACCGGCACTCTGTTCGAGGCCGGCAAGGCGGTCGCGAGCTCCGGCGCGGTCAAACTGGTGATGGATAACCCCGCCTCGGTCGAGCACAACATCGCGATTCGCGGCAACGGCGTCGATGTAAAAGGCGCGGTAGTGAACAAAGGCGGCCAGTCACGGGCGGACGCCACCCTCAAAGCTGGCGAGTACACCTTTTACTGCTCGGTCCCCGGCCACGAGGCCGGCGGCATGAAGGGCACGCTCACCGTCGAATAGCCGCGCGCCCGTCAGGCGCCGGTCGGTCCGCTCCTGCCGAGAGCGGGAGTCCGCGGGCCGGTGACCGACCCGCGTCGGTCTACATCTCGGTTGAGTCGCGGAGAGCGCGATGCCCGGCGCTCGCGCCGTCAGACGGGCGGGTGCATGCTTGGCACCGGGTCGCGGTGGTTCCTCGATTTTGTTCAGAAGACCGCGCGCGCGGCCAGCGCGATGCTCACCAGCAACGCGCAGAGGACCACGACGCCGAGCAGCACGCGAAACATGTCCGTTTCGCTGGTGAAGGGGTTGAAGCGCCTGAGGCGTTCCAGCAGGGAATCCGGCGGTCTGTCGGCGGCCATGGCTGGTGTCGCTCCGGCCGAATCGCCTTACAGGAGGTAGAGCGACGAGAACACGAAGATCCACATCACGTCTACAAAGTGCCAGTAGATCCCGGGGATTTCAACGCCCCAGTGCTTCTCCTTCTCGGGGCCGTAATGGCCCTTGAAGGCGCGCCGTGCGACGGTGCTGAGGATGATCAGACCGACCAGGACATGAGCGCCGTGAATGCCCGTAAGGCTGAAGAAGACCGAAGCCTGCGCGCTGTCCTTGGGCAGAAACCCGAGGTGAAAGTACTCACTGATCTGGACACCGAGGAAGGTGGCGCCGAGGATAATGGTCAACAGCAGACCGAGCTTCAGCGCCTTGCGATTGTTGTGCTTGATGCCCTCGAGCGCCCAGTGCATTGTGACGCTCGACGACAGCAGGATCACGCTGTTGACCCCGGCGACGGCGACCGGCAGTTCCTGACCCTCGGGCATCCACGGCTCTCCCTGGACGACGCGGATAAAAAAGTAGGCGGTGAAGAACGCCCCGAAGAGCATGATCTCCGAGCCGATAAACAGGACCATGCCGAAGAACTCCCGGTTGACCTTGACCGACGCGTTGGCCTCGGGCATGTGACCGTGGCCGTGAGCTGCGTCTGCGTGCGCTGCGGTTGCTGCTTCCATCTTCGCCAAGCCTTTCGTCGGAATCGGCCGCGCTTAAGCGGGTGTCTCGGGATCTTCGGTTGGGGCGTGCTCGGGCTTGTCGCCGGCCGCCGCGCCGGCCGGTACCGCGACGGCGGCCGTTACTTCGGCCGGCGCTCGGAAGATTCCGTGGCGCGCGCCGGGTACGCCGAACTCGTAGGGGTGTCCGACAACGGTCGGGACCTCATCGAAGTTGAAAGTCGGCGGCGGCGAGCTGACCTGCCACTCGAGCGTGTGTGCCTTCCACGGGTTGGCGGGCGCCTTCTCGCCATAGCGCCAGGAGTGCACGACGTTGTAAACGAAGATCAGCATGCCGGCGCCCAAAACGAACGAGGAGATCGACATGAACAGGTTCCAGGCGGCGAACTCCTCGGCGTAGTCGGCGACGCGGCGGGGCATCCCCTCGAGTCCCACGAGGTGCATCGGGCCGAACGTCGCGTTGAAGCCGATCAACGTGACCCAGAAGTGCCACTTGCCGAGCGTCTCGTTGTACATCCGGCCGGTCATCTTCGGAAACCAGTGGTAGATGCCGGCAAAGACGGTGAACAGCGACCCGCCGAACAGTACATAGTGAAAGTGGGCGACGATGAAGTACGTGTCGGAAACGGCGATGTCGAACGGGACGACCGCGAGCATCACGCCGCTGATCCCGCCGAGCACGAACATCGACATGAAACCGAGCGCCCACAGCATCGGCGTTCGCAGGTGAATCACGCCGCGCCACATCGTGCCGAGCCAGGAAAAGATCTTTACGCCGGTCGGAACGGCGATCAGCATCGTCGTGAACATCATCGGTATGCGGATCCAGTCCTGCATCGGCGCGACGAACATATGGTGGGCCCAGACAGAGAAACCGAGCAGGACGATCGCGAGCATCGAAAACGCCATCATCCGATAGCCGAAAACCGGTTTTCGCGAATGCGTGGCGATGATCTCCGAGATGATCCCGAATCCCGGCAGGACCATGATGTACACCGCCGGGTGCGAGTAGAACCAGAAGACGTGCTGGTACATCACGGTGTCGCCGCCCTGGGACGCGTCGAAGAAGTTCATGCCGAGCGCGCGGTCGAAGAGAATCATGAACTGCGATCCGGCGATGAACGGAGTCGCCAGAACGACCAGCAGCGAGGTGGAGAAGTTCGCCCAGGCGAGCAACGGCATGCGCCAGAAGGTCATGCCGGGCGCACGCATCGTGATAATCGTGACGAGGAAGTTGATCGCGGTCGCGATCGACGACGCGCCGGCGAACTGCACGCCCATCGAGAAGAAGGTCTGGCCCATCGGCGCCTGATCCGAGAGCGGGGCGTACGCCGTCCAGCCGGTCGCGAACGCACCGCCTGGGGCGAGGAATGAGGCGCACATCATCACGCCGGCACAGGGCAAAAACCAGAACGAAAGTGCGTTCAGACGTGGGAACGCCATGTCCGGCGCGCCGAGCATCAGCGGCAGGACGTAGTTGGCGAGGCCCGCAAACACCGGCACCATGAAGAGGAAGATCATCAGCGCGGCGTGCGCCGAGAATAGGCCGTTGAAGGTCTGCGCGTCGATGAACTGGGCGCCGGGCTCGATCAACTCGGCGCGGAACAACAGCGCGAGCAGGCCGCCGACAAAGAAGAAGAAGAACGTTGTGGCGAGGTACTGGACGCCGATCACCTTGTGGTCGGTGTTGACCTTGAAGTAGTCCTGCCACTTAGTCGCCCCGTGGCTGGAGTGGTCGTCGGGCACGGTCGGGCGACCGGCGGCCCAGTGGATCCAGTAGTCAAAGCAGCCGATTCCGTAAAGGAAGAACAGCGGCATCGTGATCAGCGCGACGGTGACGATTGATTCTGCCTGGAGGACATCGCCGAAGTCCAGCAGCTCGCGCAGGCCGGCTACGAGGACGAAGGCGAAGACACCGCCGAGTGCGGTCCAGAGTGCCGCTCGGTACCAACCCGGGGAGCGAAGTGCGATAGCCATCGGTTCTAGGTTACCTCCTGCTTAGTTCGCGGAACCGGCGAGAAATTCGACCAGCGCGTCGAGTTCTTCCTTGGAAAGATCTTTGCCGTAGGTCTCGGGCATGATGCCCTTGCTGAAGCCGGCGGCGGTGACTGCGCCGGGGTCGACGATCGACTCGCGAATGAACTTCAGGCCCTTGCCGCCGATGTCGTCGAGCGCGGGACCCGCCGCGCCGGACGTCCCGGCGGCCGCGAGCTGGTGGCATCCGCCGCATCCGGCCGCGGTGAAGACTGCCTTTCCGTCGACCGCCGCGCCGCCGGGTGCCTTGGACCCGCCGCCGGAAGCGCCGCCAGCCTGTTCCTTGACCCACTTGTCGAACTCGCCGCGCGGGACGATCTTGATCGCCGAGCGCATCGTGGCGTGCCCGATGCCGCAAAGCTCCGCGCAGACGATCGGGTAAGTGCCGGTCTTATCCGGGGTAAACCGGAGAATGGTCTTGAAACCGTCGGCGACGTCGCGCTTGAGGCGCGCGTTGGGGACGTAAAAAGAGTGGATCACGTCTTTCGAGGTCATCTCGAAGTACAGCGGCCGGCCGACCGGCACGACGAGTTCGCGGCTGGTCTTGATTTTTTGCGCCGGGTACTCGTAGTTCCAGAGGAACTGCTGGCCGGCGACTTTGATCTTCAGTTCATTCGCTTTTTTGGCCTCGACGTCGTCGAGCACGATCCAGGCGTAGACGCCGAGCACCAGCACGACGATCGTCGGGATCACCGTCCAGACGATCTCGATCTTGGTGCTGCCGTGCAGCGGCGCGCCGTCGAGGTCGTCGGGGTCGCCCGGCTTGGCGCGGAATTCGACGATGCAGAAGGTCGCGAAGGCGACGATGATCACGAAGAACGGGATCGAACTGGCCACGAGCCACTTGTAAAGCGTGTCGATCTTGCCGTCCTCGCTGGCGATCAGCTCGGGAAACCAGTCGTACATGAAGGTAAAAGCGATCAGCAGAGCGCTCGAGACAATGATGGCGATAACGCCTGCGATGCGGTGTGAAGCTTTCATCTAACTCCTTGCCGGGGGCCGCCTGGCGGCCGGATCTGGCTGGTTCCTAGCTACGTTGGACCGGTGGTGCGAGACGGGCTGGACGCCACTCGAACCGGCGCAGAGGTTATCGGGTCCGGTGGCGGCGATTTGTGTCGCGCGGCACTTGCGCGGCACGCCGGCGCGGGCTTCGTTAAGCTTGAGCCGATTGTCTCAAGCTAACTACTCGGCGCCGCGTCGAAGCGGCGACCCGAAAGGGAGGTGGCCGGCCGAATGCTGGTTCGCGATGGTATGTCGACGGTGGTTCTGACGGTCGGTCCCGGGCAGCCGCTGGGCGCGGTTGCCAAGGCGATGACCGAACGTGGAGTCGGCGCGGCCGTCGTCGTCGATCCCGACGCTCCCGGTCCCGGCATCGTCACCGAGCGCGACATCCTGCGGGCCTACGCGGCCGACCGCGTGACGGCCGACGAGCCGGTTCGCGACCACTCCACCGAGCGCGCGGTCTTCGCCTCGCCCGACTGGTCGCTTGAGCGGGCGGCAGACGAGATGGTGCGAGGAAAATTCCGGCACTTGATCGTTATCGACGGTGGTGAGATCACCGGGATCCTCTCGATCCGCGACATCGTCAGTTGCTGGGCGCGCGACGGCGCGACCAGCGAGATGCCGGCCTGACCCGGACAGGGCGCCAATTGACGAGGCGCTCGGCGCCGCCGGGACGGAGGGCGAGACAAAGTAAACCCCGCCGCACGGGCGAGGCCGGGCAGATGGTCAGTCGCGCGGAAGCTCGTCGGACTCGGCGCGGGACTCGGAGATCCAACTGAGCGTGATCAGAGCGCTCGCGATACCGGCGCCGACCAGCAGCGGCCAAAACGCAAACAGTCCGATCAGCGCCAGCGCCAGCGTCAGGGCGAGCCAGATCGGTTTGACCGAGGTGCGGGTAAGCCAGATCGGGTCGACCTGCGGGCGGCCGGTGGCTTTGGCGGTGGATTCGGTGCTCATCGTGATCAGTGCCGGGCGCTTAGCCGACCCAGACGGCGGCGACGATCAGCGCCGAGAAGAATGCCAGCGCCGCGACGCCGCCGACGAGGATCGCGGTGCGGAGATTGCGTTGTACGAGATTTCGGTTCATTGGTTTGGCGATCGTTCGCGCGCGGGGGCGGCTCTCTGGCTTACCACGCCGACGCGCGTGTGATTTTTAGCAGATCGCGGTGGGGACGTCCCGTGCCGCGTCTTCGGTCAGAGCGATGTGTCGACCACCATCATCACGAACAGGATTGCCAGGTATGACAGCGAGTAGAGGTAAGTCTGCAGCGCCGCGGACCGCTCGGGATTGCCCGACAGCCGCAGCGCCAGCGCGATGAATATCGTGCCCAGCAGGACCGCGCCGCCGGCATAGATCGCGCCGAATGCGCCGGTCGCGACCGGGATCAGCGTCGTCGCGGTCAACAGCACGGCGTAGACGATGATGTGATTGGTCGTGGATCTCACCCCGCGCACGACCGGGAGCATCGGTACATCGCTGGCGGCGTAGTCGTCGCGAATCAATAGCGCCAGCGCCCAGAAGTGTGGCGGAGTCCACATGAAGACAATCGCGAACAGCAGCCACGCGGTAAGACTCAGAGAGCCCGTGACGGCCGCCCAGCCGACCAGCGGCGGGATTGCGCCGGCCGCACCGCCGATCACGATGTTCTGCGGCGTGCGGCGCTTCAGCCAGAGCGTATAGACGAAAACGTAGCCGAGCAGTCCGCACAGCGCGAGCAGTGCGGCCAGGGCATTGACGCCGATCAAGAGGACGGCTTCTGAGCCGATTCCCAGCGCGATACCCCAGATCAACGCGGCGCGCGGCTGGACGCGGCCGGCGGGTATCGGGCGATCGGCGGTGCGCGCCATCTGACCGTCGATGTCGCGGTCGAGGTAGTGGTTGATCGCGCCGGCGCCGCCGGCCGACAACGCCCCGCCGAGGCAGGTCAGGAAGATCAGGGAGGCCGACGGATCGCCGGCTACGAGCATCGTGGTGATCGTTGTCCACAGCAGCAGTGTCTGGACCCGCGGCTTGGTCAGCTCAAGATAGTCGGCGGCGATCTGACGCGCGCGTGTGAAACCGCGCTCGTCGATCGCGGTTGCGGAACGGTTGTGGGTGAATGCTTCCACGATCTAGGGCGTTCCCGCGGCTAGGGCGGTGCCTCGTCGTGAGGTCAGCCGCCGCCGGGCGAGAGTGACGCTAAGCGTAAGCGATGGCCGCCAGAGCCACAACGCCACCATCGTCGAGACTGCCGGCCACGGTTCCGCCCGACGCATCTGCCGGTCTAGTGCTTGGATTCGCGCAGCGAGGGACGGCCAGAGGTCGGCGACTGCGCCACCGATCCGGCGAGTTCGCCGGTGTCGGCGGCGATTCGGGCGCGCAGCTCAGCGAGCGGAGCGTCCCCGCCGACGGCGGGGATCTCGTCGAAATTGTTAACCGGCGGCGGCGACGGCACATACCACTCGAGCGTCCCGGCGTGCCAGGGATCGTTGCCGGCGGCGGCGCCCCTGCCGCTCGATTGGATCAGATTGATCAGCAGACCGATCAGCCCAAAGGCGGCGAGCAGGGTGCCGAGCCCGGCCTCGATGTTGCGTGCCTGGTAGCCGCCGGAGTATTCGGCGACCTCGCGAGGAAGGCCGTCGACTCCGAGCGACGACATCGAGAGCAGCGCGATCGCCGTTCCGCAGGCGAGCATGCCGAGCGCGAGCTTGGCCTTGAAGGCGTCAAAAGAACGGCCGGTGATTTTTGGAAACCAGTACAGCAGCGCCGCGAATCCGCCGAACGCGGCGCTGCCCCAGACCAGGTTGAGCCATGCGGCATAGCCAAACTGGCTGCCGGCCAGCCACGCCGACAGCGTCGGCAGAGCCAGTGCCGCGCTTGAGACGGCCGAGAACGTGAAGAAGCCGACGAACGCGAGAGCGAACAGCCCAGGAGCGCCGCCGTCGAATGAGCCGGCTCGGAGCGTCTGTAGCCAGCTGGTGATCAGCACCGCCGACGGGATCAGCAACGCGAGACCGATCGCCATGAAGACGAAGTTGACGATTGGGTCGACAGGCGAGGTGAAGTAGACCTGGCCGAACCCGAGGATCGCGAGCACGGCGAACGCCTTGATCGAACCGCGCACGGCGCCGCTGTTGGCAAGTTTTGTTTTGCTTGAGACGGGCAGGATTTCGCTTACCGCCCCGGCGGCCATCAACGCCAGCAGGTAAGGGGCCGAGTGCGCCCACCACTGAAACAGCGTCTTCCAGAGCAGCGCGTCGCCGCCGTTGGCGGTGCTGAAGATGCCGAAGACCTCGTACTGGCGCTCGATCAGCATCATCAGGGCCGCCGCCGCGAGGACCGGCGCGGTGGCGAGGATGCCGTAGGCGAAGACCGACGATGTCAGGGCGAAGACAGGAGTTGTCTCGCCCTGCATGCTCGGCGCG
Source organism: Solirubrobacterales bacterium (assembly GCA_049276635.1). GTDB lineage: Bacteria > Actinomycetota > Thermoleophilia > Solirubrobacterales > JACPNS01 > JACPNS01. The sequence continues at coordinate 4,912 of JBASWU010000084.1, read as the reverse complement.
CGCATGATCTTGTAGGTGACGGCGAGGTCGATCGCGTTGAAGGTCAGGCCACCGGCTACGAGCGTCGCGCTGACCAGCCAGAAATCGACACCCGAGCCCGGCGAGTAGAAAATGCTCGCCAGCGGCGACGAGACGTTGACGCCGCCCTGCCAGGTGTTGTAGACGAAGCTGAAATAGAGCAGCACGCCACCGAACACGATCATCCAGGCGCCGAGCGCGCTCAGGCGCGGGAAGGCGGTGCTGCGCGCGCCAATCTGCAACGGCATCACGTATGTCGCGATGCCGGCGAACAGGGGAAGCGCGAAAAAATACAGGTATGACGTGTCTGAGACCGTGTGCAGCGTGTAGAAGCGTTCCGGTGTGAGGAAGGTATTGTCGGGCGCCGCCAGCTGCACCCAGCACAGAAGCTCGGCGAAGCCGGCCAGAACAACCGCCATCAGCGAGAAGCCGATCAGTGTGGAGCCGATCACCTTGTGGTCCGCGCTGCGGGCTCGGTTGACCCAGCGCGCGCGCGTCGAGTCGAGCGGTTCGCGCAGGACCAGCTCGGAAACGCCGTCGGCGGGCTGAAGGTTTCTCGGGCTCATTATTCGGTCGGTCCTGCTTCGTCGGCTTCCGGCCGGCCGGAAGCGCTCGCGGCCCGTTCGGCGCCCAGTTCATCCATGGCGGCCTTGATCTCGCTTTTCTTGCCGGCTAGCCACGCGTCGAACTCCGCCGCCGGCAGGGCCGTAACCGTAGTCGTCATTTGCGGGTAATTCGTGCCGGAAACCGTGGTCGACGCGCCCTTGAACGTGCCCGGCTCGTCGGCGCGGATCCAGCCGCGGTTGACATAGCCCGGCAGCGCCTCGATCGATCCGCCGAGTTGCGGCACCCACCAGGAGTGAGCGACATCCGACGAGGTGACGTCGAGCATCACCGTCACGCCGGCCGGGATCACGAGTTCGTGGTAGCTGTAGGTGTTGGCGGCCGCCGGGTAGACGTATCGCCACAAATACTGCTGGCCGGTGACCTCGACGGTGATCGAGGGTCCCTTTGGCGGCTTGAGGTCGTTGCCGAGCTTCAGTTGCGGGTCCTGAACATATGTCGGCTCGTACTTGGCCGCGGTGCCCGGAGCGGATGCGTCGGCGCCCGATGCGCCTGCGAACGCGGTCCCGCCGACTACGGCCAGAACGATCGCGACCGTGGCGGATACGAAGATCGCCGGTTTGGCCGACGAACTCCCAGACCGCTCGGCACCGCCGTTGCCGCGGGCGAGGACAAGCAATCCGCCGACTACGGCGAGAAGGGTGAGCAGACCGAGGACGAAAACGATCAGGTACTGCGTGCCGATCGACTCGGCGACCGGCGACCCGGCGTCGTCGGGGAAGACCATGCCCGCGAGCGCGCTTTGCGGCAGCGCCGCGATCGCGGTCGAGATAGCGGCACACGAAATGGCGACGCGGCGAATTGTGTGAGCCGAGGTCAGCAAGGCGGGCGGATTGTATATGACCGGCCGTCGGCCGATCGTGGAGTCGATCGCCGGCGAGGGTGATTAGCGCCGGAGGCAATCCTTATAATCGCCAGACATTGCCGCGCCGCGAACTCGAAGACGCTGATCAACTCGATGAGGAGCTTGACGCAGGGGACGAATCCGGCGGCGAAGACGAGGTCGAACAAGCGTGGGAGCGGTTCAAGCGAACCGCTCTGAGTCCGCGAACCGCGCTGCTGGCCACCGTCTTTGTCGCCGTCGTGCTCGCGCTGCTCTACGGCGTGCTGCCGCAACTACCCGGACTGCAGTCGAGCGTCGACCGCGTGCGCGACGGGGGCGATCGCACCTGGCTGGCGGTCGCCTTCGCCTTGGAACTGCTGTCGTATGCGTCGTACGTCTGGCTTTTCCGCGCCGTGTTCATCAGAAAAATCCCGCGACTCGGCTGGATCGACAGCTACCGGGTCTCGATGGCCGGCGTCGCGGCGACGCGGCTCTTCGGCGCCGCCGGCGCCGGCGGAATCGCGTTGACGTTCTGGGCCGTTCGCAAGGCCGGCATGGGCCCGCGGACGAGCGTCAGCTACCTCGTCGCGTTCTACGTGATCCTCTATTCGATCTTCATGGCGACACTGATCGTCGACGGCATCCTCCTGCGCACCGGCGCCGTGCCCGGAGACAACCCCTTCGGCGTGACGGTCATTCCGGCGATCTTCGGCGGAATCGTCGTCGTCCTGTTTCTGCTGGCGCTTTTCGTACCCGGCAACCTCGAGCGAGCCGCCAGTCGCTGGTCACAGGGCCGTGGTCGCGTCGCGACGGTGGCCCAGAAGCTCAGCGCGGTGCCGGCCTTGACCGGTCACGGCACGCGGGTGGCGATCAAGTTGATCGGGCGTCGCGATCCCGGGCTGCTCGGCGCCCTCGGTTGGTGGGCATTCGATATCGCGACGCTGTGGGCGTGTTTCAAGGCCTTCGGCCTGGCCCCGCCGGTCGCCGTGCTGGTGATGGGCTATTTCGTCGGGATGATCGCGAACATCATTCCGACACCCGGCGGCGTCGGCGCCGTCGAGACCGGAATGATCGGAACATTTGTGGCGTTCAACGTGGATGCGTACACGGCCACGGCGGCCGTGCTCGCATACCGCGTCTTCGCCTTCATCATGCCGACGATCCCGGGGCTGGTGGCGTTTGTCAATCTGCGCAGAACGGTCGCGCGATGGCGCGAAGAGGACGCTACTATCAAAAGTGAAGTATCGTCGGCTTAGCCGGTTTACGACCAACGCCACGGAGACCGAGATGAACGAAAACGAGTACGAGATCGCAATAGTCGGAGCGGGGCCGGCCGGGATCACCGCCGCGCTGTACGCGGGCCGTTCGCGCGTCAAGACGATCGTGCTTGAGCGCGGCGCGATCGGCGGCCAGCTATGGAATACCGCCGACATCGACGACTACCCCGGACTTTCGATGCAGACCGGGCCGGAGGTAGCGCAGAAGTTCGAAGAACACGCACGCAAGTTCGGCGCCGGGTTCGAGTTCGGCACGGTCACCAAGATCTCAACCGACGGCGAGTGGTTTTTGATCGAGACCGATGAGGGCGACGAGTATCGCGCGCTGTCGGTGATCGTCACGGTCGGCGGCGAGGCGCGCAAGCTCGGTGTGCCGGGCGAGCAGGAACTCGCGGGAGCCGGTGTGTCGTACTGCGCTGTCTGCGATGGGGCGTTTTTCCAGGATCGCGAGATCGCGGTGGTTGGCGGCGGCGACTCGGCCGTTGAGGAAGGACAGTTCCTCACCCGCTACGGCTCGAAGGTCTACGTGATTCACCGGCGCGACGAGTTTCGCGCCTCGCCGCTGCTGGTCGAACATCTCGATGCTTCCGGCAAGGCCGAGAAGATTCTCAACACGGTCGTCGAGGAGATCGTCGGCGACGGCAAAGTCACCGGCGTGAAGCTGCGCAACGTCGAGACCGGTGAGCAGTCGACTCTGGCGGTCGACGCGGTGTTTCCGTTTGTCGGATTCATCCCGCACTCCGACATCTTCGCCGAAGGACTCGTCGACCTTGACGCCGGCGGTCATATCGTCACAGACGAAAAAATGCAGACCAAGACCGCCGGACTCTTTGCCGCCGGCGACGTGCGATCGCAGTACGTCCGCCAGATCACAAATGCGGTCGGCGACGCGACCACCGCGGCGCTGGCGGCGTCGGCGCACGTCGAGAGCGTCAAGCTCGCGCGGGCCGCGCGGGTGTAACCGGCGGCGTAGGCGACGCGATTCGGACGCATAGGTTCGTACGGCGAGTGTTTGTGCGCGCCGGGTCCGGGTGTTGTCAGTGTCCGTACGGCCCGTACGGGTCGTACGCCGGCCACGCGGCCGTCGGCATCGGGATCGCCAGGCAGATCGGGACGACCATCTGAACCGGGATCGACAGCGGCAGTGTGGCAAGCGCGGGTAGCGGGTCGGTGTCCTTGAAGCGCGCCGTCGCAGGTGACGGCGTGGGATGAGGAGGCGGGGACGGCACAGCGCCGGGCCACGGCGTACTCGTCGGAGAAATCATCTGCTGCCGGGCGCTTGCGACAGGTATCGGCGCCGGCTGAATCGGCGGGGCGTAGGGCCGGGGCGCGAAATGCGAATATGACTGGAGAGCCGCCTGCGGTTGGTGGTACTGGTACGCGTAGTGCGGCTGTGGGGCTGGTTGTGGCTGCTGTATGAAGTAATGCTGAGCCGCGGGCTGCGGCGGCGAGAAGTACGGCGGAGGAGCGGCCGCCTGCGGCGGCGCGAAGTGCGGCTGAGTCGCCGCCTGCGGCGGCGGAGCCATCCACTGCCGCGGAACTGATTCGGGCCACGGCTGCGGCCAGGCATATGGGTCGATCGGCGTCGGCGTCTGCCATGGCCCGGCCGGCGCCGTCGGCGAGGGCCATGCGACCGGCGGCATCGGCCATCGATGAACGACCGTTGAAGTCTGCCACGGAAGCGCGACCGGAGGCGTCGGCCATGGCTGCGCGACGGGCGATACCGGCCACGGCTGTGCGACCGGAGGCGCCCAGCCCGGCGGGATCGGTGCCACCGGAGCCGGACTCGCGTACCGCGGGTCCGGTGGGGCAGGCGCGTATTGGGGGTGTGGGGCAGGCACGTATTGGACCGGCGGGTGCTGCCCGGACGGCTGGGCGAGCGGCGCCGCCGAGGCTTGCGCCGGCGGCGACCCAGCGGGTCGGCCTGCTCCGGGTTGGACGACGGGCTCGGCGGCGGCGGCGGGACCGATCGGCACGACCGGTGCTATCGGCCGCCCGGGAGGCTGCGTTGGCGCGCCGGTGGGGCGGGCGGTCGGTTCGTGAGGTGCTGAGAGCATTGATTTCACGGCCTGCGATCGAATTGGAATCCGGCCGTTACTTCAACCATACAGCCGCGGCCGATGATCGGGGCGGCGTGCGGTTGTTTGACCAGGCCGGCGCTGGCGTCGCC
>JBASWU010000083.1:0-4981 GCA_049276635.1 Solirubrobacterales bacterium | reverse complement strand
GGCGGACGCGGCGCGCGGATCGCCGGCTTCGCCGACCTCGCCGTCGGCGACACGGTCGTACACGAGGACCATGGCATCGCCCGCTTCGCCGGCTTCGACACCAAGACCGTCGCCGGCGTCACCCGCGACTATCTGACACTCGAGTACCGCGGTGACGACAGGGTCTTCCTGCCGGCCGATCAGTTGCACAAGATCAGCCGTTACTTCGGCGCGGCCGGGCCCGACGGCGTGATGCTCTCGAAACTCGGCGGCAAGGCCTGGGAGACGCTCAAGAGCCGAGCCCGCCGCGCCGCCCAGGAGCTCGCCGGCGAACTCGTCAACCTCTACGCCGAGCGCAAGCGCGCGATCGGCTTCGCCTTCAGCCCCGACGGCGACATGCAGCGCCAGTTCGAGGACACCTTCCCCTACCGCGAGACTCGCGATCAGCTTGACGCGATCGAACGGGTCAAGCAGGGCATGGAGTCGCGGCGGCCGATGGACATGCTGGTCTGCGGCGACGTCGGTTTCGGCAAGACCGAGGTGGCGCTGCGCGCCGCCTTCAAGGCGGTTCAGGACAGCAAACAGGTGATGGTGCTCGCGCCGACGACGATCCTCACACAGCAGCACTTCGGCACCTTCAGCGAGCGGATGCGCGACTTCCCCGTCAACGTCGACTATGCCAGCCGGTTCCGCGGCAAGAGCGAGCAGAAGCAGACCCTCGCCAAGTTCGAGAACGGCGAGGTCGACATCGTGATCGGCACGCACCGGTTGCTTTCGGCCGACGTGCGCCCGAAGGATCTCGGGCTGATCATCGTCGACGAGGAACAGCGCTTCGGCGTCAAGCAAAAGGAGCTGCTGCGCCAGCTGCGGCTAAAGGTCGACGTGATCAGCCTCTCGGCGACGCCGATCCCGCGCACGCTGCAGATGTCGATGGCCGGCCTGCGCGAGATCGCCGTGATCGCGACCCCGCCCGAGGGCCGGCGGCCGGTCCGTACACACGTCGGCGAGTGGGACGAGGAGGTGATCAAGCAGGCGCTCGCGCGCGAACACGAACGCGGCGGGCAGTCGCTCTACATGCACGACCTCGTCGGCACGATCGACGAGACCGCCGACCGGATCCGCGCACTGCTGCCGCAGCTGCGCGTCACGGTCGTCCACGGGCAGCTCGGTGAGCACGATCTCGAGGAACGCATGCTCTCTTTCCTCCGCGGTGATTTCGACTGTCTGGTCTGCACCACGATCATCGAAAGCGGTCTCGATATCCCGTCCGCGAACACCCTGATCGTCGACCGCGCGGACAAGCTCGGGCTCTCCCAGGCCTACCAGATCCGCGGCCGCGTCGGCCGCGGCCGCGAGCGCGCGTTCGCCTACTTCCTGTACCCCGGCGTCGCCGGCCTCACACAGGTCGCGGGCGCGCGGCTATCGACGCTGGCCGACTACACCGAGCTTGGATCCGGCTTCAAGGTCGCGATGCGCGATCTCGAGATCCGCGGCGCCGGAAATCTGCTCGGAGAGGAGCAGTCGGGTCACATCGCAGCGGTCGGTTTCGACCTCTACGTCTCGATGATCGACGCCGTCGTCGCCGAACTCGGCGGCGGCGAGCGCGGCGAGCCGACCGAGCCGGTGCGTCTCGACGTCTCCGTCGACGCTTACGTGCCGAGCGATTACGTCACCTACGAGCAAGCCAAGATTGAACTGCACCGGCGGATCTCGGCGGCGCGCGAGCTTTCGGACATCGGCGTCCTGCGCGACGAACTCACCGATCGCTTCGGTCCGGTGCCCGACCCCCTCGAACGCCTACTGCGACTACAGGAGGCGCGACTCAAGTTTGGACGGTCCGGAGCGCGCTCGGTCGGCTTGAGCGGCGGCCGCCTGCTGGTCGCCCCTCTCGATCTCAACGCCGAACAGGTCGGCGAGTTGCGCAAAGAAACCCCCACGGCCCTGTACGATCGCGGGCAGCGCTCACTGGCGCTACGTGTGGATGGGGAGCCCGAAGAGCAGTTTCAAGCTCTGACGGCGATGGCCGACGCCCTACTTGCTGTAGTCGCGGAGGTTAAGGTCACGGTCTGAGCGAGGAAACTCATTCGACCGGCATGACCAAGGATTAAGCAGGTTTTACAACGAACTCGGTTTAGCATCCGCACGGAAAATCCCTGATATATATTGGCGCGCGTTTTTCGACCACGAAATGAGCTATCAGCTGTGAAATCCATCACCTCAAGTAAATTCTTCATTCCCGGCTTTGCGGCCGTCGTCACCCTGATCGTCGTCCTGATTCTTGTGATCGGGAACTCCGGCGTCCCCGACGATGCCGTAGCCGTAGTCAAGGACCAGGAGATCTCCAAGGCCCAGTTCAACAAGACCCTGGGCATCTTCGCCTCCCAGAGCCAGCCCAACGCCAAAGGCAAGCCGGTCCTGCCCGACCCGCCGACCTTCACCAAGTGCGTCGCGAACAAGAAGCTGACGGACAAGAAGGGCAAGGACGACGCGCTCAAGAAGGCCTGCAAGAGCGAGTTCGAGACCGCCAGAGACCAGATCATGACCTCCTTGATCCAGTCCGTGTGGTACGACCTCGAGGCCGAAGAGCGCGGCGTCAAGGTCACTGAAGCCGAGGTCAAGCAGCGCTTCACGCCGCTCAAGCAGCAGACCTTCCCCAAGGAGGCGGAATACAAGAAGTTCCTCGCCAGCACCGGCCAGACCGAGGCGGACCTGCTCCGCCTCGTGAAGGGCCAGGTCGTCCAGGAGAAGATTCGCGAGAGCGTCAGCAAGGGCTCTCAGCCGACCGCCAAGGACGTCGAAGCGGCCTTCAACAAGGACAAGGACAAGTACACGACGCCCGCGTCGCGTGATCTCCTGATCGTCTTCACCAACAAGAAGGGCGAGGCCGAAAAGGCAAAGGCCGCCCTCAAGAGCGGCGACGACTTCGCCGCCGTCGCCAAGAAGTACTCCGAGGACAGCGCCTCTAAAGACCAGGGCGGCAAGTTCCCCGGCGTCACCAAGGGCCAGTTCGAGCCCGCGCTCGACAAGGCGGTGTTCAAGGCCAAGAAGGGCGAGGTCGTCGGACCGATCAAGACTCAGTTCGGTTACTACCTGTTCGAGGTCACCAAGGCCAGTCCGGCGGCCAAGCAGACGCTGCGCGAGGCCAGTGCCACGATCAAGCAGACACTCACCTCCGAGCGTCAGCAGAAGGCCTTCGACACCTTCCAGAAAGAGTTCACCGAAAAATGGAAGAAGAAGACCGAGTGCGCCGACCTCTACGTTGTAGACCTCTGCGACAACGCGCCGGAGAAGAAGGAAGGCGCCAGCGGCGCGACCGGATCCCCGGCTCCGCCTAACTAGACCTCCCGCGCCAGGTAGGTCTCGGCGCCCCGGTGGGTCGCCACACGGCGGGCGTCGCCCGGCGGTCAAGGGATTGAGAAAGCCGGCTCCATCGAGGGGCCGGCTTTTTCGTGCCCGATGTCACCTAGATCGGCCACCGTTTCGCCTATGCTTCGCGGCCGTCGATGAGCACCGTCAAACAAGTTCACGCCCGCCAGATCCTCGATAGCCGCGGCAACCCCACCGTCGAGACCGAGATCACGCTGGACTCCGGCGCGATCGGCCGCGCCGCGGTGCCCAGCGGCGCCTCGACCGGCGAGTTCGAGGCCGTCGAGCTGCGCGACGGCGGCGCGGATTGGCACGGCAAGGGCGTCGCCCGGGCAGTCGCCAACGTCAACGGCGAGATCGCCGACGCGCTGCGCGGCGCCGACGTCAGCGACCAGGCCACCTTCGACGCCCACCTGATCGAACTCGACGGCACGCCCAACAAGTGCCGTCTCGGAGCCAACGCCCTGCTCGGCGCCTCGCTGGCCGCCGCCAAGGCCGCCGCCGCCGACGCCGGCCAGCCGCTCTGGCGCCACCTAGGCGGCGAGCAGGCCAATGTCTTGCCCGTCCCGATGATGAACGTACTCAACGGCGGCTCGCACGCCGACAACAGCGTCGATTTTCAGGAGTTCATGATCGTCCCGGCCGGCGCCGAGTCGTTTAGCCGCGCCCTACAGATCGGCACCGAGGTCTTTCACTCGCTGGCCAAGATGCTCAAGGAGCGCGGACTGTCGACGACGGTCGGCGACGAGGGCGGCTACGCGCCGGATCTCGAGAGCAACGAGGCCGCGCTCGGATTGCTGATCGACGGCATCGAGGCCGCCGGCTACCGCCCCGGCGAAGACGTCGGCATCGCCCTCGACCCGGCGACCTCGGAAATCTTCGGCGACGGTCGTTACGACCTCCATCACGAGGGCCGCAAGCTGACTCCCGGCGAGATGGCCGCCTACTGGGACGATATCTCCGCCAAGTACCCGGTCTTCTCGATCGAGGACGGTATGGACGAAAACGACTGGGACGGCTGGAAAGTTCTGACCGACCGCATCGGCGACCGCGTGCAGCTCGTCGGCGACGACCTCTTCGTCACCAACGCCGCGCGCCTGCGGCGCGGTATCGAGGCCGGCGTCGGAAACTCGATTTTGATCAAGGTCAACCAGATCGGCACGCTGTCGGAGACACTCGAGGCGATCGAGATCGCCCGCGACGCCGGCTACACCGCGATTATGAGCCACCGCTCCGGCGAGACCGAGGACACCACGATCGCCGATCTCGCCGTCGCCACCGGCTGCGGGCAGATCAAAACCGGTGCTCCATCGCGCTCGGACCGCGTAGCCAAGTACAACCAGTTGCTGCGCATCGAAGAGGCGCTCGGCGACCGCGCAACGTATCCCGGTCGCGCGGCGTTCGGCGCGCTCGTCCGTTCGTAACCGGCGCGGCGGCGCGGGCGCCGGTTATCTTGCGAAAACTGGGGGCTCCGAAGGGGCCGGGCCGGTCACAAATTCGCCGGCGTGCGCAGGTTCGCACCGCCGGCACGGCGAAATCCCTCCGTATGCCGGCTTCACGAAGCAACCCGCGCGCGGGCGGTCGCGACGATCGCCGTCGCCGTCGCGCGCGCCCTCGCGCGCGCGTCGCGCACAAA